>NZ_JABEMG010000087.1 GCF_013004695.1 Promicromonospora citrea
AGGCGGGCCCCGGCGAGCAGTCGGCGTCCGTCGTCGACCTGGGCGCGCGACGCGGGAGCTCCCGGGCCGCCATGCCGCCGGTCCGCGTGCCGGACTCCCCCGCCGACCTCGAGTGGGAGGCCCCGAGCACGTGGGAGATCCCCGGGCCCGCGGCGCGGCAGGACGCGGCGCGCACGGACGGCGCCCGGCAGGACGGTGCCCGGCTGGACGGCGCCCTGACGGACGAGGACCGCACGGCCGGTGCCCGGCCGGACGGCGCGGCACCGGCCTCGGTGGCGGCTTCGGGCACCGGCTCGGACCACGGGACCGGATCGCCGGCCGACCCTGCCGCCGCGGACGCCCCCGTCGTCGACGCACCGCCCGAGCGGCCGCCCGCCGAGCAGGCGCCGTCGAAGCGTCCGGCCAAGAAGGGCCGCAAGTCGCGTGCGCAGGTGCCGAGCTGGGACGAGATCGTGTTCGGCTCACGACCGGAGCTGTAGGTCTAGCCCCAGAGCGAGTCCTGCGCCGACCGGCGCCGCGCCGTGAGCGCCGTCATGCGCCGCATGTGGTGCCTGCGGCACAGCACCTCGTAGGCCACCTCGGCGGGCTCACGGTCGCCGACGTCGCCGATGACGACCTGCTCGCCCTCCGTGACCATGACGCCGTCGACGGTGCGTGCGTTGTGGGTGGCGCGCGCGCCGCACCAGCACAGCGACTGCACCTGCAGCACCTCGATGCGGTCCGCGAGCTCGATGAGGCGCGCGGAGCCGGGGAACAGCCGCGTGCGGAAGTCGGTCGTGATGCCGAACGCGAAGATGTCGATCTCCATCTCGTCGACGAGCCGGGCGAGCTGCTCGACCTGCTCGGGCGAGTAGAACTGCGCCTCGTCGCACACGAGGTAGTCGACGGCCTGGCCCGCGGACCGGAGGCCTGCGATCTCCGCCCAGAGGTCGGTGTCGTCCGTGACCTCGCGCGCCGCGACGGCCAGGCCGAGGCGGCTCGAGACCGTCGCGGCGCCCGCGCGGTCGCCCCGGCTGAAGATCAGCCCCTCACGGCCGCGGGCGCGGTAGTTGTGGTCGGTCTGGAGGGCGAGGGTGGACTTGCCGGAGTCCATGGTCCCGGAGAAGAAGACGAGCTCGGCCACGGCGGGGCTCCTTAGGCGACGGCCACGAGGAAGGGCACGAGCATCTCGTGCGGGGTCAGGGAGCCGTGCACGCCGGGCAGGGCGCGCGCGGCGGGCGAGTGCACACGGGAGTCGACGACGGTCGCGGCGCCCGTCATCGCGACCACGACGTCGCCGACGGCGGGCAGCACGTGCTCCGCGACGGGACCGAACCAGCCGGCGGCCACGGCCTGGTCGCGCAGCCGCACGACGGCGTGGTCGCCGAGCCGGTCCGCCCAGCGTCCCGCCACGTCGGCGGGGTCGGCGTCGGGAGCGGTGTAGACGTGCAGCGCCCGCGGCTCGCCGCCCACCAGCGCGACACCGGCGCCGAGCTCCGGGTCGGTCGCGACGTCCCACTGCGTACCGAGGTCGGCCCGGATCTGCCCGTGGTCGGCGGTGACCACGACGAGCGTCCCGCGGGGGACGCTGCGCAGCAGGCGGCGCAGCTCCCGGTCGGTGGCCTCGAGCGCGTCGCCCCACTGCCACGCGTCCCAGCCGAACCCGTGCCCCGTCTTGTCGACGTCACCCTGGTACAGGTACACGAGCCGCCGCTCCGGCCCGGGGCCGCGCAGCGCGGCGGCCGTCGCGTCGACGCGCTGCTCGAACGTCTCGGCGGCCACGTGGGCGGGGCCGCGCAGCGCGGCCTGGGACATGCCGGACCCCGCGAACTTGCGCGGCCCGGGCGCCGTGACGCGCACGCCGGCGCCCGCGAGGGTCTCGAGCACCGTGGGCTCGCGCTGCACGTCGGCGGGGTCGCCGAGGTCCTTCCACTGCACGACGGCGGCCAGCCGGCCGGTCGCGGTGTCGCGCTGCGTGTAGCCGAGCATGCCCGTGCGGCCGGGGGCCGTCCCGGTGCCGAGGATGCTCAGGCCGGCCGCCGTCGTCGACGGGAAGCTCGAGGTGAGCGTGGCCGCGTCGGTACCCCGCTCGGCGAGGAGGGAGCGCAGGAACGGGGCGTGGCCGCCGCGCTCGGCGAGGTTGCGCAGGCCGAGGCCGTCGACGAGCACCACGACGGCGCGCTCGGCGTCGGGCAGGCCGAGCGCCGCCCGGCTGCCGGACGCGGACAGGCCCGTCGCCGTCGTCAGCTCGTGACCGAGGGCGCCCGCGACGGCGGGCAGCACCGCGGCGAGGCTCGTCGTGTCGTAGGTCGGCGCGACCAGGCCGGCGGGCAGGTCCGGTGCGCTCACGCAGCCGTGGCCCGGGACAGCGCACGGGCGAAGTCGACGGCGGAGCGGACGGCGGCGTCGCCCTCCGCCTCCCCGGACACGCGCACCACGACGTCGTCCGGGGTGACCTGGCCGGTGAGGCCGTGGTCGGCGGTGCAGCCCGGGTCGACGCACGTGGCGGGCTCCAGGTCGACGCGCGAGACCGCTCCCCAGCCGATCGCGAGCGTGACCTCGCGGGTCGCGCCGCCGCGCGGGTAGCGCTCGGGCTCCGCGATGACGTGCGTGAGCGCGACGGAGCGGATCTCGCGCAGCGGGACGACCTCCGTCGTGGCCGACGCCGACGCCGGCGCCGCGGGGTCGGCGCCCGCGTGGTCGTCCACGTGCGCCGTCACGAGCCGGGTCGGCGTGAGCACCAGGACGGTCAGGTGCCTGCGCACCTCCGAGTCGAACGTGGTCTCCGCCTGCACGAGGTGGGAGACCACCTCCTCGTCGGCCAGCGCCACGTCGAGCACGTCCGCGACGAGCTCCGGGTAGTAGCCGGCCCGGTGGAGGTGGGCGGTCAGGTCTGCACGAGCATCGGTAGGGGCATGGGGCACGGGCAGAATCCTCCCACGATCCGACCGCTCGCCGTTAGCCGGGCGAGGGGGTTGTGGACGATGTCGCCCGCTCAGACCTGCAGGGCCCGGCGCGGTGCGTCGGTGCGGCGCTCGGCGGGCCGCAGCCGGACCGTCGCGTGCAGCACCGACGCGCCGTGCTCGGCCACGACGACGGGGTAGAGCTCGAGCGAGGCGAGCTCCGGCAGGTCCTCGGCCATGACGGACACGCGCGCGAGCACGTCCTCGAGCGCCGCGACGTCGGCCCCGGGCGCGCCCTGGTAGCCGAAGAGCCGTGGCGCGGCCCGCACGCCGCGCACCATGCGCCCGACGTCGACGTCGGTCAGCGGCGGCACGCCGTGCGTGACGTCGTCGAGCAGGTCGACCGCGTCCCCCGCCAGGCCGAAGGACAGGACCGGCCCGAACAGCTCGTCCTCGACGGACCGCACCACGCACGCGACCCCTGCGGGGGCCATGGCCTGCACCTCGAGCACGGGGTCGGGCGCGGGCAGGAGGGCCGACGCGGCGGCGAGCATCTGCTCGGCGTCCTCGCGCAGCTCGTCGGCGTCGTCGATGTCGAGGCGCACGCCGCCGAGGTCGGCGCGGTGGCGCAGGGCGGGCGCGGCGATCTTGAGCGCGACCGGCCAGCCGAGCTCCCGCGCCGCGGCGACCGCCTCGTCGGGCGTGCGCACGCTGACCGAGCGCCACAGCCGCACCCCGTAGCACGCGAGCAGCTCCGCGGTGGCGTCCTGGTCGAGGGTCACGCCGTCGTGCGGGTCGTCCTGCCCACCGTCCTGCCCACCGTCCCGCACCGCCGCGGCGAGCCGCGACTCGACGAGGGTGCGCGCCTGGGCGCGCGCGGCGCCGTCGGACATCCCCTCGCGCAGCGGCGGGCGGACGGGCGTGCCGTGGTCCTGGGTGCGCCACTGCGCGTAGCGGACGACCTGGCCCAGGGCGGTGACGGCGTCCTCGGGCGTCGAGAAGGCGGGGACGCGCACGTCACCGGACGCGAGCTCGTCGGGCAGGCCGTGCAGGCCGAGCGCGCTGACCACGGTGGTGCGCCCGGTGCGCGCGGCGGCCTCGGCGACGGCGCGCGCGATCGCCGCGGTGCGCGGCAGCACGACGGGGACGGAGACCACGACGACGGCGTCGCACGCGCCCGGGGCGTAGAGGGCGTCGACGACGGCGGTGATCTCGTCGTCGGGCGCGCCGGCCGACAGGGACTCGGCGGCACCGACGGTCAGGCCGGCCGCGGCGACGGCGTCGGTCACCAGGGCGGCGAGCGAGGGCGAGCCCGCCAGGATGCCGACCCGGCCGCCCGCGGGCAACGGCTGGTGGGCCAGCACCTGGGCCACGTCCATGAGCTGGTGGGTGTTCTCCGCGCGGATGACGCCGGACTGGCGCAGCACCTCGTCGAGCATCCGCCGGGGCGCGCGCGTGGTGCGCACGGCGTGCCCGGGCGGCACCACGCGCCCGTGCCTGCCCGCCACCACGACGACGACCGGCTTGACCTGCGCGAGCCGCCGGGCGATGCGCGAGAACTTGCGCGGGTTGCCGAGGGTCTCGAGGTAGAGGCACACGACGTCCGTGTGGGGGTCGTCCTGCCAGTACTGCATGACGTCGTTGCCCGAGACGTCCGCGCGGTGCCCGGCCGAGACCAGCGTGGACAGGCCGAGCCGGCGGCGCTTGACCGTCTCCAGCGCCGTGACCGTCGCGGGCGCGCTCTGCGCGAACAGCCCGACCCGGCCCGGCCGCGGCGCGGTCGGCGCGAGGCTCGCGCGCAGCCCGGCGTCCGGGACCGTGGTGAGCAGGCCGTAGCTCGCGGGGCCCACCACGCGCATGCCCTCGGCGTGCGCGGTGCGCAGCAGCTCGCGACGGCGCGCGACGCCGTCCGGCCCCGCCTCGGCCCAGCCCGCCGAGAGCACGACGACCCCGCGGGCACCCGTGCCGTGCAGCCGGCGCACCGCGTCGATCACCTCGTCGGGCGGCGCGGCGACGACGGCGAGGTCGATCGCCGGGTCCGCGCGGCCGGCGGCGGAGAGGTCCGCCCACGTGACGTCCTCGCCGAGCACGACGAGCTCGGTGTCCCCCGGGTCGGCGGCGTGGGCCTCGCGGACCCGCGCGGCCTGGAGGTCCTCGACGGTGAGGTCGCCGACCCGGGGGGCCGCCGGACCGACGAGCAGGACGCGCCGCGCCGAGAGCAGGCCCTGCATCGAGCGCGCCTCGCTGCGGTGCTCGCGGTCGGCCATGACCTCGCGCGAGCGGTCGGTCGGGTCGAGGTCCACCGAGACGGTCACCACGCCGTCGTCCACGTGCTGCTCGACGGCGTACCCGGCCTCACGGAAGACGCCCAGCATGGCGCGGTTCTGGGGCAGCACCTCGGCGACGAACCGGTGCACGCCCCGCTCCCGCGCGGCGGCCGCGATGTGCTCGAGCAGCACGGACCCGAGGCCCTGGCCCTGGATGGCGTCGGCGACGTTGAACGCGACCTCGGCGGTGCGGCGGCCGGGGCGGTCGTCGATGACGTCGTAGCGGGCGACGCCGACGATGTCCTCCGTCCCGGGCCCCTCCTCCCGGCCCGGGCCCGCCGGCCGCACCGCGACCAGCGCGGTGCGGCGCACGTGGTCGACGGTGACGAGCTGCCGGAGCATGCGGTCGGGGATGCGCTGGAGCGCCGCGAAGAACCTCAGGTAGGTGGACCGTTCCGACTGCGCCATCTGGAAGCGCTGGAGCGCGTCGGCGTCCTCGGGCCGGATGGGCCGGACCTGGATGGTGGAGCCCTCGCGCAGCACCACGTCGGCCTCCCACTCGACCGGGTACCCGGTCGGGTAGGGCAGGCGTACCGTGCCGAGGGTCTCTGGCTGGTCCACGGGCCCAGGCTATCGACCGGCAGGCCCGGCGGGGCGGTCGGCGCCGGTCAGCGCACCAGGACGGTGCCGACGAGCAGCATGACCGCGAAGCCGACGAGCACGAGCCGCTGGCGCCTGCTGGGGCCCGACGCGGTGAGGATGGCGACGACGGCGGGGCCGACGGCGAGCAGCAGCCAGGCGCCCAGCGCGGGCGCGATGTTCGCGGCGACGGCGGCCACCGCCACGACGACCAGCCCGTGCACGACCCCCAGCCCGGCCCGCATGGCGACGACGATGTGCAGCACGGCGGCGAGGATCGCCAGCCCCGCCCAGAGGGTGATGCCCTGCTCGAGGCAGCCCCACTCCTGGCGGGCGCACTCCCACGACTGCATCCACCACGTGACGAGCGCACCGAGCACCAGGACGGGCACCACGCTGAGCCCGGCGACGCCGTACGCGAGGCCCACCCGGGCCGCCCAGCCCGGCACGGTGGCTGACCTGCTGACCAGCGGAGACTCGGGCATGCGCCCATACTGCCAGGTGCCGGGTGAGGGGTGCACTCCCCGTCCGTGGCAGGTCCGGTCAAGATCTCGTGACCGCTGTTGCGGCGACGTGCGGGGTGCCGCGCCGGGAGCGTCGGTGGGGCGGGGTACCGTGTGCCCTGTCCCGGTCAGACCCAGACAGCCCAGGAGCTTCACGAACCATGGCGCGCAAGCCGTCGCAGCCGCTCGACGAGAGCGAGATCCACGAGAAGGTCGTGGACATCGACGTCGCCTCGGAGATGGAGACCTCGTTCCTCGAGTACGCCTACTCCGTCATCTACTCCCGCGCCCTGCCGGACGCGCGCGACGGCCTCAAGCCCGTGCAGCGCCGCATCCTCTACATGATGGCGGACATGGGGCTGCGCCCCGACCGCGCGCACGTGAAGTCGTCGCGCGTCGTCGGCGAGGTGATGGGCAAGCTGCACCCGCACGGCGACGCCCCCATCTACGACGCGCTCGTGCGGCTCGCGCAGGACTTCTCGCTGCGGCTGCCGCTCGTGGACGGCCACGGCAACTTCGGCTCGCTCGACGACGGCCCCGCGGCGCCCCGCTACACCGAGGCCCGCCTGGCCGCGCCGTCCCTCGCGATGACGACGGGGCTCGACGAGAACGTCGTCGACTTCGTGCCGAACTACGACAACAAGCTGACGCAGCCGGAGGTCCTCCCCGCCGCGATCCCGAACCTGCTGGTCAACGGCGCGTCCGGCATCGCGGTCGGCATGGCGACCAACATGGCGCCGCACAACCTGGTCGAGGTCGTCGCGGCGGCCCAGCACCTCATCAAGAACCCCGAGGCGACGCTCGAGGACATCCAGCGGTTCGTCCCGGGCCCCGACCTGCCGACGGGCGGCAAGATCGTCGGGCTGGAGGGCGTGCGCGACGCGTACCGCGCGGGCCGCGGCACGTTCCGCACGCGTGCCACCGCGCGCGTCGAGAACGTGACGCCGCGCCGCAAGGGCATCGTCATCACGGAGCTGCCCTACCTCGTCGGGCCGGAGAAGGTGATCGAGAAGATCGCCGACGGCGTGAAGGCCAAGCGCATCCAGGGCGTCACCAACGTGCAGGACCTCACCGACCGCACGCACGGCCTGCGCCTGGTGATCGAGGTCAAGACCGGGTTCGACCCCGACGCCGTGCTGGAGCAGCTCTACCGCGTCACGCCGCTGGAGGACTCCTTCGGCATCAACAACGTGGCCCTCGTCGACGGCCAGCCGCGCACGCTGGGCCTCGTCGAGCTGCTGCGCGTGTGGGTGGACCACCGCATCTCCGTGGTGCGCCGCCGCTCGCAGCACCGCCTCGACAAGCGCAACGAGCGCCTGCACCTCGTGGACGGCCTGCTCGTCGCGATCGTGGACATCGACGAGGTCATCCAGGTGATCCGCTCGTCCGACGACGCGTCGATCGCGCGCGACCGCCTGCGCGAGATCTTCGACCTGTCCGAGCCGCAGGCGTCCTACATCCTCGACCTGCAGCTGCGCCGCCTCACCAAGTTCTCGCGCATCGAGCTCGAGAAGGAGGCCGAGGAGCTGCGCCGCGAGATCGCCGAGCTCGAGCAGATCCTGGCCGACGAGAAGCTGCTGCGTCGCGTGGTCAGCACCGAGATGGGCGAGGTCGCCAAGACGTACGGCACGCCCCGCCGCACCGTGCTGCTCGACTCCGCGGGCGGCTCGGTCGGCTCCGTCTCGGCCCCGGCGGCGGGCGGGCGCCGCGCCGCCGTCGCGCCGCTCGACCTCGAGATCAAGGACCAGCCCACCCGTGTCGTCCTGTCGGCCACGGGTCTGCTGGCCCGCCTGCCCGACGACGTGCCCGTGCCGCGCGAGGGCAACCGCGCCGCGCACGACGCGCTGCGGGGCGACGCCGCCGCCACGACCCGCGGGCACGTCGGTCTCGTGACCTCGGCCGGCCGCATGCTGCGCATCTCCGTGCTCGACCTGCCCGCCCTGCCCCCGACCGACGGCGCGCCGTCGCTGTCCGGCGGCATCCCGGTCAGCGAGCTCGTCGAGCTCGAGCGCGGCGAGACCGTACGGACCGTGACCGCTCTCGGTCCCGACGCCCCGACCGTCGCCCTCGGCACGGCCCAGGGCGTCGTCAAGCGCATCGCGCCGTCCGACGCCCCCGCCAAGGGCGACGAGTGGACCGTGATCTCTCTCAAGGACGGCGACTCCGTGGTCGGTGCCGCCGCCGTGGCCGACGACGACGAGCTGGTCTTCGTCGCGAGCGACTCGTCGCTGCTGCACTTCCCCGCCTCGGCCGTGCGCCCGCAGGGCCGCGCCGCGGGCGGCATGGCCGGCATCAAGCTCGCCGACGGCCGCGCCGCCGTCTTCTTCGGCGCCGTGCCCGCGGGCACCGACGCCTCCGTCGTGACGATCGCGGGCGCGGGCGACGCCCTGCCGGGCATCGAGCCCGGCGCCGGCAAGGTGACGCCGTTCGCCCTCTACCCGGGCAAGGGGCGCGCGACCGGCGGCGTGCGCTCGCAGCGCCTGCTCAAGGGCGAGGACGGGCTCATCCTGGCGTGGGTCGGCCCCACTCCCCCGCGGGCGCTGGGTGCCGGCGGCCAGCCGGTCGACCTGCCCGCGGTCGACGAGCGGCGGGACGGGTCCGGCACCCCGCTGCCGGTCCCGGTCGCGGTGATCGGCTGACCGGCTCCCGGGAGGCTGTCGAATCCCGCGTCGCTCGCACGTCCACGTCATGTCACCATCCCTGTGAGAAGGAGCTCGACATGACCGACACCTGGATCTTCCTCATCCGCGAGAACGACTGGAACTCGGACGACTACCTGCCCGGCAGCGGCGTCGACCTGACCGACGACCCCGACATGGCCGCGCACCACCGGTTCGCCGAGGCGGTCGAGGAGCTCGGCGTGAAGATCACCGGGAGCAACGCCCTGCAGAACGCGCGGCACGGCGGCTGGGTGGTGCCCGGGCGGGACGGCGCCGAGCCGGTCTACACCGACGCGCCCTACACCGACACCAACGAGCTGATCACCGGCTACTACGAGGTCGAGTGCGACGAGGCCACCGCCCGCAGGATCGCCGCGATGGTCCCGAGCGGCAACGTCGTCGAGTGGCGCAAGGTCATGCGCTTCGGCTCCTGACCCCGGACCGCCGTGCCGATCGACCCCGCGGCGTTCCGCACCGCCTGGCCTCAGGTGGTGCGGGCGCTCGCGGCGTCGACGCGCAGCCTCGACCACGGTGAGGAGTGCGCCGCCGAGGCCTTCGCGCGCGCGGCGGCACAGCCCGACGGCGCGATCACCGACCTGGTCGGCTGGTGCATCCAGGTCGGTCGTCGCTCCTGGCTCGACGCCGTACGGCACCAGGCGGTGCTCACCCGCATCCGGCACCAGCTCGCCCGACCGGAGGTGGCGCCCGTGGACGCCTCGGCCCCCGACGACGAGCTCGACGACCGCCTCGCACTGCTCTTCGTCGCGTGCGACGACGCCCTCGCCCCCGGGGCGCAGCTCGTCCTCGCGATGCGGGTCGTCTGCGGCCTGACGACCCGGCAGATCGCCGCCCACCTCGGCATCGCCGACGCGACGGCCGCCGCCCGTCTCACGCGCGCCAAGTCGGCGCTCGCCCGCGCCCGCGGCGAGTTCGCGGTGCCGGAGGGCGCGGACCGGGACGCCCGCCTGCCCGTGGTGCTCGCGTGCGTCGCGGGCCTGTTCACCGTGGGCCAGCGCGAGGCGCCCGAGCCGCCCGACCCGACCCAGGACCCGGCGCGCGACGCCCTCACGCTCGCCGAGACGCTCGCGGCCCGCTACCCGGCCGATCCCGAGGTGCTCGGTCTGCGCGCCGTCTGCCGTCTCGGTCTGGCCCGCCGCCCGGGCCGGGTCCGCGACGGCGTCGCGCTGCCCCTCGACGAGGTCGACCGGTCGGCGTGGGACCGGCGCCTGCTCGCGGCGGGGCTCGACGACGCGTCGGCGGCCGTGGCCCGCACGGCGAGCCGGCCGGGCCGGTTCACGCTCGAGGCCGCGATCTCCGGGGTGCACGCGACGGCCCCGTCGGCGGACCGCACCGACTGGCACCGGCTCGCGCAGCTGTACGACGCGCTCCTGGAGGTCTGGCCCGCGCCCGCCGTGCGCGTGGCCCGGCTCGTCGTGCGGGGGCGGGTCGCCCTGACCGGCGCGCACGCCCTGCGGGCCGTCGAGCGCGAGCTGGAGGACCTGGTCGCCGACGGCCCGCCGTACGCCGCCCGCGACGCGAGCCTCGCCCTCGCCGACCTCGCCCGGCGCACGGGCCGCACCGACGAGGCGGCGGCCCGCTACCGCGAGCTGCTGGAGGTCGTGCCGGAGGGGCCGTTGCGGGAGTTCTGCCGGCGGTACGTGTAGTAGGATCTACTACGTGAGCGAGGAGAACCTCCCGCAGACGCTGCCTGACTGGCAGCACAGGGGGGACTACATCCGTACGAGGTCAGCGAGGAAGGGGTCGGCCGGCGAGACTGACATCGAGACCGCCTGGGCCGACGAAGCGTACGCCGATCCGGCCGCCGTGATCTTCCGGCCCGACCCCGGCGTCCAGAAGAGGGGCGTCCGATCGCACGATCGGATGGTCGGACAGCGCGGGCTTCCTCATCACCGTCATCACGGTCCGCGACGGTGCCACGCTGTGGGGCGCGAACGCGTGGAAGTCGAACGAGACCGACCAGCGTTGGTACGAACGAGCCGAAAGACACCGGCGACCAGGAGGAGCACACCATGAGCCGTGACATCAACGTCGAGGCGCTGCTGACGGAGGTCAGCGAGGAGTCCGAGGCGACCCGGCACGACGCACTGCCCGACGACGCCGTCGGGCGCCGGCGTGGTGACGGTCCGCCACCGCGTGTCCTCTCCGTCCGCCTCACCGACGCCCAGTACCAGCGCCTCGCCGCAGCCGCGACCGACCGAGACCTCCCGGTCTCGACGATGGCTCGACTAGCCATCCTCGAGCACCTCGACCTGGCGTCACAGCCCTCGTCCGGTGCCATCGACCTGAATGCTGTGACGGCCGCGCTGCGCGAGGTCATCCGCCCGGAGTTCCTCCGGGCGGGCTGACCGCACGGAGGAACGAGCGGTGCCTGTCGGTATCGGGTGGTTGACTCCCCTCATGATTACCGACCAGCCCTTCGAGTTCTCCGCCGACCCCGCGCGCATCGACGCCGACCGGGTGCACGAGCTCATCTCCCGGCACACGTACTGGGCGAAGGACCGTCCGCGGCACGTCATGGACGCCGCGATCGCAGGATCGCGCCCGTACGGCGTCTACCGCCGGACCACGGGCGAGCAGGTGGCGTTCGCGCGCATCGTGACCGACGGGGCGACGTTCGCATGGCTGGCCGACGTCATCGTCGACCCCGAGCTGCGCGGTCAGGGCATCGGCAAGCTGCTCATGGAGGGCGTCGTCGCCGACATCGAGCCGCTGGGCCTGCGGCGCACGGCCCTGGCGACGGCCGACGCCGAGGGCCTGTACGCCCGCTACGGCTGGCGGCCGCTCGACGACGGCTACACGTGGATGGTGCTCCCCGGCTCCGGGACCGGTCCGCGCGCCGAGACGTCGGAGGTCGGCGCATGAGCACCCTCACCGTCGAGGTCGGCGACCTCACGCGCGTCGAGGCCGACGCCGTCGTCAACGCCGCCAACTCGACCCTGCTCGGCGGGGGCGGCGTGGACGGCGCGCTGCACGCCGCCGCCGGGCCGCGCCTGCTGGAGGCGTGCCGCCGACTGCGCGCGACCACCCACCCGGACGGCCTCGCCGTGGGCGACGCGGTGGCCACCCCGGCGTTCGACCTGCCCGCCTCCTGGGTGATCCACACGGTCGGCCCGAACCTGCACCGGGGCCAGGACGACCCGGCGCTGCTGGGCTCGTGCTTCACCCGGTCGCTCGACGTCGCGGCACTGCTCGACGTGCGGTCCGTCGCGTTCCCCGCGGTGAGCGGAGGCGCCTACGGCTGGCCGATGACGGACGTGGCCCGCATCGCCGTCGCCGCGTGCCGGGCGTGGCTGGCCGGACATCCCGACGGCAGCCCCCGCGAGGTGCGGTTCGTCGTGCGGGACGAGCGCTCCCGCGCCGTCTTCGAGACCGCCCTCGGCGACCCGGGCCTCAACTCGTGAGCAGCTTGCGCAGCTCGGCGGGCGTCGCCGCCACCGCGGCCGCGCCCGCCGCCTCGAGCTCGCCCGGCTCGGCGTAACCCCAGGCCACGCCCACCGTGGGCAGCCCGTGGTGGGCAGCCGCGTGCACGTCGTGCTCGCGGTCGCCCACCATGACCACCTGGCCGCGCTCGGCACCGAGCGCGACGGCCGTGGCGAGCGCGCGCTCCACCACGACCTCCTTGCCCGCCGTCTCGTGGACCGCCTCCGGGTCGGCGCCGTGCACCCCGTCCAGCCCGCGGGCGAGGTAGGCGTCGAGGCCGAAGTGCTCCACGATCTGCCGCGCGTAGTTCTCGGGCTTGGCGGTCGCGACCAGCAGCGTCGCGCCCGCCTCACGGAGCTCGGTGAGCGCGTCGGTGATGCCGGGGAACACGGAGTTGTCGAACATCCCGCGCGCCTCGAAGTCGCGCCGGTAGGCGGCGATCGCGGCCTCGGCGTCGGCCCCGGCGAGCCCGACCCGCGCCATGCTCGCCCCGAGCGGCGGCCCGACGAACGTCCGCAGCACCTCGTCCGACGGCACGGCGAACCCGGCGTCGGCGAAGCCGGCGCGCAGGGACGCCACGATGCCGGGCGCGGAGTCGGTGAGGGTGCCGTCGAGGTCGAGCAGGACGTGCGTGGTGCGGGTGGGGAGGGTGCGAGTCACGCATCGAGCGTGCCACACGTTCAGTGGTGCCCCGCGTGCGCGTCCGCGCCGTGGTCGTCGGCGTGGCCCGCACCGTGGCCCGCACCGTGCCCCGCACCGTGCCCCGCACCATGGTCCGCACCGTGCTCCGGCGCCGGCACCGTGCCCGCCTCCTGCCCCGGCTCGACGACCACGAACTGGCCCATCATCCCCTGGTCCTCGTGCCACAGCATGTGGCAGTGGAACATGTAGGGCATGTCCGGGTCGGTGTAGTCCTCGAACCGCAGGAGCAGCCGGTAGGTGCGCTGCGGCTCGAGGTACACGGTGTCCTTGGGCCCGGCGAGCTCGGGCGGCGGCGGGTCGCCGTCGACGGACAGGACGCGGAACTGGACGTCGTGCACGTGGAAGCTGTGCGGCATCGGCACGATGCTGCGCACCTCCCACACCTCGGTGTCCCCGACGGTCGAGGTCACGTCGACGCGGCCCAGGTCCATGCGCCGGCCGTTGATCTGCCGGTCGTCGAGCTGGAAGGTCCGTGTCACGGACGCGTCCTGCGCGTGCAGGGCGTCCTCCTCCGCGTGGGCCGACGGCGACCAGGCCGGCTCGGGCGACGGCGTGAGCCGGTCGGCCGCGCGCAGCTCGAGCACGTCGAACGCGTCGTTGCCGCCCATCGCGAACGGCACGACGACGCCGCCCAGCTCCGCCTCGAACGAGTGCAGGCGCGTGGTCTCGCCCGGTTCCATGCGCACCACCACCTCGGCGCGCTCACCCGGCGCCAGCCGGACGTCGTCGGTCCGGACGGGCGCGTCGAGCAGCCCGCCGTCGGTGGCGACGAGGTCCATCTCGCGGTCCTCGAAGCCGAGCTGGTAGGTGCGCGCCGTCGACCCGTTGAGCAGGCGCAGCCGCACCCGCTCGCTGGTCACCTCGTGGTAGGCGCCCCGCGTGCCGTTCGTCAGGACGACGTCGCCCAGCGTGCCGGGCTCCTCGCCGTCGTCGTCGAGCTCGAGCTGCCCGTCGTCGTCGAGCACCTTGTCCTGGACGACCACGGGCACGTCGTCGACGCCGTAGGTGTGGGGCAGGTCGGCGGCGGAGGAGGCGTCGTCGTCCAGGAGGAACAGGCCCGCGAGGCCCCGGTAGACGTGCTTCTCCGTCTGCCCGTGCGGGTGGGGGTGGTACCAGAGGGTCGCGGCGGGCTGGTCGATGCGCCACGTCGGGCGCCACGTCTCGCCGGGTGCGACCTCCTGGTGCGGGCCGCCGTCCATCGCGGCGGGCAGGTGCATGCCGTGCCAGTGCACGCTCGTGGGCTCGGGCAGGTCGTTGGTCACCTCGACGGCGACCCGCTCACCGCGCTCCGCCCGCAGGGTCGGGCCGAGGTAGGGCCCGTCGAACCCCCACGTCCGGGTCTGCACGCCCGGCACGAGCTCGGACGTGCCCTCCTGGGCGGTGAGGCTGAAGACCCGCGTGCCGTCGACCACCCGGGACTCCGCCAGGGGCGGGATCGCCAGCTCGGTGTCGAACGCGACCTCGTCCACCGGGCTCACCGAGCCCGGCACGAGGGCGCAGCCCGCGAGCGCCAGCACGACGGCGGCGGCGCCGGCGAGCCCCGCCCGGCGGGCCGCCCGGCCGCGCACCACCGGCGTCATCGCCGCACCCCGCGCAGACGCTGGACGCCGGCGGCGACGAGCCCCGCGAGGGCGCCCCACCCGGCGTCCATGGCGAGCGCGAGGACGAGGGTCCACGCGGGCGCCCCGGCGCCGCCGGGACCGCCGAATCCGGTCAGCACCGGGAAGAGGAGGGCGACGGCGTGGGCGAGCAGCCCGTAGGCGAGGCCGGTCAGGGTGAGGGTGAGCACGGGCCGCGGCACGCGGCCCAGGCCGACGACGCCGATCCACACGGCGGCGGTGAGCCCGAGGATGACGAGGGCGCGTGGCGCCCCGGTGCCCAGCAGCCCGGTGAGCCCGGTGAGGGGCCAGAGCAGGCAGAGGGCGGCCAGCCCGGCGACGACGCCCCAGGGGACGGGGGCGGGGACAGGGCCGGAGACGTTCTGGGGAAGGTGCTGTGAGGTCATGCCACGACGGTGCCTGGCGGCCCCTGCCCGCCACATCGGCCCGGGATCGTCTCCTGGTGTCGCCCCCGGGCGACACCACCCTGACTCCTGCGGGCTGATGCCTCAGGGGCGCGCGGTCCGTAGGGTGACGGTGTGGCTGATCAGACGGGCAGCATGCGGCCCCGGACCGTCGACCCGCGCGTGACCGACGTCGCGCTGGGGATCGCGATGGCGCTCGTGGTCGCCGTCGTCATCGCGGCGGACCGGGACGCGGCGGCGCACGCCGGCCCGGGTGCCTACCTCTTCGCGGCGGGCTTCGGCGCGCTGGTGCTGCTGCGGCGCCGGCTGCCGCGCGTCATGGTGGTCGCCACGGTGCTGGCGGTGTTCGTCTACTACGCGTTGCGGTTCGCGCCCATCGGCATGGCGCTGCCCGCGATCGCGGCGCTGTACTCGGCCGCCGAGGTGCGGCGCACCGGCTGGGCCGTGGGTGGCGGCGCGGTGCTCGTGGCGGTCGCGACGTACTACCGCGTGACCGGCGACGACGCCGAGGAGTACCTCACGCCGTACGACCTGGTGACGAACATCGCGCTCGCCGCGGCGGCGGTCGCGCTGGGGGTGGCGGTGCGGCTGTCCCGGGAGGCGCGGCAGCACGAGGCGCGCGCCGCGGAGCAGCGGCTCCACGCGGAGCGCCTGCGCATCGCGCGCGACCTGCACGACATGGTGGGCCACGACCTGTCGGTGATCGCGCTGCACTCGGGCGTGGCGGCCGAGGCGGTGGGCCGCGACGACGACGCGGCGCGCAGCGCGCTGGCGCACGTGCGGGAGGCGACGTCGGGCACGCTGCACGCCCTGCGCTCCACGGTGCGGGTGCTGCGCGGCCCCGTCGACGCCACGTCGCCCGCTCCCGGTACGTCGCCGACGGGCCTGGCCGGGGTCGAGGTCCTGGCCGAGCCCGCGCGCGCCGCGGGCCTGCGGGTGCGCGTGGAGCTCGACGTGCCCGACGGCGCGCTGGACGGCGCGGTGGACGCCGCGGCCTACCGCATCGTGCAGGAGTCGCTGACGAACGTGCTGCGGCACGCGGAGGCCACGCGCGTGACGGTCGCCGCGCACGTCGCGGGCGACCGGCTCCTGGTCCGCGTGGCCGACGACGGGAGGGGCGCGGGTCCGCGCCTGGTGCCCGGGTCCGGCATCTCGGGGATGCGCGAGCGCGCGAGCCTGCTCGGCGGCAGCCTCGTGGTGCACGACGACCAGGAGGGCGGGTTCGTGGTCCACGCGGACCTGCCGACGCGGCTGGACGACTGACACAGGCCAGACTGAACCCATGATCCGGATCGTGCTGGTCGACGACCAGGAGCTCGTGCGCGCGGGCCTGCGTGCCCTGGCGGAGAGCGACGGCGACATCACCGTCGTCGGGGAGGCCGCGGACGGCCGCGCCGGCCTGGCCCGGGTGCGCGAGCTGCGCCCCGACGTCGTGCTCATGGACATCCGCATGCCCGTGCTCGACGGGCTGGCCGCGACGCGCGAGATCGTGGCCGACCCGGCGCTGGCCGGTACGCGCGTCGTCGTGCTCACCACGTTCGACGAGGACGAGCACGTGGTCGAGGCCGTCCGGTCGGGCGCGGCGGGCTACCTGCTCAAGGACGTGGCGCCGGCCGACCTGCGGCGCGCGGTCCGCGTGGTCGCGGCGGGCGACGCGCTGCTCGACCCGGCGGTGACGGCGACGGTGCTGCGCGCCGTCGCCGCGGGCCCCGCGCCCCGCACCGGCGGCGAGGACCGGCTCGCGGTCCTCACCGACCGGGAGCGCGAGGTGCTGCGGGAGCTGGGCCGAGGGCTCACGAACGACGAGATCGCCCGCGAGCTGTACCTCAGCCCGGCCACCGCCCGCACCTACGTGAGCCGCCTGCTGGCCAAGCTCGGCGCGCGCGACCGCGCGGCGCTGGTGATCCTCGCCTACGAGACGGGGCTGGTCACGCCCTGAGCCGCGCCGGGCGTCACAGCTCGCGCAGGCGCGGCAGCACGTCCTCGCCGAACTGGGTGAGGAACCGCTCCTGGTCGTGGCCGGGGCCGTGCACCACGAGGTGGTTGAGCCCGGCGTCGACGTAGGGCTTGATCATCGCGACGGCCTCCTCGGGGTCGGAGGCGACGATCCAGCGCTTGGCGACCTGCTCGATCGGCAGCTCGTCGGCGAGCCGCTCCATCTCGGTGGCGGAGTTGACGCTGTGCTTCTGCTCGGGCGTGAGCGACAGCGGAGCCCAGAACCGCGTGTTCTCGAGGGCCTTGTCGGCGTCGCGGTCGTAGGAGATCTTGATCTCGATCATCTTGTCGATGCCCGCGACGTCCCGCTCGGCCGCCGCGGCGCCCTCCGTGACGGCGGGGATCAGCTTCTCGGTGTAGAGGTCCATGCCCTTGCCCGAGGTGCAGATGAACCCGTCGCCCGCGCGGCCCGCGTACTTCGCGACGACGGGGCCGCCCGCCGCGACGTACACCGGGACGGGGTTCTCGGGCCGGTCGTAGATCGTGGCGCCGACCAGCGTGTAGTAGTCGCCCTCGAAGTCGACGGTGTCCTCGGTCCACAGCGCGCGCATGAGGCGCACGGCCTCGCGCAGGCGGGCGAACCGCTCCTTGAACTCCGGCCACTCGCGGCCCGAGACGGCGGTCTCGTTGAGCGCCTCGCCCGTGCCGACGCCGAGGATGACGCGGTTGTCGGTGAGCAGCGCGAGCGTCGCGAACTGCTGCGCGATCACCGCGGGGTTGTAGCGGAACGTCGGGGTCAGCACGCTCGTGCCGAGCTGGATGCGGGACGTGCGCTCGCCCGCCGCCGCGAGCCACGCGAGCGCCGACGGCGCGTGGCCGCCCTCGTGCCGCCACGGCAGGAAGTGGTCGGAGACCATGGCGCTGTCCAGTCCCACCTCCTCGACGCGGACGGCGAGCTCGACGAGCTCGCGGGGACCGAACTGCTCTGCGGACGCCTTGTACCCGATCTTCACAGTCACGAGAACGACCCTACGCCGGTTCGCCCGGGTGTGGACGACGGCGTCGCGGACGTCACATCACCGCTGCTCACAGCGAACTTCGTGCCGCGGGCACACGTCGTCGTCACCCGTGCAGCGCCCGGTACGTGCGGCTCGTCAGCTCGTGGTCCAGGTGCGGCTCGAGCCAGGCGCTCGCCTCGACCAGCCGCGGCAGCGACACCCCCGTCTCGACGCCGAGCCCGTCGAGCATCCACACGAGGTCCTCCGTGGCGAGGTTGCCCGTCGCCGACTCCGCGTACGGGCAGCCGCCGAGCCCGCCCGCCGCCGCGTCGAACGTCGTCACCCCGTGCCGGAGCGCCGCGGCGACGTTCGCCAGCGCCTGTCCGTACGTGTCGTGCGCGTGCAGCGCGAGCACGTCGTCCGGCAGGCCCGCCGCGTTCAGCGCGTCGAGCAGCGCGACGACGTGCCCCGGCGTGCCGACGCCGATCGTGTCGCCGAGCGACAGCTCCTGCGCGCCGAGGTCCATGAGCCGCGTCCCGGCGGCGACGACCTGCTGCACCGGCACGTTCCCCTCCCACGGGTCGCCGAAGCACATCGACACGTACGCCCGCACGCGCATCCCCGCCGCCCGCGCCCGCGCGACGACCGGCTCGAACATCGCGTACTGCTCGTCCAGCGAGCGGTTGAGGTTGCGCCGCGCGAACGACTCCGTGGCGCTGGCGAACACCGCGACGTGCCGCAGCCCCAGCTCCTCCGCGCGGTCCAGGCCGCGCTCGTTCGGCACCAGCACGGGCAGGTCGCGGGCGCGGTCGCCGAGCCGGTCGACGAGCGCGCCGAGCACCTCGGCGGCGTCGGCGAGCTGCGGCACCCAGCGCGGGTGCACGAGGCTCGTGGCCTCGACGACGGGCAGCCCGGCGTCGAGCAGCCGCTCCACCAGGCCGACCTTGACCGCGGCGGGGACGACCGCGTCCTCGTTCTGCAGGCCGTCGCGCGGGCCCACCTCGTAGATCGTGACCCGGCCCGGCAGCGCCGGGTCGGGCACCACCTGGGGACGCCGGGGCTCAGTCATCGGAGGTCCCCGCCTCGACCTCGAACAGCACCTGCCGCGCCGCGACCTGCTCCCCCGCGGCGGCGCGCACCCGCACGACGCCGTCGGCCGGCGCCACGAGCGTGAGCTCCATCTTCATCGCCTCCAGCACCCCGAGCGTCCGGCCCGCGGTCACCGCGTCGCCGTCGGCCACCTCGACGCGGGCGAGCGAGCCCGGCATCGCGGCCACCACGACGCCGTCGGACAGCTCGGCACGCGCCGGGCGCGTCGCCCCCGGCCGCGTGAACCGGACCGTGTGGCCACGCGTGGTGACCTCGACCCACCAGGGGCGCACGTCGAGGTCGAACCGCGCCGTGACGCCGTCGACCTGCAGCACGCACTGCCCCGTCAGCCGCCCGGGCGGCCCGTCCGGCACCGGCCCCGCCGCGCGGCACGACGTCGGCGGCTCGCCCTCGCGACGGACCTCGCCGCGCACCAGGCTCACCCGGAGCACGTCGTCGTCGAGCTCGACCCAGGCGTCGGCAGGCGCGGCGCCGAGCCGCCATCCGTCGCCGCCGTCGCGCGCGGCG
>NZ_JABEMG010000088.1 GCF_013004695.1 Promicromonospora citrea
TCTCGACGCGAACACCAGATCTCAGCGGCGTGGCGCGGCCTCAGCGGAGGGACGGCATGGATGCCACGACGTAGCCGTCCACGTCGACGACGTCGCCCGCCGTCAGGTGCGGTTCGCCCGCGGGGACGCACAGGGTCACCTGGAAGCCGTCGGTCTGCACGCGCGCGGCGGTGAAGCCCTGCCCGGTGCGCTCGACGGCGCGCTCCTCGACGGCCAGCACCACGCCGGTCAGGTGCGCCGTCGCGTCGGTCGAGGCGGCGTAGGCCCCGGTGGGCTCGAAGACCGGGGCGGGCGTCCCGGCGTCGGCCCGGCCGGTCACGCGGGCGGAGGTGCCCAGCACCACGACGGACACCGGCCCCTCGACGGGCGGCTCCGCGGCGCCGAGCAGCGAGAGCTCCTCGAGCTGGCACGCGATCTCGGTGATGACCTCGTCGTGCTCGTTGACGAGCTCGGCGAGCACGAGACCGCCGTCGACGGCCTGCGGCTCCGACATGATGGCGCCGGGCGCGGCGTAGAACGTGGGGACGACGACGCGCACGAGGTCGCCCTCCGTCGTGATGATCAGGCGGGCCCCCGACGCGTCGGTCCAGAGGTGGACGCCCACCTCACCGTCCTTGGCGATGGTCTCCGCCTCGGCGCGGGCCGCCGCGACCATCTCGCGGAAGTCGCTGCGCCGCCAGACGGCCAGTCCGATGCAAGCAAGGTTGGAAGCCACGGTTGCCTACGCTAACCCGGAGCCGCGCCGGTGACCCGACGAAGCGGTGGCACGGGCTCCGCCGCTCGGTCAGTCCGGGGCGTGCTTGTCGAGGAAGGCGTAGACCTCGGCGTCGTCCACCCCGGGGAAGGCGCCGCGCGGGAGGGCCGCGAGGATCTGCTGGTGCATGCGCCCCGACGGCCAGGCCTCGCCGGACCAGCGCTCGGCGAGCGCGGGCGCCGGCCGCTGGCAGCACGCGGGGTCGGGGCAGGTCGAGGTGCGGCGCACCTGGGTGTCCCGGCCGCGGAACCACTTGGCGTGCGCGTACGGCACGCCCACGGTGATGGAGAACGCGCCGGACCCGCCGTCCGGGCCGCCTGCGGGGGACATCGACCCGGTCTGCGTCGAGCACCAGAACGTGCCGGCGGGGGTGTCGGTGTACTGGTAGAACTCCGTGGCGCGGTCGCGGCGCTCGAACGCCTCCCGCGCGGCCCACCGGCGGCAGATGAGCTGGCCCTCGATGGCGCCCGTGACGTCCTGCGGGAACGGCAGGCCGTCGTTGGCGTAGCCCCGGAACAGCGCGCCGTCGGCCCCCACGCGCAGGAAGTGCAGGGGGATGCCGAGGTGGTGCGTGGCCAGGTTGGTCAGGCGCATCGCCGCGGCCTCGTGCGTGATGCCGAAGGCGTCGCGGAAGTCCTCGACCGCGAGGTCCCGCTCGCGCTTGCGCTCCTGGAGGAACGGCACGGCGACCAGCTGCGGGGCGAGGCACGCGGCGGCGAAGTACGTGATCTCGACGCGCTGGCGCAGGAACTCGCCGTACGAGCGCGGCCGCTCGTGCTCCAGCACGCGGTGCGCGAGCGCCTGCAGGGCGAGCGAGCGCAGCCCGTGCCCGCCCGGGGTCGAGGCGGGCGGCAGGTAGATGCGGCCGTTGCGCAGGTCGGTGACCGAGCGCGCCGACCGCGGCAGGTCGTCGACGTGCAGCAGGGTGAAGCCCATCTGCTCGGCCATGCGGGCCACCGTGCGGTGGGTCAGTGCGCCACCGGTGTACCCGGCGGCCGTGACCATCTCCTCGGCGATCGCCTCGAACTGCGGGTAGTGGTTGTCGCGGGCCTCACGCTCGAGGCGCAGCTCGGTGTTGGCGCGCCGGGCCTCCTCCGGCGTCGCGATGGCGAGCTGCTCGCGGCGCGCGAGCTCCTCGTGCAGGCCGACGAGCTGCTCGAGCACCGGCATCGGCAGCTTCTGGCTGGGCTTGACGGCCGGCACGCCGAGGGTGGTGAACAGCGGCGCGCGCTGGGCGCGGTCGAGCGCGATCTCGAGGGCGGCCCGGCGCGACGGCGGCTCGGGGCTGAGCAGCTCGCTCATCGGCACGCCGAGTGCGTCGGCGATCGACCGCAGCAGGCCGAGCCGCGGCTCGCGCCGCCCGTTCTCCACGAGGGAGAGGAGGCTCGGCGCCGAGCCGACGCGCTCCCCGAGCGCGTCGAGCGTGAGCCCGCGCGCGGTGCGCAGGTGCCGGATGCGCCGGCCGAGCGTGATGAGGTCCGTCTCGAGGCCGGGGTCCGGCACGTCGTCCTCCGTCCGTCGGTGGGCCTGCGTTCCCGGGGCGGGACCGGGCAGCAGGATGCGGCTCCTTCACACTACGTGAAGATCGGCGATTCT
This sequence comes from Promicromonospora citrea, assembly GCF_013004695.1. Taxonomy (GTDB): domain Bacteria; phylum Actinomycetota; class Actinomycetes; order Actinomycetales; family Cellulomonadaceae; genus Promicromonospora; species Promicromonospora citrea. Next base: position 2,351 of record NZ_JABEMG010000088.1, read on the forward strand.
TGACAGCGCCTGCGGTGGAAAACACCCCGATCCGGGCGTGAGAGTGGAAACAAGCCCGCACCCTGCGGATCTCAGCCTGACGACCCGCCTGACGATCGGAGCGCCCATGTCCGTCCTCGCGAACCCCCGCCGAACCCGGCTCGTCGCCGAGCTCGTCTCCGACGTGACCGCCGCGTCGACCGCGCCCGCCGCGCCGCACGGCCCGCAGCAGGACGTGCGGGCCTGGGTCGCGAGCGTCGCGGAGCTCACGCAGCCCGACGAGATCGTCTGGTGCGACGGCTCCGCCGAGGAGAAGCAGCGCCTGATCGACCAGATGCTCGCGGCGGGCACGCTCGTCCGGCTCGACGAGGAGAAGCGGCCCGGGTCGTACCTGGCACGCTCCGACCCGGACGACGTCGCGCGCGTCGAGTCCCGCACCTTCATCTGCTCCGAGCGCGAGGAGGACGCGGGCCCCACCAACAACTGGGTGGCCCCCGCCGCGATGCGCGCCGAGCTCGAGGACGTCTTCGCCGGCTCCATGAGGGGCCGCACGATGTACGTGGTGCCGTTCTCGATGGGCCCGGTGGGCGGCCCGATCTCGCAGGTCGGCATCGAGATCACCGACTCGCCGTACGTCGTCGTCTCCCTGCACGTCATGACCCGTGTGTCGGACGAGGTGCTGCGGCTGATCGACGCCGGCCAGGAGTGGGTCCCGGCGCTGCACTCGGTGGGTGCGCCGCTCGCCGACGGCGCGACGGACGTGCCGTGGCCGTGCAACGAGACGAAGTACATCGTGCACTTCCCGGAGAGCCGGGAGATCTGGTCCTACGGCTCGGGCTACGGCGGCAACGCCCTGCTCGGCAAGAAGTGCTTCGCGCTGCGCATCGCCTCGGCCATGGCCCGCGACGACGGCTGGCTCGCGGAGCACATGCTGCTCATCCGCATCACGTCGCCCGAGCAGCGGCAGTACCACCTGGCCGCCGCCTTCCCGAGCGCGTGCGGCAAGACGAACCTCGCCATGCTCCAGCCGACGATCCCGGGCTGGAAGGTCGAGACCCTCGGCGACGACATCGTGTGGATGCGCCCCGGCCCCGACGGCACGCTGCGCGCCATCAACCCCGAGGCGGGCTTCTTCGGCGTCGCGCCGGGCACCGGCGTCGACACCAACCCGACCGCCGTGGCCACGTTCGACCGGGACACGATCTTCACGAACGTGGCCCTGACCGACGACGGCGACGTCTGGTGGGAGGGCCTCACGCCCGAGCCGCCCGCGCACCTGATCGACTGGCGCGGCAACGACTGGACGCCGGACTCCGGGACGCCCGCAGCGCACCCGAACTCGCGGTTCACCGTCGCGGCCGCGCAGTGCCCGACCATCGCGGACACGTGGGAGGACCCGGCGGGCGTGCCGGTCGACGCGATCGTGTTCGGCGGGCGCCGCGCGACCAACGTGCCGCTCGTCGCGCAGTCGTTCGGCTGGGAGCACGGCGTGTTCATGGGCGCGACGATCTCGTCCGAGCGCACGGCGGCGGCCGAGGGCGCGCTCGGCGAGCTGCGCCGCGACCCGTTCGCGATGCTGCCGTTCTGCGGCTACAACATGGCCGACCACTGGGCCCACTGGCTCGAGGTCGGCGCGGGCGTCGACGAGTCGCGGCGCCCGCGCATCTTCCAGGTCAACTGGTTCCGCAAGGGCGACGACGGCCGGTTCCTCTGGCCGGGCTTCGGCGAGAACTCGCGCGTCGTCGAGTGGATCGTGCGCCAGGTCGAGGCCGGGCGCGGGCTGCGGGACGACGCGTCCGTCGCCTCGCCGGTCGGCAAGCTCCCGGCACCGGGCGCGCTGGACCTGGACGGCATCGACGTCTCCGACGACGACCTCGCCGCCCTGTTCGAGGTGCCCACTGAGCCGTGGCTCGCCGAGGCCGACCTCACCGAGGAGTTCTTCGCGCAGTTCGGCGACCACACGCCGGCCGAGCTCCGCGCCCAGCTCGACGCGCTGCGGGAGCGGCTCGCGGGCAGCTGAGACCCGGCCGGCCGGCGGCGCGACAGACCAGGGGTGTGGCTACCCGTCGCGACGTCGGCCGGCCGGACCGTGGGCCCCGGCCGGGCACGAGGCATCCCGGCCGGGGCCCACGTCCGTCCTGTCCCGCCCCCGTCGTGGTGGCGGACGGTCAGCCGCAGAGGCCGCGCACCGTCGTCGTGCGCATCTTCCCGCCCCACGAGATGCCGCCCTGCGCGGCGACGCAGACGCCGTCCACGCCCCGCAGCACGACCCGGTTCGTCCGGTACGCCTCGGTGGCGCCCGTCGACACGCTGAGGTTGGCGCTCTTCAGGCGCACGGCGGTGTGCCGCACGACACCCCAGCTCGGGCCGGTGTGCACGGTGACGGCGCACTTGGCCCCCGTGTTCCGGTTGTCGTAGACGTCCAGCCACGCGACACGGCGTCCGCCCGCGTGGATGCCCTTGTGCGCGATGCGCTTGCCACAGCCGATGCCCGCGGTGGCCGCAGAGCCCGCCGGTGCCGCTGCGGCCTGGACGGTCGCTGCCGCCGCGGGGACCGCCGTCGCCGGTGCCGTCGCGGCCGCCGTCAGCGGGAGCGCCAGGGCGAACGCCGCCACGAGGGCCGACGCCCGGCCGCGCCAGGACGTACGAGGTGCGCTGAACATGGTGTCTCCTCCGTCGGTCGGGACGCGTGCCGCGTGCACGCACCGGCGACGCTAGCGACGGCGGTCCGGGACCCCTCCCGCGGCCCCGGACCCGGTACGGGGGCGCCGGGTCGCGCGCGGAGCGGCGAGAATGGTCCGGTGCCCCACGATGACGCCACCGCACTCACCCACGTCGTGTACTTCGAGCCCCGCATCCCCGGCAACACCGGCTCCGCGATCCGGCTCGCCGCCGTCACGGGGGCGCGCCTGCACCTCGTCGAACCGCTGGGCTTCGACCTCTCGGAGGCCAAGCTGCGGCGTGCGGGCCTCGACTACCACGACCTCGCCGTCATGGACGTGCACCCCACGCTCGACGCCGCGCTCGACGCGCTCCCCGACGCCCGGGTGTTCGCCTTCACGACCCGCGCGACGACACGTTTCACCGACGTCGGGTACCGCCCCGGCGACGTGCTCCTGTTCGGCCCCGAGCCGACCGGCCTGCCGCCCGAGGCGCTGGCGCACCCCCGCGTCACGGACGAGCTGCGCATCCCGATGCTCCCCGGGCGCCGCTCGCTCAACCTCACGAACGCCGCGTCCATCGCGGTCTACGAGGTCTGGCGCCAGCTCGGCTTCCCGGAGGGCGTCTGACGCCGCCGATCACGTTCGAACCCGACGTTTCTCGGCTTTGCGGGCCGCCAAAGCCGAGAAACGTCGGGTTCGACGGTGATCGGCGCGGCCCGGCCCCCTACGGCCGCACGACCAGGACCCGGCCCGGGGCCAGCTCGTAGCGGCCCGGCACGACACCGGGGCTCGCCGGACCCGCCTGCGCCACGACCGTCACGGGCGGCTCCCCCACGCGGCGGTCCGACGTCGGGAACCACGCGCGGCCCGGCCGGACCAGGACGAGCATGCCGTCGACGTGCCCGGACGGGGTGAACGTCGGCGAACCGTCCGGGTACCGGCCGATGCCGGCAGCGGCGAGCAGGTCGGCGGTGGCGACCACGTCCGGCACGGCGACGCCGACCTCGCTCACCGCGAGCAGGTCCCGCGGGCCGAACGGGAAAGGCTGAGCGCCGGTGTCCGCCGGGGTGGTGGCCTCCGCACCCGGCGCGGCGCCGGCGCTCAGCGGCTGAGGCAGGTCACGGCGCGCGATGACCTCGAGGACCGAGCGGTCGGGCCCCGGGAAGTACAGCGACCGCGCGTTCCAGGCGGGCTGCGCCTCGAACTCGGTGCGGTCGCCGTCCGCGAGCAGGCCGGGGCCCGCCTCCAGGAACCGGCGTGCGGCGTCGAACCGCGCGTCGTCGACGAGGAACGCGAGGTGCTGGTCGCCCGCGGCGTCCGGGTCCTCACGGAACCGGACCACCGACGCACCGACGGTCACCTCCACCGCCCGGATCTCCCTGCGCACGCCGAGGCCCAGGACGGACTCGTAGTACGCGGCGGTGTCCGCCAGGGACCGGGTGACCGTGTCGACGCTCGTGATCTGCATGCGGCCCAGCCAACGACCTCAACCCAGGTTGAGGTCAAGACCGCCCGTCAGGAGCGACCGAGCAGCCAGGACGCCGCGGCGCGCAGCAGCGTGCGGTGGCCCTCGGCGGCGTAGGAGCGGGTGCCGTGGCCGAGCGCCGAGTAGACGGTGCGCCCGCCGTGGGCCTCCGTCACCCACAGGACGGGATGGGTCCCGCCGTCGTCGTCGCGCGTCGTGCCGAGGACCCGCGCGTCGGAGGTGGGCCGGAGCAGGCAGTACCGCTCGTCGTAGGCGTCGACGGCGGCGAGGCCGTCGGTGACGGGGTGGCCGGCGACCAGGTCGAACCGGGCCTCGCCGATCGGCGGGTGCATCGACTCGCCCGGGATCCACCGGCCACCCAGCACCGTCTCCCAGGCCGGCGCGTCGGAGAACGTGTTGGCGGCCTGGTGCAGCCCGAGTACTGCTCCCCCGGCGCGCGCCCAGGCCTCGAGGTGGTCGTGGAAGGGGCGCCAGTCGTCGTCGGAGCCGTCGAAGTCCGCGTCGCGCCGGCCCGTGCCGCTGTTCACGACCAGCAGGTCGGCCGGGCCGAGGTCGTCGAGGGCGTCCCGGAACAGCCCGCGCACCTCGACCGTGCCGAGGTCGCCGAGCACCCCGGCGACCGCGTGCGACGTCGCCGCGTGGTCGTGCCAGGGGTCCTCGTAGCGCCCCCGGCCGGCAAGGATCAGGATCCGTCGCGTCATGCGGCCGATCCTGCCATCGATGTACCGGCGCCGACCGGGAGGTTCGTCGGCCGGACGTGCCCGCGGCGCCGGCGACCCCTCCCCGCGCGGACGAGCGTCACGGGACGATCAGGAGCTTCCCCCGGGAGGTTCCCGCGGCCAGGTGGCGGAAGGCGTCCGGTGCCTCGTCCAGGAAGTAGGTCCGGTCGACGCGTGGGCGGACGGCGCCCGACGACAGCAGGGCGGCCAGCTCGTCCAGGTCGGCCCGCTGGTTGGGCCGCCACGCGAACGTGCCCGCCCGGACGCCCGTGAGGGCACCCACCGGCGTCCCCAGCGCAGCGGTGCCGAGGAACGAGCCGAGCCGCCGCGCGACGAGCACGTACCGTCCGCCGGGGGCGAGGCAGCGGCGGAAGGCCAGGAAGGGACGGGTGTCGGCGATGTCGACCACGACGTCGAACCGGCGCCCGCCCCGCGTGACGTCCTCGCGGGTGTGGTCGACGGTCTCGTCGGCCCCGAGCTCCCGCAGGAAGGCGGCCTTGCCGCCGTGGTCGACGGCCGTCACGACCGCACCGCGGGCCTTCGCGAGCTGCACGGCGAACGGCCCGACGCACCCGCCGGCTCCGTTGACCAGCACCCGCTCGCCCTCCCGCACCGGCCCGACGGAGCGCACGCTCTGTAGCGCGAGGGTCCCGGAGTGCGGCGCGGTCGCCGCGGTCTCGAACGGGACGCCGTCCGGCAACGGCGTCAGGGCAGACGCCGGCACGCGCACCCGGTCGGCGAACGCCCCGTGACCGCTGTCGAACAGGTCGGCCCAGACGCGGTCACCCGGCTGGACGCCTGTGACGTCGGACCCGACCGACTCGACCGTGCCGGCCAGGTCGAGCCCGACCCCGCGGTGGGCGGGCCGGACCAGTCCCGTGGCGACCCGCGCCGCCCGGGGCCGGCCGAGCAGGTGGTCCAGGTCGGCCGTGTTCAGCGAGGCCGCGGCGACCCGGACGACGGCGTCGGCGGGCCCAGGGACCGGGTCGTCGACCGTCACGACGCGGAGCACGTCGGCCGTGCCGTACCGGTCGCGGACGACGGCTCTCACCGCGCCTCCTCCGCGTCCGCCCGGAGCCGCTCCAGGACCAGGAAGTCGGTGACGCCGAACAGCCGGACGACCCACCGGTCCCGCGCCGACAGGTGGGGCAGCGCCTCGGCGGCCCCGGTCAGGCGCGGAGCGACCCGGTACGTCCGCCCGTCGGTCCGCAGCTCTGCGGCGCCCGCGGCCCGCACGTTGCGCAGCCAGTCGACGTCCGGACCGTACGGGAGGAAGACGAGGAAGTCCTCACCGAGCGGGTAGACCCCGACCGGCGTCGCGTACGGGCGGCCGGAGCGGCGCCCGACGTGGTGGATCACCGACGTCCTGCTGCCGGGCTCGCCCGCGCCCGCGCGCAGGGCCGACGGGCGGCCCGCCCGGCCGAGCCGTCGGACGGCGCGGAGCGCGCGCCGGTTCTTGGTCCGCATCGTCACGACCAGCCCCGCGAACGCGGCGAGCGCGAGCACCGCCAGCCCGCCGACCACCCCGAAGATCCAGGCCCCCATGGCACACCCGCCTCTCTCGACCTTACACTGTAAGCCTTACGCCGTAAGGTAGGCCCCGGCGGCAGGGTCGTCAAGGGTGCGGCCGACGTAGGATCGCGAGGATGAGCACCTCACGGACGAGCACCCCGCAGACCGCGGGGGCCGGCGCGCGCAGCACACTGACACGCGCCCGCGTGCTCGCGGAGGCCGTCGCGCTGGCGGACTCCGAGGGGCTGGGAGCGCTCACGATGCGCAGCCTCGCCCGTGAGCTCGGCATCGAGGCGATGTCGCTGTACCACCACGTCGCCAGCAAGGAGGACCTGCTCGACGGCGTGGCCGAGGTCGTCGTGCGGGAGATCCTGGACGCCGTCGGCGCGCTCGAGCCCGCCCCGGAGGACACACCGCCGGCAGAGTGGAAGCACGCGCTGCGCCGCCGCATCCTCACGGCCCGCTCGGTGCTCCTGCGCCACCCGTGGGCGCCGTCGGTGCTGGAGACGCGCACCGGCTTCAGCCCGTACGTCGTGCGCTACCACGACGCGCTCGTCGCCCTCCTGCACCGCGGCGGGCTGTCGTACGACCTGGTGCACCACGCCATGCACGCGCTGGGCAGCCGCGCGCTCGGCTTCTCGCAGGAGCTGTTCGACCCGGGTGGGCCCGGCGGCGACCCGGCGGCCGCGCCGGAGCCCGACGACGAGGACCTGCTCGCCCGGCTCACGGACGAGGCCCCGCACATCGTCGCGATGCTGGCCGAGGTCGCCCACGTGGAACCCGACTCGACGCTGGGCTGGTGCGACGACCAGGCCGAGTTCGAGTTCGGCCTCGACCTCATCCTCGACGGGCTCGAGCGGCTGGCCGCGCGCGGGTCGCGCTGAGCGTCAGCGCAGCGGGTCGAACGGCGCGATCTCCGGCGGCGTGCGCCCCGTCGTCATCTGCTCGGCGAGCGCCCGTCCCGTGGCCGGGCCGAGCACGATGCCCCACATGCCGTGCCCGCCGGCGACGTAGACGCCCGGGGCGGCCGTGCGGCCCACCAGCGGCAGGCCGTCGGGCGTCACGGGGCGCGAGCCGACCCACTCGTCGACCCGGGTGTCCAGGTCCACGCCCTCGAACAGGTCGCGCACGGACCGCACGATCGCCCGGACACGGCCCGGCTGGAACGGCTCGTCGGGACCACGGAACTCCATGGTCCCGGCCACCCGCAGCCGGCCCTGGTACGGCGTGCACGCCACACGCCGCGCCGGGAAGTACACGGGGTGGTCGATCGGGGAGCCCTCGACCGGCACGCTGAACGAGTACCCGCGGCCGGCCTGCACGCGGGTGCGGACGCCCAGGGGCCGCACCAGGTCGGGGAGCCAGGCGCCCGTGGCGACCACGACGGCGTCGGCCCGCAGGGTGTCGTGGCCCTGGACGACCACCTCGGCACCGCCCGCGACCGGGCGGACGGCGGTGACCTGCGCGTCGGTGACGACCTTGGCGCCGCGGGCGCTGACCGACGTGGCCAGCGCCTCGACGTACGGTCCCGGCTCGATGTAGCGCTGCCCCTCGAGCGACCAGATCGACCGCACCTTCGGCGACAGGTGCGGCACGCGGACGCCGTCCGGCAGGCGCGAGAGCCTGACCTCCTGGCCCGCCTTGGCGACGTTGCGCAGCTCGTGCACGAACGGGACGGACTCCTTCTCCCGCTCGAACCCGATCACCCAGCGGCTCGGGTACGACGTCGCGTGCACGCCGCCTGCCTCGAGCTCGTCGTACGCCTCGAGCGCCATGCGGTCGATCGGCGTGAGCGCGGCCATCGCGCGCTGCCAGGCGCCCGGCGTCGCGTGCGACATGAACCGGGCGACGAAGCCCCACAGGGCGGTGTCGAGGCGGAACGGGACGCTGAGGGCGGCGTCGGGGTCGAGCATGGCCTGCGGGCCGTAGGCCCACAGCGAGGGGTCGGCGAGCGGCATCGCCATGGCGGGCGTGAGCCAGCCCGCGTTGCCCCACGACGCACCCGCCGCGACGCCCCGGCGGTCGAGGATCGTCACCTCGACCCCGCGCTCCTGCAGGTGCCACGCGGTGGCGAGGCCGACCATCCCTGCACCGACGATGACGACGTTCTTCGTGTCCGGCACGTTGCTGCTCTCCTTCTCCCCGACGACTGCCCCTCCCCGTCGAGCGGTGATGTCCCCATCGTCCGCCAGCCGCACGGATTCGGCACGACCTTCGCGTGAAGTCCCCGCGAACTCACGGTGTGGGGTGTGTCACCTCCCGGCGGTCAGGGTGAGTGAACAGGGTGAGCGGTCAGGGTGAGCGGTCAGCCCAGCGGGCGGGCCAGCGGCTCGATGGCGGCGACCTCGTCGTCCGTGAGGGGACCGGCGGCCAGCGCCCCCACGTTGTCCTCGAGCTGCGCCACCGACGACGCCCCGATCAGGGCGGACGTCACGCGCTCGTCGCGCAGCACCCAGGTCAGCGCGAGCTGGGCGAGGGTCTGCCCGCGGTCGCGCGCGATCCGGTCGAGGGCCCGCGCGCGCTCCAGGTAGTCCTCGGTGAGCGCCGCCGACGAGAGGAACGGCGAGTCCGACCGCGCCGCGCGTGAGCCCTCCGGCGCCGCGCCGGACAGGTACCGGCCGGTGAGCAGGCCCTGCTGCAGCGGCGAGAACACGATCGTGCCGACCCCGAGCTCACCCACGACGTCGAGCAGCGACTCCTGCTGCGGCCCGTCGTAGGCGTCGTCGTGCGCCGGGTCCTCGACGTGCCGGTTGAACATCGAGTAGGACGGCTGGTGGATCAGCAGCGGGACGCCGAGGTCGGCGAGGATCCGCGCGGCGTCGCGCGTGCGGGCGGGCGAGTAGTTGGACACCCCCACGTACAGCGCCTTGCCCTGCGCGACGGCGGCCGCGAGCGCGCCCATCGTCTCCTCGAGCGGCGTCGCCGGGTCGGGGCGGTGGTGGTAGAAGACGTCCACGTAGTCGAGCCCCGTGCGGGCGAGCGACTGGTCGAGGCTGGCCAGCAGGTACTTGCGCGAGCCGTGGTCGCCGTACGGGCCGGGCCACATGTCGTAGCCGGCCTTGGTGGACACGACCAGCTCGTCGCGGTACGGGCCGAGGTCCGCGGCGAGGTGCCGGCCGAAGTTCTGCTCGGCGGAGCCGTACGGCGGGCCGTAGTTGTTGGCCAGGTCGAAGTGGGTGATCCCCAGGTCGAACGCGCGGCGCAGGACGGCGCGCTGCGTCTCGAGCGGGCTGGTGTCGCCGAAGTTGTGCCACAGGCCCAGCGACAGCGCGGGCAGGTCGAGCCCGGAGCGGCCGGTGCGGCGGTACTGCATGGTGGCGTAACGGTCCTCTGCTGCGAGGTACCGGGGTGCGAGAGGCATGCGGCCATCGTGGCACGGCGCCGCCGGCGCGCCGACCGCCCCCGGTACGACGCGCCGGGGGCGGCCGGTGCCGGCAGGGCCGGCTCAGCAGTACAGGTTGCCGCCCGGGTCCACACCCAGCGCGCTCGTGAAGCGCAGGTAGGTGTCGACGCGGCTCTGCACCTGGGCGGGGTTGCCGCCGTTGCACTCGATCGAGCCGTTGATGCTCCGGATGGTCTCGCCGAACCCGGCGCCGTTCACGATGGCGTCGTGCGGGGTCATGGTGCCCGGGCCGCTCTGCGTGTTCCAGTACCAGAGGCCGGTCTTCCAGGCGATGGCCGAGTTCGTGGCCACCAGGTTCGGGTTGTTCAGCAGGTCGATACCGAGCGCGTCGCCCGCCGCCTTGTAGTTGAAGTTCCAGCTCAGCTGCACGGGCCCGCGACCGTAGTACTGGTCCTGGCCCGCCGGGCAGCCGTAGGGCTGGTTCCGGTCGCAGTAGTGCGGGTAGTTGGCGGTGTTCTGCTCGACGATGTAGACGAGCCCGCCGGTCTCGTGCGAGACGTTGGCGAGGAACGCCGCCGCCTCGCGCTTCTGGACCGTCTCGCTGCCGGTGTTCGCGAAGCCGGGGTAGGCGCTGAGCGCCTCGACCAGGCCCTGATACGTGTAGAACGAGTTCCGGTTCGGGAAGAACTGGTTGAACTGCGCCTGGCTGACCGGGAAGTCCTCCGTCCCGGGCGGGTCCGTCGGGTCGGTCGGGCCGCCGTCGCAGCTGCCGATCCGTTCCCAGACGCCCCACTCGCCGGTGGTGCCCGGCGTCTCGCCCTGGGTCCACCACTTGGCGCGCCACGAGGCGCCCGCGTGCGTGACGACGTTGCCGCCGACGTAGACGGCGGAGCTGCTCCAGGCGGCGGCCGCGCAGTCGGCGACGGCGGCCGTGGCGGCAGGTGCTGCGGGCGCCGCCGCCCCGGGCAGGGCAACGGCACCCGTGGTCAGGAGGGCGGTGACAAGACTGACGACGAAGAGCGGAGTGCGACGAGCTCTCATGGGGAACCACCTCGCTTCAGGTCCGATTTGTTCAGGAACCTAGCAAGGTGGCCGCGGGCTGGTCGTGAGGGATTCCCACACGGGGACCCGTACGTCACGCCCGCAGTCGCAGTCAGGCGCGAAGGACGTCCATCAGGCCGCCGTTGACGAACAGCACCTCGCGACCGGCTCTGATCTCGGAGACGACTCCCGCTCCAACCAGGTCCCGGAGCCATCTCGTCGCCGTCTGACGAGTCACGCCGCAGCGCTCGACGACGTCACGCACCCGGCAGTACGGCTGCTCCATGAGGACGTCGACGAGGCCGATGTCGGCAGCTCGGAGCGCTGCCCGCACGGCGTCGATCACCTCGCCGCGGACGGCCTGTACCCGCCCGACGAGATCGATGCTGCGGGCCGCCGTCGCCCGCACGCCTTCGAGCATGTACAGGATCCAGTCCTCCCAGGCGCCGGACGCCGTCACGGCTCTGAGCAGACGGTAGTACTCGTCCTTGCTCTCGATGATGTACCGCGAGAGGTAGAGCAACGGGAGGTGCAGGAGGCCGGCGGAACAGAGCATGAGAACGTTGACGATCCTGCCCGTTCGACCGTTCCCGTCGTCGAACGGATGGATCGCTTCGAACTGGTAGTGCGCTACTGCCATGCGCACGAGTGGGTCAAGGCCTGACGGCTCATTGACGAACGCAGCCCAGTTGTCCAGCAGGCGGCCGATGACACGGGGACCGGCCGGTGGCGTGTAGATCCGCTCGCCGGTCCCCCGGTCACCGATGTACACCTCGCCCCGCCGGATCGAGACCTCGTGCCCGCGGATGACCGAGCAGAGCCGTGCCACGGTCCGCTCGGTGAGCGGCCGCCCGTCCAGCTCGTCGAAGCCGATACGAAGAGCGGACCTGTATCGCAGGGCCTCGCGGGCGGCAGGGGTCGCACCGGACTGGAACGCCGTCGCCTCGAACAGCTCGTCGGTCGTGGTGACGATGTTCTCGATCTCGCTGCTCGCCTGCGCCTCCAGCAACGGGATCGCGTTGATCAGCACAGCCGGGTCGGGCAGGGCTGAAGCGAGGGCGTCAAAGCGCGCAAGGGAATCCCGGGCCTCGATCGCCTTCTTCAGGACAGGTGTGGTCTCGATGACGACTCGAGGGGGAAGTAGAGGAAGTGCATCATGGGGCATCAGCGGATTCCAGGACACCTGTTCAGGCTAGGCGAAGTGTTAAATTTTCGCGCGTTTCTTAACATGCTTGTGGGACGTGTTAAGTCGTCGAACATGGTGCTCCACGCTCACGCCGAGTCGCGGACCACCAGGGTCGGCTCGAAGATCGACGAGCGCACCGCGGGCTCGTCGGCGTCGATCTGGTCGAGCAGCATGCGCGCCATCTCCTGGGCCATCTGCTCGACCGGCTGACGCACCGTCGTCAGGCGAGGCCGGGTCTGCACGGCGACCGGGCTGTCGTCGAAGCCGACGATCGCGACGTCGTCGGGCACGCGCCGGCCGTGCTCCTGGAGCACGTGGATGGCCCCCTGGGCCATGAGGTCGTTGGACACGAACACGCCGTCGAGGTCGGGCGCCGCGGCGAGCAGCTCCGCCATCGCGGCCTCGCCGCTCTCGAACGTGAAGGAGCCGGCCACGCTCGGCACGAACGCGTGCCCGCGCCGCGCCGCGGCGTCCCGGAAACCCTCGAGCCGGTCGCGCGCCGAGGGCACGTCGAGCGGGCCGGAGATGACGCCGAGGGTGCGGCAGCCGCGGTCGAGCAGGTGGGTGGCGGCCAGGCGGGCGCCGTCGGCGTTGGCCAGGTCGACGTAGCTCGCCGGGATGGGGTGGCCGGGGCGCGCGAACAGCACGACCGGCCTGCCGGTGCCGACGATCTGCTCGGGCAGCGGGTCGTCGGCGTAGGTGGACACGAGCAGCGCGCCGTCCGCGTTGCCGAAGCGCAGGTAGGAGGCCACCTGGCCACGGGTCTGCTCGTCGTCGGCGAACATGAGCACGGGGTGCACGTCGTGCGGGCGTAGCGTCCGCACGAGCGAGCCGACCACGCGCCCGAAGAACGGGTCCGAGAAGACGCCGGAGAGGTCCAGCTCGCCGGAGGGGTCGGCGTCGGCGCCGGAGATGACGACGGCGACCGTGCCCGTGCGGCGCGTGACGAGGGAGCGGGCGGCCCGGTTGGGCACGTACCCGGTCTCGGCCACGGCCTCGAGCACCACCTCCTGCACGGCGGGCGCGACCTTGCGCTTGCCGTTGATCACGCGGGACACGGTCGCGCGCGAGACGCCGGCGACCTTCGCCACGTCCTCGAGGGTCGGCGCCGCACGCCGCACGTCGCTGCCCGACGGCTTGCTCACTGGCTTGCTCACACAGCGACGGTAACAGAGTGAGAGCGCTCTCCACAGGAGCTGGCCCGGGTGACCTCACGGCGGATTCACCCCATCACTGCTCTTGTGTCAGTGGCGGCGACTGCTCATCAAACGTGGCCATCTCGTGTCAACTGCGCGATGGTTGCTCGCCCGGTGACCCTTGACGCTCCCTGCGAGCCGGGTCAAAGATGGAGCCGGTAAGAGCGCTCTCCCAACTCGCGACGCACCGGAGCGTGGCGAGCGCAGGCTCAACGACGAACCGCGCCACGGCCTCCCAGCCGACCGACGGGCGGACGGAGAGGAAGACCATGACCATCACCGGATCACCTGGCGTGCGCACCGCACGGCGTCAGCGCGGCGGGCGCGCAGGAGCGGCCGTGCTCACGGCCGGCCTGCTGGCCGCAGCGGCCCTGGTCGTACCGGCCACGACCGCCCAGGCGGAGCCCGTCCTGCTGTCACAGGGCCGCCCCGCCACCGCGTCCTCCGAGGAGAATCCCGACTACACGCCCGCGCGCGCCGCCGTCGACGGCGACCTGACCACCCGCTGGGCCAGCGAGTTCAGCGACCCGCAGTGGATCCGGGTCGACCTGGGCCGGTCCGCCGACCTGGACCGCGTCGAGCTGGTCTGGGAGTCGGCGTACTCGACCACCTACGAGTTCCAGGTCTCCGACGACGGGGCGTCGTGGCGGACGGTGTACTCGACGTCCTCGGGCGACGGCGGCACGGACGAGTTCGCCGTCGACGCGACCGCCCGGCACGTGCGCCTGCTGTCCACGGCGCGGTCGGGCGGCTACGGCAACTCGCTGTGGGAGCTGCGGGTCTTCGGTGAGGGCGGCGGCACGGACCCGGGCGACCCCGGCGACCCCGGCCCTGTCGACGTCGACCCGGGTCACCCGGACGTGCCCGTGGGCTCGGGCCCGAGCACCGTCGAGGTGGTGGGCGGCGACGGCGACTGGGACCTGCAGGTCGACGGCCGGCCGTACACCGTGCGCGGCTTCACCTGGGGACCCGCGTTCAGCACGGCGGACCACTACATGCCGATGCTCCGGGACATGGGCGCCAACACGGTCCGCACGTGGGGCACCGGCGCCGACACCCGTGAGCTCCTGGACTCGGCGGCCGAGCACGACGTCCGGGTGGTGATGGGCTTCTGGCTCCTCCCGGGCGGCGGGCCCGGCTCCGGTGGCTGCATCGACTACCGCAACGACACGGCGTACAAGAACGAGGCGCGCGCCGACATCCTGCGCTGGGTCGAGGAGTACCGGGACCACCCGGCCGTGCTCATGTGGAACATCGGCAACGAGTCGCTGCTGGGCCTGCAGAACTGCTACTCCGGCACCGAGCTGGAGGAGATCCGCAACGCCTACGCCGCGTTCGTCAACGAGGTGAGCGTCGCGGTGCACCAGGCCGACGCGAACCACCCGACCACGAGCACCGACGCGTGGGTGGGCGCCTGGCCGTACATCGAGCGCAACGCCCCCGACCTCGACCTGCTGTCGGTCAACGCCTACGGCGACCTGTGCAACGTGCCCACCGCGTGGGAGGAGGGCGGCTACGACCGGCCGTACCTGATCACGGAGGGCGGCGCGGCCGGCGAGTGGGAGGTGCCGGACGACGTGAACGGCGTGCCCGACGAGCCGACGGACCTCGAGAAGGAGCGGGCGTACGTCGACTCGTGGCAGTGCCTGCGCGAGCACGACGGGGTCGCGCTCGGCGCCACGTTCTTCCACTTCGGCATCGAGGGCGACTTCGGCGGCGTGTGGTTCAACGTCATCCCCGGCGACAACCGCCGCCTGGGCTACTACGCGATCGCCCGGGCCTGGGGCGTCGACACCTCGGGCCGGAACACCCCGCCGCGGATCACGGCGATGGACGTGCCGGGCTCGACGTCGGTCGCGGCGGGCGAGGAGTTCACGGTGACCGTGGACGTCGCCGACCCCGACGGCGACGCGATCGACGCGACGGTCATGCTGAACAGCAAGTACGTCAACGGCGCGGGCGGCATCGCGCAGGCCGAGTTCACGCAGACCGGGCCCGGCACGTTCCGGGTCAGGGCGCCGGAGATGCTCGGCGTCTGGAAGGTCTACGTCTTCGCGGAGGACGGCAACGGCAACGTGGGCGTGGAGACGCGGTCGTTCCGCGTCGTCGCACCGCCGGTCGACGGGACGAACATCGCCCGCGGGAAGACGGCGACGGCGTCGAGCTTCGACCCGTGGAACGGCGACTGGACGCCGGGCCGCGCCGTCGACGGCGACGTCACGTCGCGGTGGGCCAGCGAGTGGGGTCCGTCCGCCTGGTGGCAGGTCGACCTCGGCTCGGTCCAGTCCTTCGACCACGTCCAGCTCGTCTGGGAGACGGCCTACGGCAAGGCGTACGAGGTCCAGGTCTCCGACGACGGGAACAGCTGGACCACCGTGCGCACCGTGACGGGCGGCGACGGCGGCGTCGACAGCCTCGACGTCGACGCCCGCGGCCGGTACGTGCGCCTGAACCTCACCGAGCGCGGCACCGAGTGGGGCTACTCCCTGTACGAGGTCGGGATCTACCAGCAGTGACGGGCACGACAACCACCGAAGGAGGAACCATGCGCACAGCACTCGATGCACGGAGCGGCACCGCCCGGGACCGCAGACCAGGCGTCCTGGCGGCGGCCCTCGCCACGGCGCTGCTCGCCTCGACCCTCAGCGCGGCGGGCACGCTCGGCGCGCCCACCGCGGCGGCGGAGCCGAACACGCTCCTGTCGCAGGGCAGGCTCACCGCGGCGTCCAGCTCGGAGGCCGGCGGCCTGGGGCCGCGCTACGCGGTCGACGGCGACCGCAGCACGCGCTGGGCCAGCAACCCGACCGACGACGAGTGGATCCGCGTCGACCTGGGTCAGTCCTACGCGCTCGACCACATCGCCCTCGAGTGGGAGGCCGCCTACGGCGCGTCCTACACGCTCCAGGTCTCCACCGACGGCGAGAGCTGGCAGACCGTCGCCACCGAGGGCGCGGGCGACGGCGGCACCGACGTCTTCGAGATCTCGGCCACCGGCCGGTACGTGCAGATGGTCGGTACCGCGCGCGGCACCGGCTACGGCTACTCGCTCCTCGAGCTCCAGGTGTTCGGCGACGGCCAGGCGACCGACCCGGACGACCCGCCGCCCTTCCCCGACGACGAGGTGACCCACCACGAGTTCCAGGCGAACTGCACCTTCTCGCACTTCCTGCCCGACGACTCGATCGTCTACCCGAACCAGCCGGGCCGGTCGCACCTGCACACGTTCATCGGCAACCGGTCGACGGACGCGTTCACGACGCCCACGAGCCTGCACGCCATGCCCGAGAGCACGTGCACGGTGCCGCAGGACCACTCGGCCTACTGGTTCCCCGCGCTGACGAGGAACGGCGTGCCGATCGAGCCGAACATCCCGATGACGGTCTACTACAAGTCCGGCATCGAGGACTACACCGAGGTCGTGCCCTTCCCCGAGGGGCTCCAGTTCGTCACCGGCGACATGATGGCGACGCTCGAGGAGTTCCGCACCGCCCCTGGCGCGGTCGAGGGCTGGGAGTGCGGCGACATCTCCATGAGCTGGGAGATCCCGGCGTACTGCCCCGAGGGCTCGCAGCTCAACATCCGGTACCAGGCGCCGAGCTGCTGGGACGGCATGCACCTGACGCCGGAGGAGTCGGCGCACATGGGCCACGGGTCGCACATGGCGTACCCGGTGGCGGGGCAGTGCCCCCTGACCCACCCGGTCGCCGTGCCGATGCTCGAGTTCAAGATCGCGTGGCCCGTCAGCGGCGACATGTCCGACGTCGCGCTGGTCAGCGGGTCCGACCAGTCGTGGCACTACGACTTCGTCAACGCCTGGGACCCCGAGGTGCTGCGCCGGCTCGTGGAGCACTGCATCAACGGCGGCCTCCAGTGCAACCCGCGCGGCTACGACCTCTACAAGCCGCACCGCGGCACGGTGCTCGACGAGAACTACGAGCTCGTGCCCGAGGCCGCTGCCCGCGAGGAGGTGGCTTCGTGAGGACATCCCTGCCCGGCCGTGCGCGCGGCCGCGCCTGGCTGGCCGTCGCGGCGGCCGCCGCCTGCGTGGCGGCGCCCCTGACGGCGGCGG
>NZ_JABEMG010000089.1 GCF_013004695.1 Promicromonospora citrea
CGGCGCGGCCCGGCGGGTGGGTGCCTCCTCCGCGGCAGCGGCCACGCCCGACCCCGCCGCGCTCGCCCGGTGGGGCGAGGAGAGCCTCGGCCTGTGGCGGTCCGCGGTCCGGCAGGTGGCGGCGCTCGGGCCAGGGGAGACGTGCACGCTCCGGCCCGCGACGCTCGGCAAGATCGGTGCTGCGCTCGCCGACACGCCGGTGCGCGACGCCGTGCTGCTCAGCCTCGTCGCGAACACGCAGGAGGCCGCCCTGCGCACGGCGCGGCACGAGGCGGACGCCGCCACCGACGCCGCGACCGCCGACGTGATGGCGCGGATCGTGGACCCGGTGCGCGGCGTCGTCCCGGACACCGGGATCACCGGACCGGCCCGCACGGTGCTCGAGGCCGTCGCCACGCACCTGCCCCGGGCCCGTCGCGCACCGGCGTACGTGCTGCTCGCGCTGCTGGCCTGGTGGCACGGAGACGGCGGGCTGGCCGCCGAGCGGGTGAGCGACGCGCTGGGCGTGGATCCCACGCACCGGCTCGCCGGGCTGCTGCGCAGTGCCATCGCAGGGGGCGTCCCGCCGGGCTGGGTGCGGCGCGAACGTGACCTGCGGTGCGATCCGGGGCGGCCGGTGGGGTAGCGTCGGTGGAATGACGATCGTCGTGGGCCACCTCGCCACGCCCGAGGGTCTGCAGGCCCTCCGCACCGCTGTCGCCGAGGCCGGGGAGCGCGGGCTCCCGCTGGTGGTCGTCACCAGCGGGAAGCTCCCGCTCGAGGAGTGCAGGCCCGAGGTCGAGGAGCTGGTCGCCACGCTGGCCGCGGACGTCGACGTGCGGGTCGAGGAGGGCACGGGCGACCTCGCGGAGGACCTCATCCGTGCCGCGACGAGCACGGGCGCCGGCCTGATCGTGATCGGGCTGCGCCGGCGCAGCCCCGTCGGGAAGCTGATCCTCGGCGCGGGCGCGCAGCGCATCCTCGTCGAGGCGCCGTGCCCGGTGCTGGCGGTCAAGGTCAGCGGCTGACGCCGTCGCGGTCGGCCGGCTGGTCGGAGGGCTGGTCTCGCGTCCGGGCGGTCGATCTCGCTCGGGTGATCTCGCGTGTCCGGGAATGGTCCGGGGCTCTGGTTCGTTGACTCATGGCACCCGAAAACAGGCACGCAGAAGTCAAGACACCGCCAGGGGAGTGTCCGGTCGACGTGACTTCGGACCAAGTTTGCGACGAACGCCGCGTTCGTCGCGGCTGAGACGGATGCCGCCGGTACAATATATACGTTCGCCGACGGAACCAGAAGGTCCAGTGAAGGCCACGTCGGCCGTACACCGCCCCCTCGAATGCCGAAAGGTCGGTTTGTGGCGCCCTCTCCGCTGAAAGCCCCCCAGGACATCACGTCCGCCCCTGCACGCGACAACCTGCCCCGTGAGTTCGAGCATCCTGCGCTGCAGGAGCTGCTCGCTCGCGGCACCGCCGAGGGCTCGGTCGATGCCGAGAACTTCCGGCGCGCCTGCGAGACCGCGCAGGTGGGTGACGCCAAGCGGCTCAAGGCGGTGCTGCGGGCGCTGGCCAACGCGGGCGTGCAGGTCGGTCTGCCGTCCATGACGAAGGTGGCGGCCGCCGCATCGACCCGCTCGACCGCCGTCGCCGCGAAGGCCCCTGCCGACGGCGAGGCCGAGGCGAAGCCCAAGCGCACCCGTTCCGCGTCCGCGAAGCCTGCGGCCGCGAAGACGACGACCGCCAAGAAGTCGACGGCCGCCAAGAAGACCTCTGCTCGCTCGACCGCGAAGGTCGAGGAGCCGGGGGACATCGACGAGATCGAGGAGGTGGACGACATCGACCTGAGCGAGGTCGACGCCCTCGACGAGGAGACGACGAGCACGCGGCGCAAGCCGGCCGCCAAGGGGGCCGGCAAGAAGGCCGCCGCCCGCGGCAAGTCGAAGTACGACAACATCGAGCCCGACGGCGTCGCCGTCGAGGACCCGGAGGACGAGGTCGAGGTGGAGGCCGAGGCCGGCCCCGAGACCCCGACGCGCACCGGCCGCGGCCGCGCCGGCAGGACCACGAAGGAGGGCGACGAGAACTCCGGCTTCGTCGTCTCCGACACGGACGACGACGACCAGCCCGCGCAGCAGGTCGTGACGGCGGGCGCCACCGCCGACCCGGTCAAGGACTACCTGAAGCAGATCGGCAAGGTCGCGCTGCTGAACGCCGAGCAGGAGGTCGAGCTCGCCAAGCGCATCGAGGCCGGCCTGTTCGCGGAGGAGCGGCTCGCGACGACCGAGTTCGACCGCAACGACAAGGACCAGCGGCGCCTCGAGCGCGACCTCAAGTGGATCGCGCACGACGGCAAGCGAGCCAAGAACCACCTGCTGGAGGCCAACCTCCGCCTCGTGGTCTCGCTCGCCAAGCGCTACACCGGCCGCGGCATGCTGTTCCTGGACCTGATCCAGGAGGGCAACCTCGGTCTGATCCGCGCGGTCGAGAAGTTCGACTACACCAAGGGCTACAAGTTCTCGACGTACGCCACCTGGTGGATCCGGCAGGCGATCACGCGCGCCATGGCCGACCAGGCCCGCACCATCCGCATCCCGGTGCACATGGTCGAGGTCATCAACAAGCTGGCCCGCGTCCAGCGCCAGATGCTTCAGGACCTGGGCCGCGAGCCCACGCCGGAGGAGCTGGCCAAGGAGCTGGACATGACCCCCGAGAAGGTGGTCGAGGTCCAGAAGTACGGTCGCGAGCCCATCTCGCTGAGCACCCCGCTCGGCGAGGACGGCGACAGCGAGTTCGGTGACCTCATCGAGGACTCCGAGGCGGTCGTGCCCGCGGACGCGGTGTCCTTCACGCTCCTGCAGGAGCAGCTCCACCAGGTGCTCGACACCCTCTCGGAGCGCGAGGCCGGTGTGGTCTCCATGCGGTTCGGCCTGCAGGACGGCCAGCCCAAGACGCTCGACGAGATCGGCAAGGTCTATGGCGTGACGCGTGAGCGCATCCGCCAGATCGAGTCCAAGACGATGTCGAAGCTGCGCCACCCGTCGCGCTCCCAGGTGCTGCGCGACTACCTCGACTGACGGCTACCTCGGCCGACGCACGGACGACGCCGGGCGCGGACCCCACACGGGGCCGCGCCCGGCGTCGTTCTGTCGCGACGGGCGCCTTGCGCCGCTTGCCGGTATTGCAATGCGTGAAATAGGGGTCTAGGCAGACACTTCACCCGCGATTACGGTGTCTCCTGGCAACGATGCTCGTGCCCGGTTCCAGTGCTCGGTCCCAGTGCTCGGTCCAGTGTCGGACCAGGAAGGTGACGCCGATGTCGCTCCGCAGGCCGTACCGCAGACGCTCCCACGTACCTCCCGCGGCGGCGGTGCCGCCCACCGCACCACCCACCGCACCACCCACCGCACCACCGTTCACCGGACGGCCGGGCCGCGTCGTGCGACGACGCGCCGGCGCCGCGCTCCTCGCCCTGGCGACGGGCGCGGTGCTCGCCGTCGTGCCGGGAACGGCCGCACCGGCCGCGCCGTCGGCACCCGACGCGGGTCAGGCCACCTGGCCGGTCACGGACGCGCACCTGCCGACGCCTTGGACCCAGGACGTGACGCCCGACAACGCGCTGCCGGAGTACCCGCGGCCGCAGCTCGTGCGGGACCGGTGGGAGAACCTGAACGGCCTGTGGGAGTTCGCGGGCGCGCAGGAGGGCGAGGAGCCGCCGTTCGGCGAGACCCTCGCCGAGGAGATCCTCGTGCCGTACCCGACCGAGTCGGAGCTGTCCGGCATCGATCGGCACGAGGACCACATGTGGTACCGCCGCACCGTCGAGGTGCCGGCGTCGTGGCGCACGGCCGGTCAGCGCGTGATCCTCAACTTCGGCGCCGTCGACCACACCGCCACCGTGTGGGTGAACGGCCAGGAGGTGGCGCACCACGAGGGCGGGTACGGGCGCTTCTCCGCCGACGTCACCGACGCGCTGACGGCGTCGGGCCCCCAGGAGGTGCTGGTCGGCGTCACCGACCGCACCGACGCCACGTGGCAGCCCGTCGGCAAGCAGCGCAACGTGCCCGACCGCGGCATCTTCTACGAGGGTGCCTCCGGCATCTGGCAGACGGTCTGGATGGAGCCGGTCGCCGCGGCGCACGCCGTCCGGCTCGACATGACGCCCGACGTCGACACGAGCACGCTCGCGCTCACCGTCGAGGGCAGTCCCGCGGCGGCCGGCGGGCGGGTCGACGTCGTCGTCCGCGCGGGCGGCGTCGCCTCGGAGGAGGGCGCGAGCGCGGCAGGCAGGGGCGCGGGCAAGGGCCGGGTCGTCGCGCGGTCCGTCGGCGCGGTCGGCGACGAGGTCGCCGTCCGCGTGCCCGGTGCGCACCTGTGGACGCCGGACGACCCGTACCTCTACGACCTGCAGGTGCGCGTGCGGGACGCTCGCGGGCGCGTGGTCGACACCGTCAGCTCGTACTTCGGCATGCGCGAGATCGGCATCGCGAAGGGTGAGGACGGCCGCAACCACATCACCCTCAACGGAGAGATCCTCTTCCTGCTGTCCACGCTGGACCAGGGCTACTGGCCGGACGGCATCTACACCGCGCCGACGGACGAGGCGCTCGCGTTCGACCTCGAGCAGCACAAGGTGCTCGGCTTCAACACCGTGCGCAAGCACATCAAGGTGGAGCCGGACCGCTGGTTCTACCACGCCGACCGGCTCGGCCTGCTGGTGTGGCAGGACATGCCGTCGATGAAGCCGGGCCGCCCGCCCGTCGAGGCGCAGGAGCGCTTCGAGCGCGAGCTGCACGAGATGGTCGACCAGCACTCGAGCTGGACGTCGGTGATCGGCTGGGTCCCGTTCAACGAGGGCTGGGGCGAGTGGTCGCAGGAGGCGACCGGCCGGATCGCGCGCGAGGTCAAGGAGCAGGACCCGTCGCGGCTCGTCGACGCGCACTCAGGCGTGAACTGCTGCGACTCGCTCGGCGACAGCGGGGAGGGCGACGTGCTCGACTGGCACGCGTACGTCGGCCCGGGGCAGCCCGTCCCTGACGCCACGCGCGCCTCGATGGACGGCGAGCACGGCGGGTTCGGCCTCGAGGTCGAGGACCACATGTGGTTCGAGGACGGCCACGCGTACGAGATGACGCCCGACGTCGCGACCCTGACCCGCCGCTACGTGGAGAACCAGGAGGACGTGCTGACGGCCGCGCTGCAGTGCGGCATCAGCGGGTCGGTCTACACGCAGATCACCGACGTGGAGCACGAGGTCAACGGGTTCTTCACCTACGACAGGCAGGTGGAGAAGATGGACTTCGGGCAGGTGCGCGAGGTCAACGAGTCGATCATCGCGGGCGCGGACGGCAGCGGGGGAGAGCCGCCCGTCGTCGACCCCGGCACGCCCGGCCTGTCCGGGGTGCACGCGTGGGGCTTCGACGAGGGCAGCGGCGCCGTGGCGGGCGACGGCGTGGGCGACGCCGACGCCACCCTGACCGGCACCACCTGGACCGACGGCGTGACCGGCGGCGCGGTGTCGTTCGACGGCGCGGGCGAGGCGGACACCGGCCGGACCCTCGTGCGGACGGACGGTTCGTACAGCGTCTCCGCGTGGGCGCGGCTCGACGAGGCAGGCAGCGGCTTCCAGACCGTGGTCAGCCAGGACACGGGCAGCAACAGCGCGTTCTTCCTGCAGTACTCCGGGCAGGACGAGCGCTGGGCGATGAGCTTCGTCGGCACGCGCGCGCTGTCGCCCGAGAAGCCGGAGCCGGGGCGCTGGTACCACCTCACGGGCGTGCGTGACGCCGCGGCGGGCACGCTGACGCTCTACGTGGACGGCACACGGGTGGCCACGCAGGACGTCTGCACCGCGCCGGCCACCGAGGGTCCGCTGGTCGTCGGCCGCGCGCAGTACGGCGGGGCCGAGGTCGACCACCTGCGCGGCGACGTGGACGACGTGCGGGTGTTCGACCGCGCGCTGTCGGACGAGGAGGTCGCCGAGCTCGCGGGGTCCTGACCAGGACGCGCGGACGGCGGTGGGTCACCCGGGTGGGTGACCCACCGCCGTCGCGGTGTGTCGAGGTCTGTGTGTGTCCGGCTGGTCGGTCGGCGAGGCCTCAGGCCTGGCCGTGCTCCGCGTGGAGCTTGTCGGTCTCGTCCTGGACATGGGTGGCGACGTCCGCGTAGGCGGACGCGTGTGCGCGGGCGTGGTGGCCGCAGAAGAGCAGCTCGCCCACGGGCAGAACGACGCGCACGTAAGCCTGCGCGCCGCAGCGGTCACAGCGGTCGAGGGCGGTGAGCGGTTCGGTCGTCATGGTCGTCACATCTCCATCCAACCATTCGCTCGTACGGTTCATGCCGACTCCGGCGGCCGGTTCGCTGCGAGCATAGCGGCGTGACTCACACTCGTGGTGCCATCCGCCCCCAATTGCGCTGAAAGGGTAATTTCCGTCACGGGTGAAATCGGGGCGGGCCGGGGTGCTGTGCGCCGTCGCGGAGCGCCTGACACGGGTTGTCGGTGACCTCGTCTACGCTGTCGCCGTGACCGCAACGTCCGAGTCGTACACCGCACGCCACCTGTCCGTCCTCGAGGGTCTCGAGGCGGTACGCAAGCGTCCCGGCATGTACATCGGGACCACCGACTCCCGGGGCCTGATGCACTGCCTCTGGGAGATCATCGACAACTCCGTCGACGAGGCCCTCGGCGGCCACGCGACGAAGATCGGCGTCGTGCTGCACGCAGACTCGTCGGTGACGGTGTCGGACGACGGCCGCGGCATCCCGGTCGACATCGAGCCGAAGACGGGGCTCAGCGGCGTCGAGGTGGTCTACACCAAGCTGCACGCGGGCGGGAAGTTCGGGGGCGGCTCCTACCAGGCCTCGGGTGGCCTGCACGGCGTGGGCGCGTCCGTCGTGAACGCGCTGTCCGCGCGCCTCGACGTCGAGGTCGACCGCGGCGGCAAGACGTACCGGATGACGTTCCACCGCGGCGAGCCCGGCGTGTACGACGACCCGGCGTCCGGGCCCGACCCGGACGCGCCGTTCCAGCCGTTCGTCGAGCGCTCGGAGCTGGCGGTCGTCGGCAAGGCGCCGCGGGGGAGGACGGCCACGCGGGTGCGCTACTGGGCGGACCGGCAGATCTTCCCCAAGTCCGCGGTGTTCAGCTACGACGAGCTGGTCACGCGCGTGCGGCAGACGACGTTCCTCGTGCCGGGCCTGGAGATCACGGTCCGCGACGAGCGCGGCCTGCCGGGCACGCCCGGCGAGGCCGGCCCGCACGAGGAGGTCTTCCGGCACGACGGCGGCGCGGCGGACTTCGTCGAGTTCCTCGCGCCCGACACCCCCGTCACGGCCACCTGGGTGCTGCAGGGGTCGGGAAGCTTCACCGAGACCGTGCCGGTGCTGGACGAGCGCGGCCACATGACGCCGCGCGAGGTGCAGCGCGACTGCGAGGTCGACATCGCGTTGCGCTGGGGCACGGGCTACGACACCGAGGTGCGGTCGTTCGTCAACATCATCTCGACGCCCAAGGGCGGCACCCACCTGACGGGCTTCGAGCAGGGCCTGCTCAAGGTCGTCCGCAAGAACGTCGAGGCCAACGCCCGCAAGCTCAAGGTCTCCACCAAGGACGGCGCGGAGCGCATCGAGAAGGACGACGTGCTCGCCGGCCTCACCGCCGTGGTGACCGTCCGTCTCGCCGAGCCGCAGTTCGAGGGGCAGACCAAGGAGGTGCTGGGCACCGGGCCGGTGCGCCAGATCGTCTCCCGGGTCGTCGAGAAGGAGATCCAGGCGCGGCTGACCTCCACCAAGCGCGACGACAAGACGCAGGCCTCGCTGCTGCTCGACAAGATCGTCGCCGAGATGCGGGCGCGCATCACCGCGCGCAAGCAGAAGGAGATCTCGCGCCGCAAGAACGCGCTCGAGACCTCGTCGCTGCCCGCCAAGCTCGCCGACTGCCGGTCGAACGACGTGGACCGCTCCGAGCTCTTCATCGTCGAGGGCGACAGCGCGCTGGGCACCGCGAAGCTCGCGCGTTCCAGCGACTTCCAGGCCCTGCTGCCCATCCGCGGCAAGATCCTCAACGTCCAGAAGGCGTCGATCAGCGACATGCTGCGCAACGCCGAGTGCGCCGCGATCATCCAGGTGCTCGGCGCGGGCTCCGGCCGGTCCTTCGACCTCGAGGCCGCGCGCTACGGCAAGATCATCATGATGACCGACGCCGACGTGGACGGCGCCCACATCCGCACGCTGCTGCTGACGCTCTTCTACCGGTACATGCGGCCGATGGTCGAGGCGGGGCGCGTGTTCGCCGCCGTGCCGCCGCTGCACCGCATCGAGGTGATCGGTTCGGGCCGGCGCAAGAACGAGTACATCTACACGTACTCCGAGGCCGAGCTCGGTGCGACGCTCAAGAAGCTCGACAAGGCCGGCCGGCGCTACAAGCCGGACATCCAGCGCTACAAGGGCCTGGGCGAGATGGACGCCGACCAGCTCGCGGAGACGACGATGGACCCGCGCCACCGCACCCTGCGCCGCGTGACCGCCGAGCACGCCGAGGCGGCGGAGCGGGCGTTCGAGCTGCTCATGGGCACCGACGTGGCGCCCCGCAAGGAGTTCCTCATCCAGGGCGCCGCCGAGCTGGACCGCTCGCGGATCGACGTCTGACCCGAGGAGTGGGACGGCGGCGCCGGGCCGCGGCCGCCGACCTAGACTCGCGGGCGTGAACACCACTACCTTCCGCCCGCCCCGGCTCGCCCGCGCGGCCGCCGTCGTGCTGCTCGGCGCGGGCCTCCTCGCCGGGTGCGGGGACGGGCGCGAGCCGGAGCGCGCCTCGACCGCACCGCCGGTGATGAGCGAGCGCTCGGCGGCGCCGTCCGGCACGCCGTCGGCTCCGGCGTCGGACGGCGAGCGCAAGCGGGGCGCCGAGACGTTCAGCTACCCCGGTCGCACCGGCTCCACCGCGCTGGAGCTGCTGCTCGAGGAGGACCCGACCGCCGAGCTGACGGGCGAGGGGGAGAACGCGTTCGTCACCTCGATCAACGGACGCACCGCCGACGACGCGGAGAACGAGTTCTGGTCGCTGTCGGTCGACGGCGTGCCCGCGCAGGTCGGTGCCGGGATGCTCGACACCGAGGACGGTCAGGAGATCACGTGGACGATCGAGACGTACTGAGCCGGGACGCGCCGAGCCGCGACCTGACGGTCGGCGAGCTGGCGCGGCGCTGGTGGCGCCCCGCCGTCGTGCTGCTCGTGCTGGCGGCTGCCGTGGCGTGGCGCCTCGTCGCGCCGGACCTCGGTGCACCGCCGAACCTGGAGCTCGCCACCGCGGCGACCTTCCTCGGCGTGCTCCTGCTGCGCAACCGGTGGGCGGCGGTCGTGCCGTTCGCGGTCGTGGCCGTGAGCGACGCCGTGCTCGGCAACACCCAGATCCTGTGGTTCACGTGGTCGGCGTGGGCGGTGGTCGGCGTCGGCGCGATCCTCGCCCGACGGCTGCGCGGGCCCGCCCGGTACGCCGCGGCGCTGGGCGTGGGCGTCGGCGGGTCGCTGTGGTTCTTCGCGTGGACCAACTTCGGCGTCTGGCTGATGGACGGGCTGTACCCGCAGACGCTCGACGGGCTGCTCGCGAGCTACGTCGCCGGCCTGCCGTTCCTGCGCACCATGCTGCTCGGCAACCTGGTCCTGGTGCCGCTCGCCGCGGCGGTCGCGACCCTCGTGGAACGTACGGAGCGCACGGCCCTCCCCCTCCCCACCCCCCGCCGAGGTAGTCACGTGGCGAGGTAGTCACGTGGCGAAGTAGTCACCGGCGGCCAGCCTGACTACCTCGCCAAGTGACTACCTCGCCACGTGACTACCTCGGCGTGCGGTGGTGGGGGCGGCGCTATTGCGGTTAAAGTCAGTAGCGGCCCGCTCGCGGGCCCGGGGCACGACGACGTGCGCCCGAGGACCTCGACGAGGAGATCCGATGCTGCCTGCCTCCACCTCGCCCGCCCGTCCCCGATCGTCCAGAGGCCGTGTGCGTCGGGCCGTCGCCGTCGCCGGACTGACGGCGCTGGCCCTGCCCGCCCTGGCCGCGGCCCCGGGGTCCGCCGCTCCCGTGACCACCGCGTCGCCACCGCCCGTGACCACGGGGGACGCCGGTACCGATGCCGGCCGGGTGCCGGTGGACGACCCGGCGCCCGACCTCTTCGAACCGGCCCCGTCGCTCGGCGGCCCCGGGCTCCCCCTTGTGCCCGACCAGGGCGTCGCCCTCGACGACTTCTACACGCCGCCGGCCCCGCTGCCCGACGGCGCGGACGGTGAGGTGATCCGCTGGCGCGAGGAGCCGCGGCAGCTCAGCGCGCGCAACTACCTGCTGATGTACCACTCGACCAACGCCACGGGGCAGGACGTCGCGGTGACCGGTCGCGTCCTCGTACCGACGGTGCGATGGCGCGGGGAGGGGCCGCGGCCGATCGTGTCGGTCGCGAGCGGGACGCGCGGCGTCGGGGACACGTGCGCGCCGTCGCGCTGGCTCGACTACGAGCGGCCGCTCATCGAGCCGATGCTGCTCAGGGGCTGGGCCGTCGTGGTCACCGACTACGAGGGGCTCGGCACGCCGGGGATGCACACGTACGTCGTCGGGCAGTCGGAGGGGCGGGCCGTGATCGACATGGTGCGCGCCGCGACCACCCTGCCCGCCACGGGGCTGGCGGCCGGCGGCAAGGTCGCCTTCTCCGGCTACTCGCAGGGCGGCGGCGGCGCGATGTGGGCGGGCGAGCTGCAGCCCACGTACGCGCCGGAGCTCGACCTGGTGGGTGTCGCGGCGGGCGGTGTGCCCGCCGACCTCACCGAGGTGGCCGAGGGGCTCGACGGCCAGGTCGGCTTCGGGTTCCTGCTGCTGGCCGCCTACGGGCTGGACGCGGCCTACCCGGAGCTCGACCTGGAGTCGTACCTCAACGAGCGCGGGCGCCGCACGTACGAGAAGGAGCAGGACGCGTGCGTGGACGCGACGCTCGGGCACGCGTTCCAGAACATCGGCATGTTCACCACGACGGACCCGCTCCAGGACCCGGCGTGGCAGGCACGCCTGGCCGAGAACAGGCTCGGGGCCAACCCGCCCGACGTGCCGATCCGGCTGTTCCACGGCCTGCTCGACGAGATCGTCGCGCCCGGTCAGGCCCGCGCCCTGCGCGACGAGTACTGCGCGGCCGGTGCCGAGGTGCAGTGGGAGTGGCACCTCGGGGAGCACGTCTCGACCATGGTCACCGGCGCGCCCGGCGTGATCGCGTTCCTCGACCAGCGGTTCCGGGACCGGCCGTTCCGGGTGCACTGCTGAGTGGTCGGCGCGGCGGTCGCGGGAGACGGCGGGCACGTGCCACGGTAGGGACGTGCCCGCCGAGCCGACCGACCTCGACGACGCCGTCGACGCCCTGTACGCGGGGCCGCTCGACGAGTTCGTCGCGGCCCGGGACGCCGCCGCCCGGCAGGCCGCGGGCGACGGTGACCGGCTCGGCGCCCGGCGGATCAAGCGGCTGCCGAAGCCGACGGTCGCGGCGTGGGTCGTCAACCAGGTGGTGCGCGACCGGCCCGACGAGATCGCCGTGCTGACCGACCTCGGCGACGAGCTGCGCGCGGCGACGGCGGAGCGCGACCGTGCCAGGATCCGCGCGCTCGACCACCTGCGCCGCGAGCGCGTCGAGGGGCTGGTGCGGTCGGTGCGCGACGCGGGCGAGGTCGGCGGGCGTGCCGTGTCCCAGGCCGTGCTCGACCGCCTCGCCGAGACCCTCACCGCCGCCGTCATGGACGCCGACGCGGGCACCGCGGTCCGGGCCGGGAGGCTCACGCGGGCGCTGCAGCACGTCGGGTTCGGCATCGTGGACGAGCAGGGCGAGGAGGCCGACCTCGTCGTGCTGCACCCGGGGCAGGACGACGCGGGCGGCGACGGTGCCGACGAGACCGACGCCGACGCCGGCTCCGGCTCCGCGGCGGACGCCGACACCGACGCCGAGGACACCGACGCCGAGAACACCGACGCCGAGAACACCGACGCCGAGGACGCCGACCTCGAGGCCGCCGAGCGCGAGGTCGAGGAGAGCACTGCCCGCCTGGACCGCGTCGAGGAGCGCCGCGACGAGGTCCGGGAGCGCAAGGCCGCGGCCGACGAGGCTGCCCGGGACGCGCAGGCCGAGGTCGACCGGCTCGAGGAGGAGATCGAGCGCCTGACCGCGGAGCGGGACGCCGCGGCCCGCGCCGTCGAGGAGGCCCGCGCGGCCGTCGACGAGGTGGCTGAGGAGCTGTCCGCCGTCGACGACGAGCTCGACGCCGCCGAGGAGCAGGCCGCGGCGGCCGGCACCGCGTCGTCGCCCGGCGTTGGCCCGGCGTTCATCCCGGTGCAGCAGGGTGCGGTGCGTGCGATACCGTCCCCGGCCCCCGGCCGCCCCCGTCACCGCCCGGCGTCACCGAGGAGCGGCCCGCGCGGCGTCCGCGCTCGCGGTGGCCGCCGCGCTCCTGGCCGCCCTCGCGCCGTCCGCCGCCGCGCACGGCTTCACCTCCACCGTCTACGCGGACGCGACGACGCCCGAGCCGGGTGTCGTCCGCACCGAGCTCGGTCTCGAGTACGACCTCCTCGTCGTCTCCGCCGCCGAGCACCAGGAGGACCCCGCCCTCTTCGAGGAGGGGATGGCCGTCTGGGAGACGAGCGAGGAGCCCACGGAGCTGGCGGAGCCTCTGGCGGACCACGTCGCGAGCGTGCTCGGCTACGTCACCGAGCGGTTCACCGTGTCCGCCGACGGCGTCCCCTGCACCCCGGAGCAGGCCGGCCCGGTGCGGGTGACCGAGCGCGAGGGCGTGCCGTACGCCGTCCTGGTGCTGGACCACACGTGCCCGCCCGCCGAGGGCGGGTCCTCCGAGGGCAGGTCCTCCGACGGCACCGCGTCCGTCGACCACGAGGTCCGCAGCACCCTGTTCGCCGACGACGAGGGCTACGTCACCGGCACGACGACGATCCTCGACTACGACCTGGCCGGCGTCCGCGGCAGCGCGGCGCTCACGCAGCACACGCCCGCGTTCTCGACCGTCGAGCACTGGTACGAGCGGATGGCGCACTTCTTCGTGCTCGGCGCCGAGCACCTGCTCCTGGGGCCCGACCACCTGCTGTTCCTCGTCGCGCTGATCGTCGGCTCGCGCCGGCTGCGGGACGTGGTGCTCGCCGCGACGTCGTTCACGCTCGCGCACTCGGTGACGTTCCTGCTGGCGGCGCTCGGGGTGGTCAGTGCGCCCGCGTCCGTCGTCGAACCGGTCATCGCGCTCTCGATCGCGGTCGTGGCGCTGGGGCACGTGTGGTCGGCGCGGCGTGGGCCGGCGCTCGGGGCGGGGACGGCCGACGCCGGGCGCCGCCTCCCGGACCGCGGGCAGTGGCTGCGCCTCGCGGTGGTGTTCGGCTTCGGCCTGGTGCACGGGCTCGGGTTCGCGGGCGCGCTGGGGATCGACGAGCCGTTCTCGTGGACGCTCCTGTGGTCCCTGCTCGTGTTCAACGTGGGCATCGAGGTGGTGCAGCTCGGCATCATCGCCGTCGTCTTCCCCCTCCTGCTCCTGCTGCGCCGCCGGGCGCCGCGGACGGCGTCGTGGACCGGCCTCGGTGTCGCGGCGGGGGTCGCGGTGACCGGCCTGGTGTGGTTCGCGCAGCGCCTGCTCGGCCTCGGCTGACGCGTCGTCCCGCCACAATCACCCGCCCGCCGACCAGGTGTTCATCTGCCGCTCATCGCGGCGTCGCGCGCGGTTCGTATCGCGGGGCAACTGTCTGGCGTGGCGCCGCTCGGCGCCCCGTACCTGGAGGATTCATGCACGCGAATGCTCATCCGCCTGCTCGCCGCACGGCGCGCGGCTGGGTGCGTCCGGCCGCCGCAGGGCTCGGGCTCGTCGCCCTGGCCGCGAGCGGTCTGACGTACGCCGCGACGTCGGCCGGCGCGGCGGACCTGCCCGAGAGCTACCTCGGCAGCGCGACCGCCTGGTCGTACTCGGACGACAACACCGACCCGGCCGCCGGCGACGCCGACCGCCTCACCTGGACCCACGCCGCCTTCGACGACACGGCCTGGGAGCGTGGCACCGGACCGTTCGGCGCCAAGAACGGGTCGCCGACGCCCGACCTCGGCTCCGGCTTCCCCGTCACCACGGTGCTCGACCACTACATCGACCCGGCGGCCGACCCGCGGGTCGCCGTCCCCACCTACCACCTGCGCACCACGTTCGACGTGACCGCGGACCAGCTCGAGGCGATCGCGTCCCTGCGGGGCGAGGTCGTGTTCGACGACGCGGTGCAGATCTTCGTCAACGGCACCCAGGTCGCGGGCTTCGCCGACGAGCGGGTCGAGGCGGTGCCGGACGACCGCAAGAACCTGACCTACGCGGGCACCGCGGCGGGCGACCCCGTCGAGCGGCAGTTCAGCGTGCCGGCCGACGTGCTGCAGGCCGGGGTGAACACGCTCGCCGTCGGCCTGTACAACGACCGGCCGGCCAGCTCCGACGTCTACCTCGACGTGCGGTCGCTCGTCCCGGTCGAGCAGGACGAGCCGGAGCCCACGACGACGGTCACCGACCTGGTGCTCGGCGTCGGCGCGACGGAGGCCGACCGCAACCTCGCCTGGTACACCGACACCGACACCGAGCAGGTCGCCCAGATCGCCCCGGCGGGTGAGGTCACCGGCGGCGAGTTCCCCGCGGACGCGGTGAGCGTGCCGGCGACCGGCGGGCCGTCGTCGAGCGGTGAGTTCTACCGGCACGCGACGTTCACCGGTCTCGAGGAGAACACGGCCTACTCGTACCGGGTCGGCCGCGAGGGCGCGTGGTCGGCGGTGCACACCTTCCGGACCCGCTCCTTCGGCGGCGCGTTCGACTTCCTGTTCTTCGGTGACCCGCAGCTCGGCTCGTCCGGCAACGTGCCGCGCGACACCGCGGGCTGGGTCGACACGCTCGACGTGGCCACGGCCGCGTACCCGCGTGCCGAGATGCTCTTCTCGGCGGGCGACCAGGTCGAGTCGGCGAGCAGCGAGGCGCAGTACGAGGCGTTCCTGTCGACGGACCACCTGCGGGAGATCCCGTTCGTGGCCACCAACGGCAACCACGACGTGGGCAACAAGGCGTACCGCCAGCACTTCAACACGCCCCACCTCGACGAGACGGCGGGCCCGGGCTCCGGCACCAGCTCGGGTGGCGACTACTGGTTCGTCTACAAGGACGTGCTCTTCCTCAACCTCAACTCCAACAGCCGGGACTACGCCTCGCACGAGCGGTTCGTGCGCGACGTGATCGCCGAGCACGGCGACGAGGCCCGGTGGAAGGTCGTCGCGTTCCACCACTCGATCTACTCGGTGGGCCCGCACGCCACCGACGGCGACGTCGTCGACCGCCGCGGCACCTGGCCCACGCTCTTCTCCGAGACGGGCGTCGACCTGGTGCTGCAGGGCCACGACCACAGCTACGCGCGCTCCTACCTCATCCGCAACGGCGAGAAGGCCGACCCCGCGGAGGAGGCGGGCGTCGACATCCTCACGCCCGGACCGGGTGGCGTGCTGTACGTGACGGCGAACTCCGCGTCCGGCTCGAAGTACTACTCCGCGAACGCGGCGGGCTCGTGGTGGCTGTCCGCCTTCAACCAGGAGAACGTGCGCAACTACACGGCGGTGGAGGTCACCGACGACGCGATCTCGGTGCGGACGGTCCGCTCCGAGGCGAAGGACGCCGACCGCCCCGTCAACTCGGTCGTCGACCAGGTGACGATCGCGAAGCCTGTCGACCCGGACGCCCAGAAGCTGCAGGTCGTGGTGCCGCAGGGCGCCCCGGGCGAGCTCGTGTGGAGCATCGACGGCGCGAACACGCTCGTCGACCTCGGCACCGCCGAGGCCGCGGGGGACCACTACGCCGCCCACGGGACGATCAACCCGATCCGGGTGACCGACACCCGCCGCGGCGCCCCGCAGTGGTCGCTCTCGGCGCGGGTCGGTGACTTCACGTCGAACGGCGGGGAGTTCTCCGGCCGGTACCTCGGCTGGTCCCCGCACCTCGTCGAGGCGGGCGGCGGCGCCGTCGCGGGCGACCGCGTGGCGTCCGGGCTCGGTGGCGACGGCGCCGGGCTGGGGGAGTCGGCGACGCTCGGCCACGCGGAGGCGGGCCACGCGACCGGCTCCGCCGTGCTGGGCGCCGACCTCGACCTGCGGATCCCGGTCGACGTCACCGACGGCACCTACCGGGCCACGCTCACGCTCACCGCGCTGAGCTGACCTGATCGCCCGGCCGGGCGGACGGCGCCCGCTTCCCCGCGGTGCCGTCCGCCCGGTTCCCCTCTCCGCCCCACCCGCGAAGCCCCACCCGCGAAGGACCTGCCATGCCCACCCCAGACCGTCCCGTCGTGCCCGCCGTCCGCCGGTGGGCCGTCCGGCTCGCCGCGACCCTCCTGCTCGCCGCGCCCGCCGCCGTGCCGCTCGCTCTGCCGTCGGGGCTGCCGCTCGCCCCGGCCCTCGTCCCGGCCGCCGCGGCCGTCGGCACGACACCCGTCGCCGGCTCCGGCGGCACGTCCGGCGACCCGTCCGACGCCGTCACCTGGGGAGTGCGCACCGCCGACAACGACCACGGGACCCAGCGCGAGAACTTCCGCTACACCCTGGACCCGGGCGCGACGCTGAAGGACGAGCTCGTGGTCACCAACCACGGTGAGAAGCCCCTGGCCCTCGACGTCTACGCGGCGGACGGGTACACGACGACCGCGGGCCGGCTCGACGCCCTGACGCGCGACACCGCGTCGTCCGCCGTCGGCACGTGGCTCGAGCCGGGTGTGGGACGCCTGCGCCTCGCGCCGGGCGAGAGCGAGACCGTGCCGTTCACAATCCGGGTGCCCGACGACGCCACGCCCGGCGACCACGCCGGCGCCGTCCTCACCTCGCGCACCGTGACCGCGCAGGACTCCGGTCTCGACTACGAGGCGCGCTCCGGCATCCGCGTGCACCTGCGGGTCGCGGGCGACCTCGCGCCGCGGCTGACCGTCACCGGCGCCCACGTCGAGTACCACCACCCGCCGAACCCCCTCGGGCTCGGCGACGCGACCGTCACCTACACGGTGCGCAACGAGGGCAACGTGCGGCTCGCTGCCCGGCAGCAGGTGAGCGTGGCCGGGCCGTTCGGCTGGCTCCGGGCCGACGGCGCCGCGGACGACGTCCCCGAGCTGCTCCCGGGCGAGTCGTGGCCCGTGTCGGTCCGGGTCGACGGCGTCGTGCCGCTCGTCCGCCTCGGCGCCGATGCCGTGCTCACGGCCGAGCTGCCCGCCGTCGACGGCGCGACGCCGGGCGTCGCGCCCGTCGAGGTGCACGCCTCCGGCTGGGCCGTGCCGTGGGCGCTGCTCGCCGCCGTCGTGGCGTCGGTGCTCGCGGTCGTCGTGCTCGTCCGGCGGCGCCGGTCCCGGGCGGAGCGGGAGGCCGTCCGGGTGCAGGCAGCCGTCGAGCGGGCGCTCGCGGAGCGGGACGCGGCGCAGGAGACCGGCCCGGAGCACGAGCACCCCGGGCACGAGTCAGCGGCCGTACCGGGGAGGGTGGCCCCGTGAGGCGACCGCTCCGCCCGGCGACGGGCTCGGCCGGGAGGCGGCTAGCGGGCACGGCGGCCGGCGCGGCCCTGGTCGTGCTCCTCGCGGCCTGTGGCTCGGTCCCTGGCGGAGCGCCGGCCGCCCCGGGTGCCGACCCGGCGTCGAGCGCCGCGCCCCTCACGCCCGCCGCCGCGCGGTTCGCCGGGTCGGCGGAGCGGCCCGCCCCCGAGGCGACGGTGCGGCCCGTACCCGGCACCTGGGCGGACGCCGGGCTGCCCGCCGGCAGCACGGTCGTGCTCGTGACGCGCGGCGATGACGCGGCGACGGCCACGCTGACCGACGCCGTCCGGCAGCACGCGGACGCGCACGGCGCGGACCTGACGGTGCTGCGGGCGCGCGACGACGACGAGGTGGAGCGTCGCATCGACGAGGCCGTCGCGTCGTCGGCGGACCTGGTCGTCGGCGCGGGCGACGGCGTGGTCGACGTGTTCTCGCTCGTGACGGCCCAGTACCTCGGGACGCAGTTCCTGGTCGTGGGCGCTCAGCTGCCGGAGCCGACGCACAACGTGACCGCCGTCGTCTGGCCGGGGGCCGAGTTCCGCGGCACGGGGCTCGGCAACGAGGCGGCCGACCCGGCGTCGGTCACGCCCGAGCGTGCGCGGGACGCCGTGGGCGCGGGTGTCGCGAGCGTGCGGCACGGGCTGACGGGGATCGTGGTCGAGCTCCCCGCACGGTGACGCGCGGGCCCGTCAGCGCGCGGCCGGAGGCCAGGGTGCCACGGCGTCCAGGGCGGGCGGCCGGTAGGCGGGCCCCTTGAGCACCTTGCCGTCGGCGCGGCGCACGACGGCGCCGTCCGCGCCGACCTTGCTCATGTTCGAGCGGTGCACCTCGACGAACACGGCGGGCAGGTCGATGCCCAGCGCGTCGGCGGCGCCGTAGGTCACGTACAGCACGTCGGCGAGCTCCTTGGCGACCGCCCGGTACGCCTCGGCCGGGTCGTCGCCCGTGCGGAGGGCCTGCGCGAGCTCGGCCAGGGCGTCGGCGGCCTCGCCCGCCTCCTCGGCCAGCAGGGCCCGGCGCAGCTCGGCCACGTCGGGCAGGCCGGGCAGGCCGGGCGTCGTCGGGCCGCCGAACGCCGTGCGGAACTCGGCGACCCGACGCATCGGTTCGTGGTCCATGGGCCCACCCTAGGGGCGGGTCCGGTCGGTCACGCCCCCGGCTGGAACGCCGCGGCCTCGAGCAGCTCGAGGTCCGGCTCGGCGCACCCGGTGAGGGTCAGCTCGTCGTTCTCGACGAACAGCGAGCGGGTCTCGCCCGGCGGGTAGACGCGCAGGCCGTCGGCGGGGGTCACGGTGCAGTCGTCGCCGTAGCTCTCGGCCTGCCCCACCCGCACGATCGCGTGCGCCGGGTCGCCCGGCGCCAGGGTCACGGGGTCGTGCGCGGCGGACCGGTCGAGCGTGGCGGCGGCACCGATCTGCGTGCCGTCGCCGTCGCCGACGAACGAGACGCCGGGCCAGCCCTGCAGCACGCAGTCGGTGTCGCCCGCGTTGGTGAGCACGATCCGCACCTCGTGGTGCCCGGCCGCGCCGCCGCCCTCGGCCGGAGCGATGCTGCCGGTCAGGTCCGGCGTGAGGCAGCGCTCCGACCCGGGCGCGGCACCGG
>NZ_JABEMG010000009.1 GCF_013004695.1 Promicromonospora citrea
GTGGCGCTCACGCGCGACCACACGACCGAGGACCACGACCGGCTCGCGGGCCTGTTCCCCGAGGTCGAGTTCGAGTGGATCGCCTGCGACGACATCGACTACGGGCCGGTGCTGGGCATCCTCGCGGCGCTGGCCTCCGGTGCGCTGGGCGGTGCGCTGGTCGGCGGCGTCGAGCTCACCGACCTGCCCGACCCCGCCGCCGCGCGCGCGGCGCTGGACGCGGCGGGCTTCGTGGTGAGCCTCGAGGTCCGGGCGTCCGAGGTGACCGAGCGCGCCGACGTGGTGCTGCCGGTCGCCCCGCCCGTCGAGCGTGCGGGCTCGTACTGGAACTGGGAGGGCCGGGTGCGGTCCTTCGGCGCGGCGCTCGAGTCGAACGCGCTGCCGGACCACCGCGTGCTGCACGTGCTGGCCCAGCAGCTCGGCGCCGACCTGCAGTCGGGCACGCCCGCGGAGGCGCACCTCGGCGTCGCGCTCACGCAGCGCGAGGCCTGGGTCGGCGGCCGGGTGGCCGCCCCGAGCGCCGCGCAGACCGCCGCGCCGCAGGTCGGGCCGGGTCAGGCGGTGCTCGCCACGTGGCGGCTCCAGCTCGACGCGGGCCGCGGCCAGGACGGTGAGCAGTTCCTCGCCGGGACGGCCAAGCAGCCGGTCGCGCGCCTGTCGGCCGCCACGGCGGAGGGCTTCGGCGTGGCCGACGGCGGCCGCGTCGCCGTCAGCACCGCGCGTGGCACGGTCGAGCTGCCGGTCGCCGTGACCGACGGCATGGTCGACGGCGTCGTGTGGCTGCCGCTGAACAGCGTGGGCAGCCGTGTGCACGCGACGCTCGGCGCGGTGGCGGGCGACCTGGTCGCCGTCGCACCCGCCGGCGCCAACGAATCCGAGAGGCAGGGGTGATGGACCACGCGATCCTCGCGGCAGCGGCGCCCGGCGTCGCCGCCGACTTCTCGCAGGAGACGATCTGGGCCTCGGTCGTGAAGGCCGTGCTCATCGTGGTCTTCCTGCTCACCAGCGTGCTGTTCGCGATCTGGTTCGAGCGCAAGGTCGTCGCCCGGATGCAGGTGCGGCCCGGCCCGAACTGGCACGGCCCCTTCGGTCTGCTCCAGTCGCTCGCCGACGCCATGAAGCTCCTGCTCAAGGAGGACATGACGGTCACGCGGGCCGACAAGTTCGTGTACCTGCTGGCGCCGATGATCTCGGTGTTCTGCTCGCTGCTGGTGTTCGCCGTCATCCCGTTCGGGCCGAGCCTGCCGTTCCCGTGGACCGACTGGACCACGCCGGCGCAGCTCACGGACTTCCCCGTCGCGGTGCTCTACATCCTGGCGGCGGCGTCGCTCGGCGTGTACGGCATCGTGCTCGGCGGCTGGTCGTCGGGCTCGACCTACCCGCTGCTGGGCGCCGTGCGCTCGACGGCCCAGGTGATCAGCTACGAGCTGGCCATGGGCCTGTCGCTCGTGAGCGTGTTCATCATGGCCGGGTCGATGTCGACGTCCCAGATCGTGTCGAGCCAGTCGCAGATCTGGTGGTTCATCCCGCTCGCCCCCGCCTTCGTGATCTACGTGATCTCGATGATCGGCGAGACCAACCGCCTCCCGTTCGACCTCCCCGAGGCCGAGGGCGAGCTCGTCTCCGGCTACATGACCGAGTACTCGTCGATGAAGTTCGCCTGGTTCTTCCTGGCGGAGTACATCAACATGCTCAACGTGTCCGCCGTGTGCGTGACGCTCTTCCTGGGCGGCTGGCGCGCGCCGGTGCCCGAGGGCTTCCTCGGCGGCGCGCTCAACGAGGGCTGGCTGCCGATCATCTGGTTCCTCGTGAAGCTCTGGGCCCTGATGTTCGTCTTCGTGTGGGTGCGCGGCACGCTGCTGCGCCTGCGCTACGACCAGTTCATGGTGTTCGGCTGGAAGATCCTCATCCCCGTCGCGCTGGCCTGGGTCGTCGTGCTCGCCGTCGTGCAGTGGCTGCAGCGCGTGCAGGGCGTCACCTACCAGCAGTTCGTGCCGGTGATCGTCGGTGCGGCGGTCGTCTTCGTCGCGATCATGTGGTTCTGGCCCGAGAAGAAGCAGCCGCCCGCCGACGACGGCGAGGCCGAGCCGGTCGACGCGTTCGCCGGCGGCTACCCGGTGCCCCCGCTGCCCGGCCAGACGCTGCCCCCGTCCAAGCGGTTCGGAAAGGAGGTCCGTGGTGAGTGAGCGTGAGAAGGAGTACCAGCCCCTGCGCCCGCAGCCGGGGCCCATCGCGGAGATCTTCGCCCCCGTGGCAGGCTTCGGCGTGACGCTGTCGTCGATGTTCAAGCCCACGGTCACGGAGCAGTACCCCCGCAAGAAGGTGCAGCCGCAGCGCCGCTACCACGGCCGTCACCAGCTCAACCGGTACGCCGACGGGCTGGAGAAGTGCATCGGCTGCGAGCTGTGCGCGTGGGCGTGCCCCGCCGACGCGATCTACGTCGAGGGCGCGTCCAACGCGGACCTGCCCGAGAACGCGGGCCGCGAGGTCAGGGCCGACGACTCGGGCGGGGCGCACATGAGCCCCGGCGAGCGGTACGGCCGCGTCTACCAGATCAACTATCTGCGGTGCATCTTCTGCGGGCTGTGCATCGAGGCGTGCCCCACCCGGGCGCTGACCATGACCAACGACTACGAGCTGGCCGGCAACACCCGCTCGGGCATGATCTACGAGAAGCAGGACCTCCTGGCCCCGCTCGCCGAGGGCATGCTCGCAGCGCCCCACCCGATGGTGGAGGGCACCACGGACACCGACTACTACAGCGGTGACGTGCTCGGCCCGACGACGGCGCAGGTCGACTGGGTCCGGGAGCACCGGCCCGAGGACGAGACGCTCGAGGCGGCGCAGGCCGCGGCGTCCGGGCAGGCGCCCGCGCCGACCCTGCGCAAGCACGAGCTGCGGCCCGACGAGGGGCCCGGCGCGGCCGAGCGGTCCGCCGGCGCCGCCGCCGTGGGCTCGGTGCGCGAGGACGAGGGCTCGACGACGGGTGCGCGCGCCACGAGCGAGCCCGGTTCGACGTCCGAGGCGCAGCTCACCGGCGCCCCCGCCCGCACGGAGGTGACGGCATGACCCCGGCCGGGCTCGAGATCTCGGGCGGCGAGACCGTGCTGTTCTGGGTGGTCGCCCCGCTCATGGTGCTCGCCGCGCTGGGCCTGCTGTTCGTGCGGCGGGCCGTGCACGCGGCGATGTGCCTCGTGTTCGTCATGATCAGCATGGCGATCCTCTACATCGCGCAGGAGGCGCCGTTCCTCGGCGTCGTCCAGGTGGTCGTGTACACGGGCGCCGTGATGATGCTGTTCCTGTTCGTGCTCATGCTCGTGGGCGTCGACGCGTCGGACTCGCTCACGGAGACGATCCGTGGCCAGCGCTGGATCGGCCTGCTCGTCGGGCTGGGCCTCGCGCTCGTGCTGGGCGGCGTCGTGGGCCGGGCGGCCTTCCCGCCCGGCGCGGGCCTGGCCGGGGGAGACCCGGCGGGCGTCGCCAACCCGCAGGCGCTGGCGCGCGTGCTGTTCGGCGACTACGTGCTCGCCATGGAGGCCGTCGGCGTGCTGCTCGTCACCGCGGCGGTCGGCGCGCTCGTGCTCACGCACCGCCGCAGGCTCACGCCGAAGCAGAACCAGCGCACGGTCGCCGAGGCGCGCGTCAAGGCGCTCACCGAGGGCGTCAGCCTCACGCCGCTGCCCTCCCCGGGCGTCTACGCGACGTCCAACGCCATGGACACGCCGGCGCTCGGCCCCGACGGCGAGCAGATCCCGCAGTCGGTGTCCCGCGTGCTGCGCATCCGCGGCCAGGAACGACCCGCCCCGCACGCCGGCGTCGCGCTCGTGGACGCCGACGCGCCCACGGGCGCCGCGGCGCCGCGGCGCGGCGAGGAGGACGTCTGATGGAGATCACCAACTACGTGGTGCTCGCCGCCGTGCTGTTCGCGATCGGGGCGACGACGGTGCTGCTGCGCCGCAACGCCATCGTCGTGTTCATGGGCGTCGAGCTCATGCTCAACGCGACCAACCTCGCCTTCGTCACCTTCGCCCGGCTGCACGGCGACCTGACGGGCCAGGTGCTCGCGTTCTTCGTCATGGTCGTCGCGGCGGCGGAGGTCGTCGTCGGCCTCGCCATCATCGTGACGATCTTCCGTACCCGCCGGTCGGCCTCGGTCGACGACGTCAACCTGCTCAAGGGCTGAGGGGGAGACAGTGAACGACGTGATCGGGCTCGCCCCCTGGCTGATCGGCTTCCCGCTGATCGGCGCGGCAGTGCTGCTGCTGGGCGGCAGGGCCACCGACCGCTGGGGCCACTGGCTCGGCGTGCTGGCCTCCGGCGCCGCCGCCGTGGTCGGCTTCATCCTGCTGTTCCGCATGATCGGTACGCCGGCCGAGGAGCGCGCCGTCGACCACAGCCTGGGGACGTGGCTGTCCGCAGGCGGTCTCGACGTGGACCTCGGGCTGCGGCTGGACCCGCTGTCCATGACGTTCGTGGTGCTCGTGACCTTCGTGGGCACGCTCATCCACATCTACTCCGTGGCCTACATGGACCACGACGTCGACCGGCGCCGGTTCTTCGCGTACCTCAACCTGTTCGTCGCGGCCATGCTCACGCTGGTCCTCGCCGACTCCTACCTCCTGCTCTTCGTGGGCTGGGAGGGCGTGGGCGTCGCGTCCTACCTGCTCATCGGGTTCTGGGACACCGGACGGCCGACGGCGCGCGAGAACGCGGTGGCGGCCAAGAAGGCGTTCGTCATGAACCGCGTGGGCGACATGGGGCTCATCGCCGCCATGGCGATCCTCTTCGCGACGGTCGGCAGCGTCGGCTTCGCCGACGTCCTGCCCGCGGCCGGCGGGCTGTCGGAGGGCACGGCCACCGCCGTCGGCCTGTGCCTGCTGCTCGCCGCGTGTGGCAAGTCGGCGCAGTTCCCGCTCCAGGCATGGCTCGGCGACGCGATGGCCGGCCCGACGCCGGTGTCCGCGCTCATCCACGCCGCCACGATGGTCACGGCGGGCGTCTACCTCATGGTGCGTTCCGGCCCGATCCTCGAGGCTGCTCCCACGGCACAGCTCGTCGTCGTGGTCGTCGGCGCGGTGACCCTGCTGTTCGGTGCGGTCGTCGGTACCGCGAAGGACGACATCAAGAAGGCGCTGGCTGCCTCGACGATGTCCCAGATCGGCTACATGATGCTCGCCGCGGGCCTCGGCCCCGCCGGGTACGCGTTCGCGATCTTCCACCTGCTCACGCACGGCTTCTTCAAGGCGGGCCTGTTCCTCGGCGCCGGCGCCGTGATGCACGCGATGGGCGACCAGACCGACATGCGCCGCTTCGGCGGGCTGTCGCGCTTCCTGCCCATCACGTGGATCACGATGGGCCTGGGCTGGCTCGCGATCCTCGGCATCCCGCCGTTCTCCGGGTACTGGAGCAAGGACGGGATCATCGAGGCCGCGTTCATCCCCGTGGACGGGCAGCCCTGGCGCGCCTGGGTGTTCGGCACCGTCGCCGTCGTCGGCGCCGCGATCACCGCGTTCTACATGACCCGCCTGTTCTTCATGACCTTCGGCGGGCGCCGCCCGCGCTGGACCGAGAACCAGCATCCGCACGAGGGCTCGCCCCTCATGTGGTGGCCGCTGGTGTTCCTCGGCGTCGGCTCGGCCGGCCTGGGTCTCGTGCTCGGCATCGGCGGCACGTTCACCACCTGGCTCGAGCCGGTGGTCGGCCACGCCGAGCACCACGAGCCCGTGCTGCCGGTGCCGGTCATCATCGGCGCGACGCTCGTGCTCGTCCTGCTCGGTGCCGCCCTCGCGTTCCGGATGTACGCGGTGCAGCTCGTGCCGGAGGAGGCCCCGCGCGGCTCGTTCCTCACCCGGGCGGCCCGCAGGGACCTCTACCAGGACGCGGCCAACGAGACGCTGGTCGTGCTGCCCGCCCACGGCATCGCCCGGCTCGTGCAGGTGGGCGACCGGGACGTCGTCGACCGCGGCTGGGGCGTCCTGCCGCTCGCCGTCTCGTGGTTCGGCGCGATGTTCCGCAAGGTGCAGACGGGGTACGTGCGCTCGTACGCCGCGGGCATGGCGGGCGGCGTCCTGGTCATCGCCCTCGTGGCGTGGCTCGTTGTCCGGCTCGGCGCAGGCCTCGGCGGTGCCCAGTGATCGGAGGAGAGATGTTTCCCTGGCTGACCGTGCTCATCGCATGGCCGCTGGTCGGCGCCGCCGTGGTGGGCCTGAGCGCGCTGGTGCGCCGCCGCACGGGGCCTGCGGGCGGCGGCACCGGCCTGGCCCGGCCGCTGGCGCTCGTGTTCTCGCTCGTCGAGGTGGGTCTGCTGGTCGGGGCCTTCCTGGCGTTCGACACGGGCGCCGCCGACGAGCACCAGCTCGGCACCACGGCCTCGTGGATCCCGCAGATCGGTACCTCGTACGCCGTCGCCGTCGACGGCGTCGGCCTGCTGCTCGTGGCCCTGTCCGTGGTGCTCGTGCCGCTCGTGCTGCTCGCCGCCTGGCGCGAGCAGGGCCACGACGAGGTGCGGCTGCGCCGGTTCGTCGCCCTCGTGCTGCTGCTCGAGGCGTTCATGGTGGCCGTGTTCAGCGCGCGCGACGTGTTCCTCTTCTACGTGCTGTTCGAGGCCATGCTCATCCCCGCCTACTTCCTCATCGGCGGGTTCGGGCAGGGCCCGGGACGGCGCCGCGCCGCGGTCAAGTTCCTCATGTTCAGCCTGGGCGGCGGGCTCATCATGCTCGCCGCGGTCATCGCGCTGTACTTCCTCGCGGTGAGCAACGGCGTCGACCCGAGCAGGGCGTTCCTCGTGGACGAGCTGGTCGCCGTGGACCTGGGCACGACGGCCGAGCGCCTCATGTTCGTCGGGTTCTTCATCGCCTTCGCGATCAAGGCCCCCATGGTCCCGGTGCACAGCTGGCTGCCCGACGTCGCGGGCAACGCGACCCCCGGCACGTCGACCCTGCTGATCTGCGTGCTCGACAAGGTCGGCACCTTCGGCATGCTCACGCTGTGCCTCCCGCTGTTCCCGGAGGCCTCGCGGTGGGCGGCGCCGTTCGTCATCGCGCTCGCGGTGATCTCGGTGCTGTACGGGGCGGTCATGGCGATCATGCAGACCGACCTGCTCCGCCTGGTCGGCTGGACCTCGGTGAGCCACTTCGGCTTCATCATCCTCGGCATCTTCACGTTCACGCCGCTGGGCACCGCCGGGTCGAGCTTCATGATGCTCAACCACGGCCTCGCCACCGGCGCGCTGTTCCTCGTGGCCGGGTTCCTCGTGTCCCGCCACCCGGAGCGGTCGCAGAAGATCGCCGCGTACAGCGGGCTGCGGTCGACGACGCCGGTGCTCGCCGGCACCTTCCTCGTGGCGGGCCTGGCGACGCTGTCGCTGCCCGGCCTCGCCACGTTCGCCAGCGAGATCATGGTGCTGATCGGCGCGTTCGGCGGCGAGCCCGCCGGCTCGGCGGCCTGGACCCTCGCCGCCGTCCCCGGCGTCGTGCTCGCCGCGGTGTACGTGCTCCTGACCTACCAGAAGATCTTCACGGGGGCGCCCGCGGCAGGGCTCGAGACCCTGCCCGACCTGCGGGTGCGTGAGCGCGTCGTCGCGGCGCCGCTCGTGGCGGGCCTCCTCGTGCTCGGCTTCGTGCCGAGCCTTGCCCTGACCTACGTGAACGCGCCCGCCGAGCAGTCGGTGGCCGCCGTCACGGCGGTCGACGTACCGGCGGACGCCGCCGCGCAGATGGGGAGCGACAAGTGACCACCTTCGTGCCGCCAGAGATCGACTGGCTCGCGCTCGCCCCGCTCATCGTGGTGCTCGGCGCGGGCGTCGTCGGCATCCTCGTCGAGGCGTTCGTGCCCGCACGGGCACGCCGCACCACCCAGATCGTCCTGGCGCTGGCCGCGCTGGCGGGCGGGCTCGCCTTCGTCGCGGTGCTGTGGCCGCAGATCGTGGCCCAGCCGGTGCAGGTCGTGGGGGGCAGCGTCACGCTCACGCCGTTCGCGCTCGCCGCGCAGGGCATCGTCGCCGTGCTCGCCTTCCTCGGCGTGCTCGTCGTCGCCGACCGCACGAGCACGGGGCAGGACGCGTTCGCGCCCACGGCCTCCGCGGTGCCCGGCACCTCGTACGAGGACCTGGCGCGCCGGGCCGGGCTCGTGCAGACGGAGATCTACCCGCTGCTGCTGTTCGCGACCGGCGGCATGATGCTGTTCGCGTCGACCGACGACCTCGTGGTCATGTTCATCGCGCTCGAGGTGCTGTCGCTGCCGCTGTACGTGCTGTGCGCGACGGCGCGCCGA
This sequence comes from Promicromonospora citrea, assembly GCF_013004695.1. Classification (GTDB taxonomy): domain Bacteria; phylum Actinomycetota; class Actinomycetes; order Actinomycetales; family Cellulomonadaceae; genus Promicromonospora; species Promicromonospora citrea. The sequence goes on from NZ_JABEMG010000009.1 coordinate 8,272, forward strand.
CGCCGCCTGCTCTCGCAGGAGGCCGCGGCCAAGTACTTCCTGCTCGGCGCGTTCGCCTCGGCGCTGTTCATCTTCGGCGTCGCGCTGATCTACGGGTTCGCGGGCACCGTGCGGCTGCTGCAGATCGCGCAGCAGGTGCAGGGCGGCATGCTGCCGCTCGAGGGCATGAGCGTGCTGCTCGTCGCGGGCGTCCTCCTGGTCACCGTCGGCCTGCTGTTCAAGGTCGGCGCCGTGCCGTTCCACGCGTGGACGCCCGACGTCTACACCGGCGCGCCCACCCCGATCACCGGGTTCATGGCGGCCTGCACCAAGGCGGCGGCCGTCGTCGCGCTGGTCCAGGTGCTGTACCGGACCTCGATCGGCGTGCAGGCCGTGGACCCGCAGATCCTGCGACAGCTCCAGGTCGTGATCGTCGTGGTCGCGATCGCGACGATGGTGGTCGGTGCCGTGGTCGGCTCCGTCCAGTCCGACGTCAAGCGTCTGCTGGCCTACTCCTCGATCGCGCACGCGGGCTTCCTGCTCGTCGGCATCGCGGGCTTCAACGCCCAGGTGCAGGCGTCGACGCTGTTCTACCTGCTGGCCTACGGCCTCTCGACGGTCGGCGCGTTCGCCGTGGTCACCCTGGTGCGCGAGCGCCGGGTGGCGTCGGGCTCCCGCTCGGGCGAGGACAACGGCCCGGTGGCCGACGACGGCGTCGTGCTCGGCGAGGCGACGGAGATCGCGCAGTGGGCCGGTCTGGGCCGCAAGGCCCCGTGGCTCACCGCGGCGTTCGGAATCTTCCTGCTGTCGATGGCGGGCATCCCGCTCACCGCGGGGTTCGTCGCCAAGTTCGGCGCGTTCTCCGGCGCGGTGACCGGCGGCCTGTGGTGGCTCGCCGTGCTCGGCGTGCTGGCGTCGATCGTCACCGTCGCGTTCTACCTGCGCCTGCTCGTCGTCATGGTGTTCCGCCGGGCGGACGACGAGACGGTGCCGGAGCAGGTGCCGGACGCCGAGGACCTCGACGCGTCCGAGACGGCGGGGGCGTCCGGCGGGACGGCTCCGGCCGCCCTCGCGACGGCGCAGGTCACGGCCGCGCAGCGGGTCGTCGTCACCGTCGCGCGGTCGCGCGGTCCCGCCGCCGTCGCCGTCGCGGTGTGCGCCGTGGCGACCGTGATTCTCGGCGTATTCCCGTCCCCGGTTCTCGATCTGGTGGAACAGGCAAGTAAGTTCGTGCCGTGACCTCAGCACCGCTGCCGCCCCGGACGACGTCGGGTACGCCCGCGACGGCGACCCCGGCCGCCTCGTCGACCCTTCCCGACCCGACCGCGCTGGGACTCCCGGTCACCGACCCGGAGCTGGCCGCGCGGCTCGCGGACCGGCTGACGCTGGTCGACGAGGCGCTGCTGGAGGCCGTCGCCAGCGCCGACCGGCTGGCCGACGGCGCCTCCCGCCACCTCATCGACGCGGGCGGCAAGCGGTTCCGGCCGCTGCTCACCCTGCTCACGGGTGAGCTGGGCGACGGGACGGTGCCGGGTGTGATCGACGCGGCGGTCGTGGTGGAGCTGACGCAGGTGGCGTCGCTCTACCACGACGACGTCATGGACTCGGCGCCCATGCGGCGTGGTGCGCCGTCGGCCCACATGGTGTGGGGCAACTCGGTGGCGATCCTCGTGGGCGACATGCTGTTCGCCCGTGCCTCGGCCAGGGTGGCCGAGCTGGGCCCGGAGGCCGTGATCCTGCAGTCGCGCACGTTCGAGCGCATGTGCCTCGGCCAGCTCCACGAGACCATGGGGCCGGACGAGGGCGCCGACGGCGTGGAGCACTACCTGCAGGTCCTGTCCGACAAGACGGCGTCGCTGCTGTCGGCGTCGGCCCGGCTCGGCGCGATGATCGCGGGGGCGCCGGCCGAGCACGTCGAGGCGGTCGGCGCCTACGGCGAGAAGGTGGGCGTCGCCTTCCAGCTCGCCGACGACGTGCTCGACGTCGCCAGCTCGGGCGAGACCTCGGGCAAGACGCCGGGCACCGACCTGCGTGAGCACGTGCCGACCATGCCGGTGCTGCTGCTGCGGCAGCGGGTCGCCGCGGGCACGGCCACCGACGAGGACCGCGACCTGCTCGCCGCGCTCGACGGCGACCTGTCCTCGGACGAGGCGCTCGCCGCCGTGGTCGAGCGCCTGCGGGCGCACGACGTGCTGGCGGAGACCCGCGAGCACGCGGTCCGCTGGGCGCGCGCCGCGGCGGCCGAGCTCGCGCCGCTGCCGGACGGTCCGGTGAAGGAGTCGCTCGAGGAGTTCGCCCAGGTCCTGGCCGACCGGGCGGTCTGACGGGCACGGGCCCGGGCGCTCGCTAGGATGCTGGCGGGCAACGGGGGGCGTGGTGGTGGACGCGGTGTCAGATCGGGTGTCCGACCCGGAGACGGACGAGCTGACGCACGAGGCGCTGCACGAGGCCGGGGTGGTCGCGGAGCGCTCTCGGCCGGCTCCTGGTGTGATCGCCTCCTGGGCCTTCGTCGCGCTGTTCGCGGGCACGCTCCTCGCGCTGGCCCTCCTCCAGGACGGCGAGGCGACCGCGGAGGTCGACCTCGACGACTCCGGCGTGTGGGTCACGCAGACCGAGTCGGGCCGGCTGGGCCGGTTCAACGACCAGGCGCGGGCCATGGACAGCACGCTCCTGGCCGGGTCCTCGACGTTCGACGTGCAGCAGGACGAGTACCGCGTGCTGCTCACCGACGCCGGGGCGTCGTCGGCGAGCCCCGTCGACCCCGCGCAGCTCACCACGGCGGGGCCGGTCGTGGCCCCCCGGGGTGCGCTCGTCGCGTCGGGCGGGCGCACGACCGCGATCCTCGACCCCGACTCCGGGCGGCTGTGGGTGCTGCCGTTCGACGGCCTGACTGCCTTCGACGAGGAGCAGCTCGAGCCGACGGTGGAGGTCGGCACCGGCGGCCGGCTCGCGGTCGGGACCGACGGCACCGTGCACGTCGCGGTCGCTCGCGACCGGACCCTGTACCGCGTCGAGACCGGTGCGCAGGGTGCGCCCGGCGAGGTGCGCGAACGTGACCTGTCCGTCGCCGAGGACGCTGATCTGGACGTCACTGCCGTCGGCCCCGACCCGGTGGTGCTCGACCACACGGCCGCGGCGCTCGTGCTTCCCGGGGGCGACGTCGTCGACCTCGCCGGGGCCGCGGAGGCCCGGCTCCAGCAGCCGTCGGACGCGGCACGGTCCGTCCTCGTCGCCACGCCGTCGGCCCTGGTCGCGCAGCCTGTGCGCGGGGGCGAGGCGACGGTCCGGCCGGCCGACGGCGTGCCTGCGGCTCCCGTGCGGGTCGGCGCGTGCACGTTCGGCGCGTGGTCGGGCACGGGGCTGGTGATCCGGGACTGCCCGGGCACGGACCGTGACGTGGACGAGTACCTCGAGGGCGCCGACGGCGAGCTCGCCTACCGGGTCAACCGCCAGGTCGTGGTGCTCAACGATGTGGGCGACGGCACCCTGTGGATGGCCGCCGACGACTTCGAGAAGGTCGACGACTGGGACCTGACGATGCCGGAGGACGCGGTCGGCGAGCGGACCGAGACCGAGTCCACGACGCCGGAGCTCGTGGACCAGGTGGTCACCGAGCGGGACCGGCCCAACCGGCCACCGGCACCGACGGACGACGACCTCGGTGTGCGTCCCGGGAGGACGACGGTGCTGGACGTGCTCGGCAACGACGTCGACCCCGACGGCGACGTGATGACCGCCGGCGTGTCCTCGGCCCCACCGGCCCGCAGCGGCGTCGCGGTGCGCCGTGTGCTCGACGGCCTGGCGCTCCAGGCGGACGTGCCGGCGGACGCGTCGGGCACCGTCCGGTTCACCTACACGGTCGACGACGGCAGGGGCGGTACGGCGGACGCCGACGTGCGCCTGCGCGTGGTGCCGCCGGGCGAGAGTGCCCCGCCCGTGCCGGAGGGCGAGCCGGTGCTGCGCGTCGGGCAGGGCGGCTCCGCGTCGGTCAAGGTGCTGCCGTTCTGGCGCGACCCGGACGGCGACGACCTCGTGCTGACCAGCGCCGCGACGACCGACCCGGCCGACGAGACCCGGTTCCGCCCGGACGGCACCGTCGAGTTCCGGGACGGCGGGGGTGCCGTGGGCCGCAAGGTTGTCGACCTCACGGTCACCGACAGCACGGGCGCGGTCGGCGAGGGCAAGCTCCTCGTGGACGTCGTCGCCACGCAGGAGCCGCCGGTCGCCGTGGGCGACCACGTGGCGGTGCCCGCCGGGCAGCCCGTCACGGTGCGGCCGCTGGAGAACGACACCGACCCGAACGGTGACCGCCTGCGGCTGGTCGACGTCGCGGAGCAGGCGCCCGCGACGATCACGCCGAACTACGCCGCGGGCACGTTCCGCTTCGTGGCCGACGAGCCGGGCAGCTACGACCTCGCCTACCGGGTCAGCGACGGCCCGGACGCCGCGCTCGGCCTCGTCCGGGTCGACGTGCTGCCCCCGCCGGAGGACGACGGCGTCCCCGTGACCGTCGCCGACACGGTGCTGCTGCCCGCGGGCGGGACCGCGCTCGTGGACGTCCTGGCGAACGACACCGACCCCGCGGGCGGCGTGCTCGTGGTGCAGTCGGTGACCGTCCCCGACGACGCCCCCGTCACGGCGGCCGTGCTCGACCACCACGTGCTGCGCGTGAACGAGGCCCGGCGGCTCGAGGCCCCTGTCGTGCTCGAGTACACCGTGGACAACGGTGCGGGGAGCGCTACCGGCCAGGTCCGGGTCGTGCCCGTGGCCGCCCCGGAGACGCCGCGGCCGCCGGAGGCGCACCCGGACGAGGCGGTCGTGCACGCGGGCGACGTCGTGACGGTGCCGGTGCTGCGCAACGACGACCACCCCGACGGCCTGGAGCTCACGCTCGCCGAGGAGCTCGTGGAGGAGCCGGAGCAGGGTGAGGCCTTCGTCTCGCAGGACACCGTGCGGTTCAAGGCCGACCTGGGCGCAGGCGGCACGGTCCACCTGGTCTACGAGGTGGCGGACCCGGGCGGGAGGCGGGACTCCGCCCAGGTGACGATCACCGTGGTGGACGGCGACGAGAACACCGCGCCGCAGCCGCCGGAGGTCACCGCGCGCGTGCTGTCCGGCGCGACCACGCGTGTCGCGGTCCCGCTGGACGGCAGCGACCCCGACGGCGACCATGTCCAGCTCGAGGCGATCGCCTCGCCGCCCGCCGCCGGGACCGTCGACATCGTGGACGGCGTGCTCGAGTACGCGGCCGGGGCGACCGCGGCCGGCGAGGACCGGTTCACCTACACGGTGACGGACACGCGGGGCGCGACCGCGGTCGGGACGGTGCGGGTCGGCGTGGCCCGCCCGCCGCAGCTCAACCAGGCGCCGCTCGCCGTGGACGACGAGCTGACGGTGCGGCCCGGGCGCAGCGTCGGCATCGACGTCCTCGCCAACGACTCCGACCCGAACGGCGACCAGGTCGGCCTCGTGCCGCGGTCGTTCGAGGGTGCCCCCGAGCTCGAGCCGGTGGTGGCCGACGACCTCGTCGTCGTCACGACCCCGCGCGACGAGGGGACGCACACCTTCTACTACCGGATCGCCGACACGTTCGCCGCGCGCGCCACGGGCGCCGTCACCGTCGAGGTCTCCCACGAGGCGCCGCTCCTGCGCCCTGTCGCGCGCGACGACGTCGTCGTGCCGCAGGACGTCACGGGCTCCACCGTGACGGTCGACGTGACGCGCAACGACGCCGACCCCGACGGGCTCGCGGACGACCTCGAGGTGAGCGTGCCCGACGCCGGACCCGACGGACCGACCGTCACGGAGGACGGGCAGGTGCGCGTGCCGCTGGGCGCTCGGCCGCAGGTCGTCACGTACGAGGTGACCGACTCCGACGGGCTGACCGCGAAGGCCTTCCTGCGCGTCCCGCGTGACGGCACCCTCCCGCGGCTGCGCGACGGCCTGGAGCCCGTCGAGGTGACGGCGGGCGAGCCCAGCGCGCTCGACCTCGAGGAGTACGTCGTGGTCGCGCCGGGCCGCACGCCCCGGCTGACGGACGAGACGCAGGTCGCGGCGACGGAGGGCGAGCACGAGGTGACCGGCCCGGCCCGGGTCACCTACACCCCGCACCGCGACTACTCCGGTCCCGCCGCCCTCACGTTCGAGGTCACCGACGGCGACGGTGTCGACGACCCCGAGGGCCGCACGGCCGTGCTCACGCTGCCGCTGGACGTGTTGCCGGGGCGCAACGGCCCGCCCGAGATCACGGGCACCCCCGTCGTCGAGGCGGCGGCGGGCGAGGAGACGACGCTCGACCTGGCCCGGTACGTCACCGACCCGGACGGCGACCCGCTCACCGTGACCACCGAGAGCGCGGGCGCCGGGCTGAGCCTCGCCACCACCGGCACGACCGTCCAGGTCACCCCGGCCCCCGACGTGCCGAAGGGCACCACCGTCGCCGTGGGCCTCACGGTGTCCGACGGCAACCACCCGCCCGTCGCCGGGCAGCTCACGATCACGGTCGTCGCCTCGACGCGCCCCCTCGCGCGCGCCACCCCGGACGAGGTGCCGGACGCGCACGAGGGCGAACCCGTGACGGTCGACGTGCTCGCCAACGACGTGAACCCGTTCCCGGAGGAGCCGCTCCGGCTCGTCTCCACCCGGCTCGAGTCCGGGCAGGGCACCGTCGAGGCGGCGGGGGACCACGTCCGCGTGACGCCGCCGGACGGGTTCCACGGCGTCACCGTGGTGCGCTACCGGGTGGCCGACGCGACCGGCGACCCGACCCGCGAGGTCGAGGGCGTCGCCCGCGTCACCGTGCTCGGCGCGCCCGAGGCGCCGCGCCCGCCCACGGTCGAGGAGGTGCGTTCGCGGACGGTCGTGCTCGGCTGGGACCCGCCCGCGGACAACGGCGCGCCGATCACCGGCTACCAGGTGCGGACCGGTGACGGAAGGATCACGGACTGCCCCACGACGACCTGTACGGTGACCGGGCTGACGAACACGAGGACCTACCGGTTCGCCGTGGCGGCCCGCAACGACGTCGGCACGTCGGGATGGTCGGGACCCTCCGCGGAGGCCACACCCGACGAGCGGCCCGACCCGCCCGCGCCGCCGACTCTGCGGTTCGGCGACGGGCAGCTCACCGTGACGTGGACGAACCGGACCTACACCGACCGGTCGCCCGTCGAGTGCGTCAACCTCGAGATCAGTCCGGCACCGCCGGCGGGCGGGATCCAGAAGACCTGCCTCGACGGGACGAGCACCGTGTGGGACGGTCTGCGCAACGGCACGGCGTACACGGTGCGGGTCCAGGCGCGCAACGCCGCGCCGGAGCCCTCCGACTGGTCGGACCCGTCGGCGCCCGAGACCCCCGCCGCGCCGCCCGGACGGCCGGACGCGCCGCGCGCGACGCGGGTCGACACCGCGCTGGGCGGCCAGGTGACGGTGCGCTGGACGGCGCCGGTGACGAACGGGGCACCGGTCACGAGGTACGAGCTGCGCGTCTTCCGCGACGGCGCGCTCGACGACACGAGGGCGGTGTCGGGCACCACGCAGGAGCTGCAGGGCCTCGACCCCCGGGCCGAGTACCGGTTCGCCGTCGTCGCGGAGAACATGGCGGGGCGCTCGCCGGTGAGCGCGCGGTCCGCCGCGCTCACGCCGTACGGCACCCCGGTGCTGCCCGGTGCCCCGACAGCAGAGCTGATCAGCGGCAACACCGACGGCAAGGCGCGTGTCTCCTGGGCCAGGGCGAGCGACTTCCGTGGCGACGGTCCGTACTACCAGGTGCGTGCCGACGGCTCGGACACCAAGCGGGCCGACGCTCCACCGAACACCTTCAGCGGGCTGGAGAACGGGCGGAGCCACACGTTCGAGGTCCGCGCGTGCAACGCGTACACGTGCTCGGCGTGGACGGCGCGCTCGAACGCCGTCGTGCCCTACACCGTGCCCGGTCGGCCGACGGTCGAGTGGACGAGGGACCGCACCGACGACGGGTTCTTCACGGTGTACCGGGCGGCCGACTCGGGTGGCCGGGACGTCACACGGACGGAGTGGGTGCTGAGCGGTGACCGCGACCGCACGGGCTCGGCGCAGGGCGCCGTCGAGCGGGTCACGGTGCCGACGGCACCGCACAAGAGCTACACGCTCAGGGCGCGGAGCTGCAACGCGGCGGGTTGCGGCGCCTGGGTGCAGCGGACGGGGACGACGGGTGACGCGGACTCCGACCGAGTGCTGCGGACCGTCAAGGCGGCGTCCGCAGGGGGCGGGGAGCGGTATGTGGGGCTGCAGGTCCGCGACGGTGAGCCGGGCGTCGAGTTCGCGATCCAGTGTTACGCGGACGGTGCGGCCTACTACCCCGACCGGTTCAGCTCCGAAGGAGTGCGGCACTGGCACGGCTACGACCGGTTCGACCGACGGCTGCAGCTCGACGCGGACGGCAACCTCGACGCCGAGCTGCCGTGCACCTGGGGTCGGGCAGGGGCTGAGGTGTGGGTCCGGACGGGCGCGTGGGGCGACGCGACGCACCTCACCTGGTGAGGCAGCCGCGCGTTCGGACGCCCTGTCGGCATGTCACCGGCGACCGATAGGCTGCGCGCACCGCTGTAGGACGACAACCTGAGGAAGACCTGTGCCCAGACTGAACGTGTCGCCACGCTCGGCCGTCTCCGCAGGTGTGGTGACGCTCTTCACCGGGGCCCTCGTGCTGCTCGCCGTGCTGCAGCAGGGGGAGGCCACCGCAGAGGTCGACCTGGACGACTCCGGCGTGTGGGTCACCAAGACCTCGGCGGGCCTGCTGGGCCGGTTCAACACCGAGGCCGAGGCGCTGGACGGCACGCTGCTGGCGGGGTCGTCGACGTTCGACGTGCAGCAGGCCGCCTACCGCGTGCTCATGACCGACCCGGGCGCCGCCACGGCGAACCCGGTGGACCCCGCGCACCTGGCGCTCGACGGCACGATGACGGTGCCCGCGGGATCCGTCGTCGCGTCGGGCGGGTCGACGACGGCGGTGCTCGACCCCGACGACGGGCGCCTGTGGGTGCTGCCGTTCTCCGGGGCCGCGCAGTTCGACGAGGAGCAGCTCGAGCCGACGGCGGAGCTGGCCCCCGGGACGCGGGTCGCCGTCGGGACGGACGGCACGGTGTACGCGGCCGTGCCGCGGCAGGGCCGCCTCGTCACGGTGCCGACGACCACGGCGGGCGTCGCCGGCGAGCCGACGGAGACGGAGCTGTCGGTGGCGCAGGACGCCGAGGTGGAGCTGACGGCGGTGGGGGACGACCCGGTCGTGCTCGACCGCACCGCCGGGGCTCTCGTGCTGCCCGGAGGCGACGTCGTCGACCTGACCGACGCGGCGTCGGCCCGCCTGCAGCAGCCGTCCGGCGCGGCGGACGCCGTCGTCGTCGCGACCCCGCAGGGGCTCGTCACGCAGCCCCTCTCGGGCGACGACGCCACGACCCGCCGCGCGTCCGGTACGCCCGCGGCCCCCGTGCAGCTCGGCGGGTGCACGTACGGCGCCTGGTCCGGCACCGGGCAGGTGGTGCGGGACTGCAGCGGCACCGACCGGGACGTCGACGAGACGCTCGAGGGCGCGGACGGCGAGCTCGCCTACCGCGTCAACCGCCTGGCGATCGTGCTCAACGACGTGGCGGACGGCACCCTGTGGATGGCTGCCGACGACTTCGAGAAGGTCGACGACTGGGACCTCACGATGCCGGAGGAGGCCGAGGGCGAGAAGGTCGAGTCCGAGACCACGACGCCCGAGATGGTCGACCAGTTCCTTGCCGAGCGGGACAAGCCGAACCGGCCGCCGGAGCCGAAGGACGACACCCTGGGCGTGCGCCCGGGCCGCACCACGGTGCTCGACGTGCTCGCCAACGACATCGACCCGGACGGCGACGTCATGACCGTCACTGTCGAGGGCCCGGGCGGCGAGACGGGAGTCACCGTCGACCGCGTGCTCGACGGCGCGGCGCTCCAGGCGGACGTGCCGCAGACGGCGACCGGCAGCACGACGTTCCGCTACACCGTGGACGACGGGCGCGGCGGGACGGCCGAGGCGAAGGTGCGGCTCACCGTGGTGCCGCCGGGCGAGAACGCGCCGCCCGAGGCCCGCGGCGAGCCCGTGCTGCGCGTCGCGCAGGGCGGGGACGCGCGCATCCGCGTGCTGCCGTTCTGGCGCGACCCGGACGGCGACGACCTGGTCCTCTCGAGCGCGACCACCGCCGACCCGGCCGACGAGGTGCGCTTCCGGCCCGACGGCACCGTCGAGTTCCGGGACAGCGGCACCACGACGGGTCGCAAGATCGTCGACCTCACCGTGTCGGACGGGCTGGACCAGGTGGGCGAGGGCCGCCTGCTGGTCGACGTCGTCGCGACGCAGGAGCCGCCCGTCGCCGTCGCCGACCACGTCACCGTCCAGGCCGGCGACCCGGTCACCGTCGAGCCGCTGCGCAACGACACCGACCCCAACGGGGACCGGCTCCGGCTGGTCAGCGTGTCCGAGCGGGCGCCGGCGACCGTCACGGAGAACTACGCGGCCGGCACGTTCCGGTTCGTCAGCCAGGACCCGGGCAGCTACGACCTCACCTACCAGGTCAGCGACGGCCCGGACTCGACGATGGGCCTCGTCCGCGTGGACGTGCTGCCCCCGCCGCAGGACGCGGGGCCGCCCGTCGTCGTGGGGGACACCGTGCTGCTGCCGGCCGGCGGCTCGGCGCTCGTGGACGTGCTCGCCAACGACACGGACCCGTCCGGCGGCGTGCTCGTGGTGACGTCGGTCGAGGCCGACGCGGGCGTCACCGCCGCGGTGCTGGACCACCACGTGCTGCGGGTCGCCGAGACCGCGCGCCTGGACCGCCCCGTGACCCTGCGGTACACGGCGTCGAACGGCGCGCAGAGCGCCGTCGGCGAGGTGCGCGTGGTGCCGGTGGCCGCCCCGACCCGGCTGCGCCCGCCCGAGGCGGTGGCCGACGAGATCACCGTGCACACGGGCGACGTGGTCACGGTGCCCGTGCTGAAGAACGACGCGCACCCGGACGGCCTGGAGCTCACGCTCGCCGAGGAGCTCGTCGAGGGCCCGGAGTCCGGCGAGGCGTTCGTCTCGGAGGACACCGTGCGGTTCCGGGCGGGGTCGCAGGCCGGCACGGTGCACGTCGTGTACGAGGTGCGGGACAGCAACAACCAGAAGGACTCGGCGCAGGTCACGATCAACGTGACCGACACGCTCGAGAACGCGGCGCCGCAGCCGCCGGACACGACGGCCCGCGTGCTCGCGGGCGCCGTCACGCGCGTCGCACTGCCGCTGGACGGCAGCGACCCGGACGGCGACCACGTCACGCTCGACGGGCTGTCCGTGCCGCCGAAGAAGGGCACGGTGCGCCTCGTGGACGGGTTCCTCGAGTACGAGGCCACGCGCGACGCGGCGGGCCGTGACGAGTTCCGCTACGCGGTGACGGACACGCGCGGCGCGTCCGCCGAGGGCACGGTGGCGGTGGGCATCGCGCGGCCGCCGGGCACGAACCAGCCCCCGACGGCGGGCGACGACACGACGCTCGTGCGCCCCGGCCGCGACGTCGCGGTCGACGCGCTCGCGAACGACTCCGACCCGGACGGCGACCAGGTCGCCCTGGTTCCTCGCTCGTTCGAGGGGGGTGACGCGCTCGACCCGCGCGTGGTCGACGGCATGGTGCTGGTCACGACCCCGGGCGGCGAGGGCACCCACACCTTCTACTACGGCATCGAGGACTCCTGGGCGGCCCGCGCGACGGGGTCGGTGACCGTGGAGGTGGCGCGCGACGCGCCGCTGCTGCGCCCGGTGGCCCGCGACGACACCGTCGCACCCGCCGACGTCACGTCGGACACAGTGACCGTCGACGTGCGGCGCAACGACACCGACCCGGACGGCGTGGCCGCCGACCTCGAGGTCGCGGTGCTCGGCCCGGACGGCGAGCCGGCCGAGGGCGTGACGGTGGACGAGGAGGGCGCCGTGACGGTGGCCCTCGGCGAGCAGCCGCGCGTGCTCACCTACACCGTGACCGACCAGGACGGCCTGGAGGGCAAGGCGTTCCTGCGCGTGCCGCGCGACGGGTCGCTGCCGCACCTGCGCCAGCCGGTCGAGGCGCTGCCGACCTACGCGGGCGAGACCCTCGAGATCGACCTCACGGAGTACGTGGTCGTCGCCGAGGGCAAGACGCCCCGGCTGACCGTCGAGGAGAAGGTGACGGCGGTCGAGGGCACGCGCGAGGTCACGAGCCCCACGACCCTGACCTACACGTCCGACGAGGACTACGTGGGCCCGGCGTCGGTCACGTTCGAGGTGACCGACGGCGACGGCCCCGACGACCCCGAGGGTCGCACCGCGGTGCTCACGCTGCCGATCGACGTGCGTGCGAGCCGCAACCAGCCGCCCGAGATCCGCGGGACCGCGCTGCTGGACGTCGCGGCGGGCGAGGAGGCGTCGCTCGACCTGTCGCGCCTCGTCGTCGACCCCGAGGGCGACCCGCTGACCGTCGAGGTGACCGGTGGCGCCGACGGGCTCACCCTCGGGACGCAGGGCACGACCGTGCTCGCCCAGGCGGACCCCTCGGTGCCGCGCGGCACCCGCGTCACCGTCCCGTTCACCGTGACCGACGGCGGTCACCCGCCGGTCGCGGGCGAGCTCGCCGTCACGGTGGTCGCCTCCACCCGGCCGCCGGCCCGCGCGAACCCCGACGAGGTGCGGGACGCCCACCAGGGCGAGGAGGTCACGGTCGACGTGCTGGCCAACGACGTGAACCCGTTCCCGGAGGAGCCGCTCACCGTGGTGGGCGCGGTGGTCGAGACGGGGCGGGGCAGCGCGGTGCCGACCGGCTCCGCGCTGACCGTCACACCGGCGGACACCTTCGTCGGCACGATGGTGGTGCGCTACCGCGTGGCGGACGCGACCGCCGACCCGGACCGCGAGGTCGAGGGCACGGTGCGGCTCACGGTGCTCGGGCGGCCCGAGGCGCCGCGCCCGCCGCGGGTCGAGGAGGTGCGCTCGGAGACGGTGGTGCTGAGCTGGGACGCGCCGTCCGACAACGGCGCGGAGATCACCGGGTACACCGTCCGGTCGGGCCGCGGCGACGCCACGGAGTGCGCCTCGACGACCTGCACGGTCACCGGGCTGCAGAACGACGTGGTGTACACGTTCACCGTCACGGCCACCAACGAGGTCGGGGAGTCCGACCCGTCCGGTCCCTCCGGGGAGGCGCGCCCCGACGAGAAGCCGGACAAGCCCGAGCCGCCCACGCTGCGGTTCGGGGACGAGTCGCTCACCGTCACGTGGAAGAACCGGACCTACACCGACCGGTCGCCCATCGAGTGCGTCAACCTGGAGATCAGCCCGGCCCCGGCCGACGGCGTGCTGCAGAAGCAGTGCGTGACCGGTACGTCCACCGTCTGGGACGGTCTCGCCAACGGCACGGCCTACACGGTCATGGTGCAGGCCGTGAACGCGGCGCCCGAGCCGTCCGACTGGAGCGACGCGTCCGCGCCCGAGGTGCCGGCGGCCCCGCCCGCCCAGCCGGCCGCGCCGAGCGCCCAGCGCGTCGACAACGCCCTCGGCGGCCAGATCACGGTGTCGTGGACGGAGCCGGCGAACAACGGCGACCCCGTGGCGCGCTACCACCTCGACGTGTTCGAGGACGGCACGCTGAAGGAGACCCAGACCGTCACGGGCACGTCCCGCGTGGTCTCGGGCCTGTCGCCCGAGGCGTCGTACACGTTCGCCGTCACGGCGGAGAACAAGGCCGGGCGCTCGCCCGCCAGCGCCCGGTCGCCCGAGCAGGTGCCCTTCGGGCAGCCGCAGGTCCCCGCCGCGCCGACGGCGGAGCTCGGCAGCACGACGAACGGCCAGGCGGTCGTCCGGTGGAGCGGCATCCCGGCGGACGCGTTCCGCGGCCCGGCGCACCGGTACGAGGTGCAGGGCAACGGGGTCCCCGCCCGGACGGCGTCGTCGCCCGCCACGATCACGGGCCTCTCGAACGGCACGCAGTACCGGTTCCAGGTGCGCGCGTGCAACCAGTACACGTGCTCCGCCTGGTCGGCGAGCTCCAACGGGGTCGTGCCCTACACGACGCCGGGTGCGCCCGGGGTGGCGTGGTCGCTGCGCTCGTCGAGCGAGGGCCGGTTCACGGTCAGCCCGCCCGGCAGCAACGGCGGCCGTGCGCTCCAGTCGATGCGCTACCGGATCGACGGCGGCGGCTGGCAGAACCTGAGCACGTCCGGCGGGACGGTCGACGTCGGGCCCGCGTACAGCAGGACCTGGACGATCGAGGCCCAGGCGTGCAACGAGGCGGGCTGCGGCGCGACGGCGTCGGGGAGCGGGCGCACCAACCCGAACCCGGCCAACCGCACCTTCACCATCTCGAAGGGTGCCGACGCGTCGAGCTCCTCGGGCTGCCGGCAGGGCGCCGCGTGCCGGTGGATCAACATGACGATCACCGGCTGGGAGCCGAACACGGCGTTCACGATGCGCTGCCTCTCCACCCAGCACGACCCGGCGGGCCAGGTGTACTTCCCGCGGTGGGAGGACGGCCCGTGGTGGGGCCAGGCGTGGGGCGTGCCGCTGCGCACGGACGCGAACGGCAACTGGTCGGGCCAGTCGGACTGCATGCACGGCTACACGGGCCAGTACACGTGGGTCGAGACGCAGCAGCTCGGCGAGTCCAACCACCTGCGATGGTGATCCGCGTGCTTCGCCGCCTTTTCGGTGCCGCTCACCAGACACACCCCTACAATCTGGACAAATGCTATGGGGAGTCCTCCCCAGCGAAACTCCGGGACTCTTCACCCACCTCCCCGGTAGGGTGCTTTCGTCGCCCCCGTGTGTACGTCCGGGCGAGCGGCTTCGCGGCAGTGAGCTGATCAGAGTGAGTGGATCGAGGAGGAGCGCATGAGCCTTGTCTCGCGCGTGATGGAGAATCGCCGGTCGGTGGCGTCGGTCGGTGCGGTGACTCTTTTCGGTGCGGGGCTGGTCGCATTCGCTTTCCTGTACGAGGGTGAGGCGACGGCCGACGTCGAGCTGAACGACTCGGGCGTGTGGGTCACGCAGACGGCCACGGGCAAGCTGGGCCGCTTCAACTACGAGGCGAAGGCGCTCGACGGCACCCTGCTGGCGAACTCGACCAGCTTCGACGTCGAACAGGACGCCCAGCGCGTGCTGCTCGACAACGTGGGCGACTCCTCGGCGAGCCCGGTGAACCCGGCGCTGCTCGCGCTCGACGCGACGATGAAGTTCCCGGCGGGCGCGAAGGTCGCGGCGAGCAAGGCGACGACGGCCGTGTACGACCCGGAGTCCGGCCGCGCCTGGGTGCTGCCGTTCGACCAGGGCGGGTTCGACGAGAAGAAGACGAAGCCGACCGTGAAGGCGGGCCCCGGCGGTTCGCTCACGGTCGCGGAGGACGGCACGGTGTTCCTCGCGGTGCCGGCCGACGGCACGCTCTACACGGTCTCCACCGGCGCGCAGGGCGTCCCGGAGGAGGTCGAGGAGTCGGAGCTCCCCCTCGCACAGAACGCCGAGGTGCAGGTCTCCGCCGTCGGCGACAAGCCCGTCGTGCTGGACCAGTCGAGCTCGACGCTCGTGCTGCCGGGCGGCGACACGGTCAAGGTGGACGGCGCGCAGCCCATGCTGCAGCAGCCGTCGGCGGAGTCCGACGCGGTCGTGATCGCCACGGCCGACGGCCTCGTGTCGCAGCCGCTCCGCGGCGGCACCCCGACGAAGCGCACGGCGTCGGGCAACCCGTCGGCGCCCGTGCAGCTCGGTGAGTGCGTCTACGGCGCGTGGTCGAGCACCGGCCAGGTGATCCGCGACTGCCCGGACCAGGACAACGACGTCGACGAGGTGCTCGAGGGCGTCGACCCCGCCGCGACGCTCGTCTACCGCGTGAACCGGAACCTGATCGTCCTCAACGACGTGGCCGACGGCACGCTGTGGATGGCGGCCGACGACTTCCAGAAGGTCGACGACTGGGACCTCAAGATGCCCGAGGACGCGGAGGGCGAGAAGACCGAGTCGGAGGAGACCACTCCTGAGCAGGTCGACCAGCTCGTCGCCGACCGCAGCAAGCCGAACCGGGCCCCGAAGCCGAAGGACGACGTCATCGGCGTGCGGCCGGGCCGCACCACCGTGCTCAACGTGCTCGGCAACGACGTGGACCCCGACGGTGACGTCATGACGGCAACGGTCAAGGGCAAGGTCGACGGGCCGGCCGCGGTGAACCGTGTGCTCGACGGCGCGGCCCTCCAGGCCGACGTGCCCGCCGACGCCTCCGGGAAGACCACCTTCGAGTACGAGGTCGACGACGGCCGCGAGAACGGCAAGGCCACCGCGTCGGTGACGGTCGACGTCGTGCCGATGGAGAAGAACAACCCTCCGACGCAGTCCGGTCAGCCGGTGCTGCGGGTGGGGCAGGGCGGCCTCGGCACCATCAAGGTGCTGCCGTACTTCAAGGACCCGGACGGGGACGACCTGTTCCTGTCGAGCGCCTCGACGGCGGACCCGCTCGACGAGGTGCGCTTCCGTCCCGACGGCACGATCGAGTTCCGCGACGGCGGCACGACGATCGGGCGCAAGATCGTCGACGTCACGGTGTCCGACGCGCAGGGTGTGCCGGTCGAGGGCGTGCTGCAGATCGACGTCATCGCGAGCAACGTCCCGCCGATCGCGGTGCAGGACCACGTGACCGTGCTCGCGGGTGAGCCGATCACGGTCGAGCCCCTGAGGAACGACTACGACCCCAACGGGGACAAGCTCCGGCTGACGAGCGTCACCGAGGAGCAGAAGGCCGAGATCACGACCAACGCGACTGCGGGGACGTTCAAGTTCGTCAGCGACGAGCCCGGTTCCTACGACGTCACGTACCAGGTGACCGACGGCCCCGAGCCCGTGACCGGCCTCGTCCGGGTGGACGTCGTGACGCCGCCGGAGCAGGGGGGCGTGCCGATCGCGGTGTCGGACCAGGTGCTGCTGCCCACGGGCGGTACCGCGCTGGTGGACGTGCTGGCCAACGACACCGACCCCGCGGGCGGCGTGCTCGTGGTCCAGGGCGTCGAGGTGCCCGACGACTCGCCGGTCAAGGTCTCGGTGCTCAACCACCAGGTCCTCAAGGTGTCGGAGCTGAAGCGGCTCAGCGGGCCGGTCACCATCGACTACACGGTGGGCAACGGCAGCGGGACCGCGAGCGGGCAGGTGCGCGTGGTGCCGATCCCCGCGCCGGCAGCGCTGCGGCCGCCGGAGGCGGGCCCGGACACGGCGGTCGTGCACACCGGCGACGTGGTGACGATCCCGGTGCTGAGGAACGACACCCACCCGGACGGCCTGGAGCTCACGCTCAACGACGAGCTGCAGGAGGAGCCGCCGGCGAGCGCGGGCGAGGCGTTCGTGTCGCAGGACACGGTGCGCTTCCGCGCGGGCGACGAGGCCGGCACGGTGCACGCGGTCTACGAGGTGGTGGACAGCAACGGGCAGAAGGACTCGGCCCAGGTGACGATCAACGTCGTCGACGAGCAGTCGAACACCGCCCCGCAGCTGCCGGACGTGGAGGCGCGCGTGCTGGCCGAGGGTGTGGTGCGCATCCCGCTGCCGCTGGACGGCACCGACCCGGACGGTGACTACGTGACGCTGTCGTCGATCTCGGGCGCGCCGAGCAAGGGCACCGCCACGATCGTGGACGGCTTCATCGACTACAAGGCGTCCGCGGAGCCGGGCCTCGACACGTTCACCTACCAGGTGACCGACACGCGCGGCGCGCCGGCCGAGGGGCTGGTCCGCGTGGGCATCGCGCCCAAGCCGGCCACCAACCAGCCGCCGCAGGCCGAGGACGACCAGACGACGGTGCGCCCCGGCCGGACGGTCGCGGTCCAGGCGCTGGAGAACGACACCGACCCCGACGGTGACCAGATCGGCCTGTACGCCAAGGGGTTCGAGGGCACGGAGGAGAGCGGGATCGAGCCGAAGGCGGTCGAGGACGACGTCGTGCTCACCGCGCCGGACGACGAGGGCTCGTACTCCTTCTACTACGGGGTCCAGGACACGTTCCAGGCCCGCGCGAGCGGCGCGATCACGGTGAACGTGGACCGTGAGGCTCCGCTCCTGCGGCCCGTGGCGAGCGACGACGTGGTCACGGCGGACGACGTGCAGGGCGCGTCGAGCGTCACCGTGAACGTGCTCGCCAACGACGTCGACCCCGACGGCGTGGCCGCGGAGCTCGAGGTGTCCGTGGCCGAGGGCCTCGAGGGCGTCACGGTCACCGAGGAGAAGCAGCTCCGGATCGAGCTGGCGCCGTCGGCGCAGGTGATCACGTACACGGTCACGGACATGGACGGGCTGGAGGCCAAGGCGTTCGTGCGGGTGCCGGGCGACCAGTCGCGGCCGCACGTCAAGCCGGGCCTGGAGCCGCTCAAGGCGACCACGGGCGAGCCGCTGACCATCGACCTGGCGGGCTACGTGGTGGTGCGCGAGGACCGCGAGCCGCGCATCACCGAGGAGAAGACGGTCAAGGCCCTGGAGGGTCAGGTCTCGGTGACCGACCACGACACGGTGGTGTACACCTCGGCCGAGGACTACGCGGGGGCGGCGTCGGTGACCTTCGAGGTGACCGACGGCTCGGGCCCGGACGACCCCGAGGGTCTGACAGCGGTGCTGACGCTGCCCATCGACGTGACCCCGGCCAAGAACATGCCCCCGAAGGTGACCGGCACCCCGGTGCTCGAGGTCGCGGCGGGCGAGGAGGCCACGGTCGACCTGGCCCGGTACGTCAAGGACCCCGACAAGGACGACCTGACCTTCAAGGTGGCGGGCGGCGAGGGCATCACCGCGACCGCGTCCGGCAGCGCCGTGACGGCGCAGGCCGAGCCGTCGGTTCCGAAGGGCACGACCCAGAGCATCCCGTTCACGGTGGCCGACGGGTGGAACCCTGAGGTCGAGGCCCAGCTCACGGTGAGGGTGGTCGCCTCGACGCGGCCGCTGATCCAGACGTCGCCGGACGAGGTGCCGGACGCCCACCAGGGCAGGTCCGTGTCCGTGTCCGTGCTCGACAACGACACCAACCCGTTCCCGGGCAAGCCGCGGAAGATCACCAACGCGGTGACCGAGACGGGCGTCGCGGACAGCCTGTCGTTCACCGACTCCGAGGTGGTCGTCACGCCGGGTGCGGACTTCCACGGCGTCATGACGGTGCGCTACACCGTGCAGGACGCGACGGAGGACGCCGACCGTCAGGTCGACGGTGTGCTCAAGGTGACCGTGCTGGGCCGTCCGGAGGCGCCGCGTGCGCCGCGGGTCGAGGAGGTGCGCTCCGAGACCGTGGTGCTCAGCTGGGACCAGCCGAACAACAACGGCGCGGACATCACCGGCTACACCCTGCGCACCAACACGGGCCAGGAGCACGCGTGCGCCACGACCACGTGCACCTTCGACGGGCTCAAGAACAACGTGAAGTACACCTTCACCGTGGTCGCGACCAACGAGGTCGGTGACTCCGAGCCGTCGCCCGCCTCACGTGAGGCCCGCCCGGACGAGAAGCCGGACAAGCCCGAGCCGCCCACGCTGGAGTTCGGGGACAAGTCCCTCACGGTGAGCTGGACCAACCGCTCCTACACGGACCGGTCGCCGATCGAGTGCGTCAACCTGGAGATCAGCCCGGCACCGACCGACGGCGTCACCCAGAAGCAGTGCCAGACCGGCAGCTCGGTCACGTGGAACGGCCTCGAGAACGGCACGGCCTACACCGTGCGCGTCCAGGCGCGGAACAAGGCGCCGGACCCGTCGGACTGGAGCGAGCCGTCCGCGCCCGAGACGCCCGCGGCGCCCCCGGCGCAGCCCGGCCCGCCGACGGCGACGCGTGTCAACACCGCCGTGGGCGGCCAGATCACGGTGGAGTGGACCGCGCCGGCGAACAACGGTGACGCGGTCAAGGAGTACACGCTCACGGAGTACCGGGACGGCTCCAGGACCCGCACCCTCACGGAGACGGGGACCCGGAAGGTCATCCAGGACCTGAGCACCAACTCGACGTACACCTACACGGTCATGGCCACGAACAAGGCGGGCGACTCGCCCGTCAGCGGCCAGTCGAACGAGGTCGTGCCCTACGGCACGCCGGACGTCCCGGGCACGCCGCGCGCCCAGCTCGGCACGAACACCAGCGGCCGGGCCGCCGTGACCTGGAGCCGGGTCGGCGACGTCCGCGGCACCGGCGAGAGGTACGAGGTCAAGGCGAGCGGCATGGCGGAGCAGAACGCGGGCAACGTCACGGCGTACACCTACACCGGCCTGAAGAACGGCACTGCGTACACGTTCCAGGTCCGCGCGTGCAACGCGTACGTCTGCTCCGACTGGTCGGCCGCGTCCAACGCGGTGACCCCGTACGGCCCGCCGCCCAAGCCGTCGATCAGCGCGAGCGGCGGCGACCGGAAGGTCACCTTCACCTGGGACGCCCGGGCGACCAACGGCCGCTCGACCACCGTCTCCGTGACCGGTGCGATCCGCAGCTCCAACAAGAGCGGCACGCAGTCGGCCTCGGCCGGCTACAGCGAGGTCAAGGAAGCGTGTGTGACGGTCAGGGACTCCGAGGGGCAGACCGCCCAGAGCTGCGCCTCCGCCCGGTCGGACGCCAGGCCCGACCCCCGGGCCTGGGTCACCAAGGGCCCCAAGGTGAGCAACGGTGACTGCTCGCACTCCTCGTGCTCGTACTTCGTGGTCAACTGGCAGGACTTCCCGACCGGTAACCACCAGGTGGAGTGCATGTCGGGCACCAACCCGGACGAGTCCGGCTGGCACAACATCCTGACGCCCGACCGGTCCTACACGATCAACTTCGGTTCCTCGAGCGGCAGCCGCCAGATGACGTGCTTCTACGGCTACCCGAACACCGAGGTGGCCGTCCGGATCGACGGCAAGCGGTACGAGGCGCGTACCTGGTAGAACCCTCCGTGGCCGGCCGCCGAGCGCACGGCGGCCGGCCACGCCATGATCGACACGACTTTTTCACCCGTGACCACAGCGACGAGCAGTCCGACGAGCAGTAGGGAAATGACGAGATGAGCACGATGACCCCCGAGCAGGCCGCCTGGTTCGCCCAGACCTTTGACCGGCTCGTCGGAAACGTCGGCCAGGCGGTCCTGGGCAAGGCTCCGGTGGTGCGACTTGCGCTGACCTGCATGCTCGCCGAGGGCCACCTGCTGCTGGAGGACGCGCCGGGCACGGGCAAGACGATGCTCGCGCGGTCCATCGCCGCCTCGGTCCAGGGGTCGCACAACCGCATCCAGTTCACGCCGGACCTCCTGCCGTCCGACGTCACGGGTGTGACGATCTACGACCAGAACGCGGGCAAGTTCGACTTCCACCCCGGCCCGATCTTCGCCTCGATCGTGCTGGCCGACGAGATCAACCGCGCCTCGCCCAAGACCCAGTCGGCCCTGCTGGAGGTCATGGAGGAGGGGCGTGTCACCGTCGACGGCGTCGCGCACACGACGGGCCGTCCGTTCATGGTGCTGGCCACCCAGAACCCGATCGAGCAGGCCGGCACGTACCGCCTGCCCGAGGCCCAGCTCGACCGCTTCCTCATGAAGACGTCGGTGGGCTACCCGGACCACGCCTCGACCGTCGAGATCCTGTCGGGTGCCGCGGTCAAGGACCGCAGCAAGGCTCTGCAGCCGATCATCACCACCAAGGCGGTCACCGAGATGGCCGACCTGGCCACGACGGTGCACACCGACCAGGCCGTGCTCGAGTACGTGAGCCGGCTCGGCGAGGAGACCCGCAACGCGCCCGAGGTCCGGATCGGTGTCTCCGTGCGCGGCGCGCTCGCGCTGGTGCGCTGCGCCAAGGTCTGGGCCGCGGCGCACGGCCGCAACTACGTGCTGCCCGACGACGTCAAGGAGCTGGCCCAGCCGGTCTGGGGCCACCGCTTCGTGCTCGACCCCGAGGCCGAGTTCGCCGGTGCGCGGTCCGACGTCATCCTCGCCCGCATCCTCAACGACGTCGCGGCGCCGCAGGAGCGTGCCTCGGCATGACGGCGACCGGCGTCCCGGGCACCGGCTACGGGAAGAGACAGGAGAAGCCGACCGGCATCGGCGGGGTGGTCGCGGCCGGCCGCGCGCAGCTGCTGCGCGGCCGCCGCGGCTGGGTGACCCTGACCGCCGCCGCCCGTTCTCGGGCGGCGGCGGTCGGTCGTGTGCTCCACCCGGTGCGCAGCACGTTCAGCACGTTCGGCGTCGCCGTCACGCTGACGGCGGTCGCCGCGTGGATCGCGGGACTGACGCTCGGCTGGCTGGAGGTGCTGGTCGCCGCGATCGTCCTCACCGTGACGCTCGTGTGCGCCATCGTGTTCGTGCTCGGCCGGTTCAAGTACGAGGTCGTGCTCGACCTGGCGCAGGCGCGCGTGACCGTGGGTGACCGTGCTGTCGGCCGTCTCGACGTGCGCAACGCGTCGAGCCGTCCGCTGCTGCCGTCCGTCATGGAGCTGCCCGTCGGCAGCGGTACCGCGGCGTTCCCGGTGCCGCGCCTGCCCGGCGGCGGCTCGCACGAGGAGATCTTCACGATCCCGACCCGGCGGCGCAGCGTCATCACGGTCGGCCCGGTCAAGTCCGTGCGCGCCGACCCGCTGGGCCTGCTGCGCCGCGAGATGACCTGGACCGGGGAGCAGGAGGTCTTCGTGCACCCGCGCGTGAAGAACCTGACCGGCTCGTCGACCGGCTTCCTCAAGGACCTCGAGGGCCGGGTCACCAACGACATCACGAACTCGGACGTGAACTTCCACGCCCTGCGTGACTACGTGCCCGGCGACGACCGCAGGCACATCCACTGGAAGACGACGGCGCGCACGGGCCAGCTCATGGTGCGCCAGTTCGAGGAGACGCGCCGCTCCCACCTCGCCGTGCTGCTGTCGACCCGTGCGGAGGACTACGCGCACGAGGACGAGTTCGAGCTCGCGGTGAGCGTCTGCGGCTCGCTGGGCCTGCAGGCCATCAAGGAGGACCGTGGCGTCACGGTGCTCGTCAACGAGGCCACGCTGCGCGGCGACCACCGCACGCGCCTCATGGACGACCTGTCGCGGATCGAGCTCGAGTCGCGCAGGTCGAAGCTCGTGGACCTCGCCCGTGCCGCCTCCACGGCGGCCGCCGACTTCTCGGTGATCGCGTTCGTCATCGGCAGCCGCGTGACGCCCACCGAGCTGCGCTCGGCCTCGGCCCGCCTCCCGGCGGGGGTGCAGGTCATGGCCATCCAGTGCGTCCCGGGTGCCGCCCTCGGCCGGCACGCGATCGCCGAGCTGGGTGTGCTGACCCTCGGCCGACTGAGCGACCTGCCCCTTGCGCTGAAGAAGATGAGCGACGGATGAGCGACGAGAACACCCGCGGGAACGTCCCGCTCGGGGCGGCCGGGTCCGGTGCGGGCCGGCCGTCGTCCCGCACCCGCGGCACCCGCACCGGCTGGCGCACGGGGACCGGCCGCGGCACGACGCGCCGCCGCGAGGCGGAGCAGCCGCGGGCGCTGACGCGCCTCGCCCTGATCGACGTCGCGGCGCTCGTGCTGATGTTCGCGGCCGTGGCGGTCGGCTTCGGCCCCGTGTGGGGCTCGTACGGCTGGGTGCTGCCCGCGGCGGGCGGCGCCGTCGTCGGGCTGGCGGTGGCCTGGGTGGGCGCGTGGCGTCGGTTCCCCGCCGTCACGGTGACCGCGCTGGCCGTGGTGGCCTACCTGCTGTTCGGCGGTGCGCTCGCGCTGCCGCACACGTCGATCGCGGGCGTCGTGCCCACCCTGGACACGCTGCGCGAGCTCCTGCTCGGCGCCGTGGAGGGCTGGAAGCGGTTCGTCACGACCGTCCCGCCCATGCGGTCGTTCCCCGACCTGTCGGTGGTGCCGTTCCTGCTCATGCTGCTCGTCGCCCTGCTGTCCGGCACCATCGCGTGGCGCGTCCGGCACGCCGTGTGGGCCGTCGTGCCCGTCGTGGCGGGCTTCGTCGGCGTGATCCTGCTGGGCACGGTCGACGCGGCGATGCCGGTGGTGCAGGGTCTCGTCATCGCGATCGTCGCCCTGCTGTGGGGTGCCGTGCGCGTCATGGAGGCGCGTGTCGGCACGCACTCCATCAGCACCGAGTCGAGCCGCGAGGCCACGCGCCGCCTGCGCTGGTACCGCGTGCGCACGGGCGCGACGATCCTCACGGTGGCCGCCGTCGCGGCCGGCTTCACCGCACCGCTGCTCATGTCCGACCAGCCGCGCACGGTGCTGCGCGAGACGATCGTGCCGCCCCTGGACATCCATCAGTACACGAGCCCGCTCGTGGCGTTCCGGCACTACGCGAAGGACGTCCGCGAGGAGGAGCTGTTCACGGTCAGCGAGCTGCCGGAGAACGGCCGCATCCGGCTCGCGACCCTCGACCGCTACGACGGCGTCGTGTACGACGCGTCGGGCGACGGCGGCGACACCGGCTTCTACACGCGGGTCGGCGAGGAGATCGCGACCGCGCAGGAGGGCACGCCCGTCCCGGTCCAGGTGACGGTCACCGGGTACAGCGGTGTCTGGGTCCCGGAGGTCGGCAGCCTGACCGGGCTCCGCTGGCAAGGCCCGACGGCCGAGGCGCAGACCGACGGCGCGTACTACAACTCGACCACGCACACCGCCATCACGACCGCGGGCGTGCGGCCGGGTGACACGTACACGATGCAGGCGCTCGTGACGCCGGAGCCGGACGAGGACGCGCTCAGGAAGGGCACGATCCTCGACGCGGACCTGCCCGAGACCGACCCGAGCGCGATGCCCCCCGGCCTCGCGGCCAAGACGGCCCAGTTCACCGGCGAGGAGACCGACCCGGCGACCAAGCTCTTCCTCATCCGGGACGCGCTGCAGGACTTCGGTGTCCTGTCGAGCGGTCTCGACGGTCAGACACCCTCCCGCCCCGGCCACTCGGCCGAGCGCATCGACACGCTCGTCGAGGAGGAGAAGATGGTCGGCGACGACGAGCAGTTCGCCGTCGCGTTCGCTCTGATGGCCCGCCAGGCGGGCATCCCCGCCCGCGTCGTCATGGGGTTCTACCCGGGCGAGAAGAGCGAGTACACCGAGGGCGAGCCCTGGACCGTGCTCGGCAGCGACGTGCACGCGTGGATCGAGGTGCCGTACAAGGAGTACGGCTGGGTGCCGATCGACGCCGTCCCGGACGAGAAGCCGCAGATCCAGCCCGAGCCCAAGAGCCAGACCGTGCCGAAGCCGCCGGTGCTGCAGGACCCGGAGCCGCCGGAGGAGCCGGACAAGGCGAAGGCGGGCAGCGTGGAGGACGACGAGAAGGACGAGGCCGACAACGACCTCTTCGACTGGGGCCTGATCGGTCTCATCCTCATGGCCGTCGGCATCCCGCTGCTGCTGATCCTCGGCCCGATCGTGGCGATCCTGGCGTACAAGGCCCGGCGCAGGGCGCGACGACGCAGCGCGGAGCAGCTCGCCGACCGGATCAGCGGCGGCTGGCACGAGGTGGTCGACGTCGTGACCGACCTCGGCACCACCGTGCCGCGCGGGGCGACCCGGCGGGAGAGTGCCGGTGTGATCGCGGGGGCGCACGAGGTGCCGTCCACGCTCACGCTCGCCCACCGCGCCGACGCGACGGTGTTCGGCCAGGGCGATCCGACGCCGGCCGAGGTCGACGCATTCTGGACAGAGGTGGACGAGCTGGTCGGGGGGCTACGCTCCACCGTGAGCACGCGACGGAGAGTGCGGGCGGCGTTGTCGCTCCGCTCCGTCTGGGCACGGATCGGTGGACGCCCCGGGGCGTTCGCGGCACTCGGGAAGCTCGGGACCCGGCGGACGAAGGAGAGTCGATGACGGACGTGGTCTGCGCTGGATGCGGTTCGACGCAGGACGGGAGCTCGCCGTACTGCGGCGTCTGCGGTCGACAGTTCCCGCGCCCCCAGACCGGTGAGATAGGCACGACGGTTCCCGAGTCCCTCTCGCACACCCGTGTCGGGGTCGGCATGGTCCAGCCGGCGTCCGTCACGTACGCCGGGACGGGGCGGCGGTTCCTCGCCGCGCTCGTCGACGGCGCCGCGATCGGGGTGGTCGCCTGGATCGTCCTCATGATCGGGCTGATCAGCGCGGGCGGCACGGGCGCGCTGCTCATGTCGCCCGAGGCGGTCTCCTCCGCGCTGCTCGTGCCGCAGCTCGTCGCCGGGCTGCTCTCCCTGGGCTACTGGCTGGGCATCTCGGCGTGGGAGGGCAGCACCGGCAAGACGCTGGGCAACCTCGTCTGCAAGATCCGTACGGTCGACGCGGTGGCGCACGACCCCATCGGCTTCGGCCGCGCGTTCCTGCGCTGGCTGACCGTGGGCCTCGGGTCGCTGGTCTGCCTGGTCGGCCAGATCCTCGTGCTCGTCTCCCCGGCGTTCGACGGCGGTGGCAAGCGTCAGGGCTGGCACGACAAGCTGGGCCGCGCCGTCGTGCTCATGGCCTCCGACGTGCCGACGGCCCCGGCCGGGCAGGCCGCTGCACCCGCCCCCGCCACGGCCTCGTCCACCGGTACGGGCGCGGCCAAGGCGCCGGCGGGCACCGCGCAGGTGTGGACCGGGGCGGGCCAGTCGCCGCAGCCCGCGCCGCAGCCCGCGCAGGCCGAGCCGACCCGGCAGCAGGACCCGTGGGCGTTCCCCGAGGCGCCCGGCGCGGCGGGCAGTGGCGTGATCACCGGCATCCCCGGGCAGTCGTCGACGTCGTCGCCTGCGGAGGCGCTGCCCCCGCAGGAGGAGCCCGTCACGATCCGCAGGCCCCACCCGGGCTCGGGCGGGACGCCTCACCCCGGCCGGCCGGCGCAGCCGCCCGTGCAGCCGCCGGTCCGTCCGACGCCGCCGGTGGCTCCTGCCGCACCGGTGCAGCCGCCCGTCCAGTCGCCCGTCCAGTCGCCCGTGAGCGCGCCGCAGCCGCCGGTCCAGCCGCCGGTGCGCCCGGCGCCCCCGGTGCAGCCGCCTGTGCAGCCGCCGGCCCCCGCGCCTGCGCACGAGCAGCGGGACTCGGCGCCGATCGACATGACGCGCATGGCCAGCGGCCGTTCGATGGCGCCGCCGCCGGTGTCCGCCGTCGTGCTGGAGGTCGAGAGCGGTGAGCGCTACACCGTGGACACGAAGGCGCTGGTGGGCCGCAACCCGCAGGCACCCGACGGGTCCGGGTGGATCCTCATCAAGGTCGAGGACCCGACCCGTTCGGTGTCCAAGACCCATGCGGAGCTCGGTGTCGACACGGCAGGGCTGTGGCTGACCGACCGCGGCTCCACGAACGGGACGGTGGTCTCGGCACCCGGCCTGCCGCCGCGCGTCGCCGAGCCGGGCGTGCGCGTCCGGGTCCCCGTCGGGTCGACGATCCACGTGGGCGACCGCCGCGTCGTCGTGCACCCCCAGCAGGCGGGCGCATGAACGAGGACTCGCTGACCCTGGCCTGGGGGGCCGCCTCCGACCGAGGGCTGCGCCGCCAGCTCAACGAGGACGGGTACTTCGCGGGCGGCGGAGCGTTCTTCGTGGCCGACGGGATGGGCGGCCACGCGGCGGGCGAGGTCGCGAGCGCGACCGCGCTCGACGCGCTGCGCCCGCTCGCGGAGATCGAGCGCGTGGAGCCGCACCACGTCGAGGCGCTGCTGGAGGCCGCCCAGGAACGGGTCCGGGCCATCGAGACGTCGGGCGGCGGCAGGGGGGCGGGCACGACGCTCACGGGCGCGGTGGTCGCGTACATCGACGACGCGCCGTACTGGCTCTTCGTCAATGTGGGCGACTCGCGGACCTACCTGCTCTCGAGCGGCGTGCTGGACCAGGTGAGCGTCGACCACTCCGAGGTCCAGGAGATGGTCGACGCCGGTACGCTGACGGCCGAGGAGGCGCGCAACCACCCGCGCCGGCACGTCATCACGCGGGCGCTGGGCGGCCGGGACGAGGCGAAGGCCGACTTCCGGTACATCCCCATCGGGGCGCACGACCGCATCCTGGTCTGCTCGGACGGGCTGACGGGTGAGCTCACCGACGAGGAGATCACCCAGATCCTGCTCGACCTGCCCGACCCGCAGATGGCGGCAGGGCGCCTGGTCGAGGCCGCGATCGCGGCGGGCGGCAGGGACAACATCACGGTGATCGTGGTCGACGCGACCGGGGTGGCGCACGAGACGGCGGGGTCGCGGACCCTGCCGCGCGGCGGGTTCGCGGACGAGGACACGATCCCCCGGGACTGATGTCGGTGAGGGTCGGTACGGTCTGACCCGGAAGCCTGGCACGGGGGTGTGGCAGGGGCGGGACACGAGCAAGGAAGCAACAGGGAGGCGACCATGAGCACCTCGGACGCTGGACAGCGCACGGGAATCCGGTACACGACGGGGAAGGCGCGCGTCGTCGTGCGCGGGGACGCCGTGGTGGTGCTGCCCGGTGACGAGGGGGGCGCCGACGGGCTCGGCCGGGCGCACGGCCTCTGGTCCGCCCTCGCGGAGCCGGGCTCGGGTGTCGCCGAGGTGCTGGGCACGCTGACGTCGTCCGCCGTGGGTGGCCTCGCGGGCGTGCCGCCGTTCGCCGTGGTGGTGCTGACGCGCACGGCGTCGGGCGGGCCTGCGACAGCGCACGTCGTGGCCCGCGGTGACGGACTGACCGTGACGATCGAGACGGCGTCGGGCACCCAGACCGTCTCCGGCGCCGGTGTCATCTCGTGGACCGAGCGCGTGGTCGAGGGGGTCACGGCGGTCGAGATCGCGACGGGCGTCTCCGGCTTCGGCAGCTTCGCGGACGGCCTCCCGGTCGAGTCCGGCGTCGTGCTGGCCGGGGTCGTGCGCCACCAGGTGGTCGAGCCGGCGGGTGACGCCGGCGGCCTGTCGGCGGCGGGCCCGTCCGTGGCGGCCGCGCCCGCGGCGAGCGAACCCGTCCCGCCGATGCCCACCCCGGTGCCCGCTCCGGAGCCCACCCCGGTCCCCGAGGCCGCGTCGGAGCCCTCGGAGCCGTTGTCGGAGCCCGCGAGCGAGGCCGTCGCCGAGCCCTCCGCGGACGCCTCGCCGGAGACCGCCGCGCCGCTCGGCACCGTGACGATGATGCCTGCCCCGGAGGAGACGATCGCCCCGGAGGACGAGGGCGCCGAGCCCGCCCCGGCGGAGCCCGAGGCGTCCTCGGGCGGCGAGGACAGCGCCGACGAGGACGACTACCTCCACCTGTGGGGCGCCACGGTCGCGCACGGCGTCGAGGCGGCGGCGGTCCGCCCCGAGAGCCCCGAGGAGGGCGAGGAGGAGCACGCCCCTGCTCCCGCCGCCACACCGCCGGCCGCGCCGCCGCCCCCGCCGGAGCCACCCGCACCGGCCCTCGCGACGCCGGGCCAGGACGCGGGCCAGGACGCGGGCCTGATCTCGGGCGTGCCGATCGCCGGGGTGCCGGGCTGGTCGGGCGCGACCCCGGCCGCCGCGCACCGTGCGGCGTCGGTGGCGGAGGAGGACGACGACCACGACGGCCACACGGTGATGTCGTCGGCGATCGCGGACCTGAAGAAGGCGGCCGCGTCGCCCTCCGCGCCGCGGTTCTCGACGCCCGCCAACCCGAACGCGCCACAGATCCTCGCGGTGACGTGCGAGAACGGGCACGCCAACCCGACGTCCCGCGAGACCTGCCGCGAGTGCGGCAGCGCGCTGTCGGCCGAGGCGGCCCTGGCGCCCCGCCCGTCGCTGGGCCGCATGGTCGTGACCTCGGGCGCCGCGACGGGCGGTGCCCCCGGGGTGCGCGGCGGCCAGGTGATCGAGCTGGACCGCCCCGTGATCGTGGGCCGCCGGCCGCGCACCAACAACACGTCGGCCGACCAGATGCCGCGCCTCGTGACGGTCTCGAGCCCGCAGCAGGACATCTCGCGCTCGCACACCGAGATCTCGCTCGAGGACTGGCACGTGCTGGTGACGGACCTGGCCACGACGAACGGCACCACCCTGCTGCGGCCGGGCCAGCCCCCGCGGCGCCTGCACCCCAACGAGAAGGAGCTCGTGTCCGACGGCGACGTCGTGGACCTGGGCGACGGCGTGACCCTCACGTTCGAGGGCATCTGGTGAGGGCCGCCACCCGCACGACGACGGACGAAGGAGAAGCGTGAGCACCAAGAGGAAGCCGTCCCCGCCACCCGAGATCGAGGGCTTCGAGTACCGCAAGCTCATCGGCTCGGGTGGTTTCTCGGACGTGTTCCTGTACGAGCAGCAGCGTCCGCGGCGCCAGGTCGCGGTCAAGGTGCTGCTCAAGGAGTGGTCGAGCGAGACCCAGCGGGCGGCGTTCGACGCCGAGGCCGACCTCATGGCAACCCTCGGCAACCACCCGTCGATCGTCACGATGTACGAGGCGGGCGTGGCCAACGACGGCCGCCCCTTCCTGGCGATGGAGTACTGCTCGCGCCCGAACCTGGGCGCGCGCTACCGCTCCGAGCGGTTCTCCGTGGCGGAGGCGCTGCGCATCACGATCCAGATCGCGGGCGCCGTGGAGACGGCGCACCGGCTCGGCATCCTGCACCGTGACCTCAAGCCGTCGAACATCCTGGTGACGCAGTTCGGCCACCCGGCGCTCACCGACTTCGGCATCTCGTCGACGGTGGACGAGGCGTCGGCCGCGGAGGGCATGTCGATCCCGTGGTCGCCGCCCGAGTCGTTCGGCGACCCGCCGATGTCCGGCATCGCGACCGACGTCTGGGCGCTCGCCGCCACCTGCTACACGCTGCTGGCCGGGCGCACGCCGTTCGAGGTGCCCGGCGGCTCCAACACGTCGGCGGACCTCGTGCGCCGCATCGAGCAGGACGAGCTGCCGCCGGTCAGCCGCAGCGACGTCCCGCCGTCGCTGGAGCGCGTGCTGCGGATCGCGATGTCGAAGCAGGTCACCTCGCGGTACCCGACCGTGCTGGCCTTCGCGCGCGAGCTGCAGAAGGTCCAGGTCGAGCTGTCGCGCGACGTCACTCCCATCGACCTGCTGGACGAGTCCGGCGCGATGCAGGAGGACGACGCGGAGGCCGACGGCACCCGGCTGCGCCAGGTCGTCACGATCGACCCGGCGGGCCCGCAGCCCGCGCAGAGCGCTTTCGGCCCGGCGGGCGGGTTCGCGCCGAACGGCGGGTTCGGCCCCGGTGGAGCCGCCGGGGCGCTGAGCGCCGCGGCGGGCGGGACGTACGCCCCGGCCCGTCCGACGCAGGCGACGGCGCCCGCCTCGGACGCGGAGGACACCGTCTACCGCGGCACGGCGGACCCGGCCACGCAGGGCACGCAGGCCTCGGCAGGCGTGGGCGCGCAGCAGGCACCCGTGCAGGCGCCCGCCGAGGAGCCCTCGGAGCAACCGAGCCGTGGCGGGCTGTGGGGCGTCGTGGCGGGCGTCGTCGTCGTCGCCGTCGTCGCCGTGTCGGCCTGGGCGCTGACCCGTGGCACCGACGAGCCGACGGGCGAGGAGACGGCGGCGACGTCGACGTTCGTGCCGCCGCCCCCGGCGGGCGGGTACGTGCCGCCCGTCGCGAAGCTCACGGCGGAGGTCAAGGGTGGGGACGCGGTGTTTTCCTGGACCGCCCCGACCTCGATGGAAGAGGGTGACACGTACGCGTACCGCGTGCTGGAGCTGACGGGCGACCCCGTGCCCGAGCCCGTGCCGGGCAACGCGACGACGGTCACGGTACCGCTCGACGGTGAGCAGGAGCTGTGCGTCGAGGTGCTCGTGGTCCGGTCGAGCAAGGCGTCGCGCGGCGAGACCGCGTGCGTGACCCCGTAGGACGAGTGTGGAGCGAGGCTCCGGGCGGCCGCGCCCGGGGCGAGGACACAGGGAGGTGAGTGGATGAACGGCCTAGCGATCGAGTTCGCCGGCGAGTGGTTTCGGCCGTCCGAGGAGGGCGTGCCCTTCGACATCGGGCGCGAGGGTGACCTCGCGATCGACGACAACCCCTACCTGCACCGCCGCTTCCTGCGCATCACGCTCGAGGACGGCATCTGGTGGCTGTCCAACGTCGGCTCCCTCATCGCGGCGACCGTGTGCGACGCCGGGGGAGGCGTGCAGTCCTGGCTCCCGCCCGGCAACCGCCTGCCGCTGGTGTTCCCCACGACGTCGATCGTGTTCACCGCCGGCCCGACGACGTACGAGATCACCGCGCAGCTCGACAACGCGCCGTACCACGAGATCCGCTCGGAGGACGACGAGGGCTCCGGCGCCACGACAATCGGCGCGATCAGCTTCACCAAGAGCCAGAAGCAGCTCATCGTCTCGCTGGCCGAGCCGATGCTGCGCCGCGAGGGCACGGGGCTGAGCGAGATCCCGTCGTCGGCAGCGGCGGCCCGCCGGCTCGGCTGGGCGAGCACGCGGTTCAACCGCAAGCTCGACAACGTGTGCGAGAAGCTCGACCGGATCGGGGTCAAGGGCCTGCGCGGCGGGCCCGGCGCGCTCGCGACCAACCGCAGGGCGCGCCTCGTCGAGTACGCCGTGGCCTCACGTCTCGTCACGGCGGCGGACCTGCCGCTGCTCGACGAGCCGGACGACGAGAAGGGGGCCACCGGATGAGCGGGCCGAGGAGAACCAGGGCCCAGGTCGTGGTGGCGTGGGCCATCGGCGGCTTCGCGATCGTCTGGGTGCTCGTGGTGTTCGGCACCGTGCTGGTCACGGGAACCGGTACGGGAAACTTCTTCGACCCCTGGCGCGCCCTCGGGCGGGTGCTGGTCCAGGGGTCGACGTGGGCCGCAGCGGCCGGCGGTGCCGTGGTCGGCGGGGTGGTGGCCGCCATCGTGGACGGCCTCCAGGACAAGAGGAAGTGACGGGGAGGATTCATGCGCGTCAAGGTGACGCTCGTACGGTCGGACGGTAGCCACGACGACGTCGTGATGACCGCCGACGCCGGCGCTCGGATCGGCGAGATCGCCGACACGATCGCCCGGGTGGACCCGTCGGCGCCCGGCGCCCCGGGCCGGCCGCGCACGCTCGAGGCGCAGCTGCCGGGGCAGGACCGGCCGGTCCGGCTCCCGGCGGACGCCGCTCTCGGTGAGGCCTGGATCGGCTCGGGCGCGTTCGTCGCGTCGGTCGAGCAGGCGATGCCCGGCTTCGACTACCCGGGGTCGGACGCCGTCCGCGCGGCCGTCCGGATCGAGGGCGGCGGGACCGTCGAGCTCACCGAGGGCTCGTGGGTGCTGGGGCGCTCGCAGGAGTGCGACGTCGTCGTCGACGACCCCATGGTGTCCAAGCAGCACCTGCGCCTGGACGTGTCCGAGGGCATCGAGGTGGTCGACCTCGGCTCGGCCAACGGCATCCTGGTCGACGGCGTGCACGTGCAGCGTCTGCGCATCGAGGGCTCGCAGAAGGTCGTGCTCGGTGACACCACCGTCACCATCGAGAGCCGCAGGCCCGCCACGATCACCGGCGTGACCCCGAAGGCCGGCCCGGTCTCGTTCACCCGCTCCCCGCGCGTCGAGGCGCGTTACCACGGCGAGGAGTTCGAGTCTCCGGAGGCGCCGAAGGAGACCGAGCCGTCGGAGTTCCCGTTCCTCGCGCTGCTCGCCCCCGTGCTCATGGGCGGCAGCATGTTCGTCCTGACGGGCCGCGTCTTCTCGCTGCTGTTCGTCGCCATGGCGCCGCTCATGATGGTCGGCAACTTCGTGACCCAGAAGCGGCAGAAGCGCAAGCGGCTCGAGCGCGACGTCGAGCGGTTCGAGGAGCGCCTGACCTCGCTGCGCGAGGTGCTCAAGGAGGAGAAGGAGGTCGAGCGCTCGGTCCGCCTGCGCGAGGCCCCCGCGACCCAGCACGTCTACGTCGAGGCGATGCGGCACGGCCCGCTGCTGTGGACGCGCCGCCCCGAGCACTGGAGCTTCCTCAACGTCCGGTTCGGGCTCGGGACCATGCCG
This sequence comes from Promicromonospora citrea, assembly GCF_013004695.1. GTDB lineage: Bacteria > Actinomycetota > Actinomycetes > Actinomycetales > Cellulomonadaceae > Promicromonospora > Promicromonospora citrea. Next base: position 42,066 of record NZ_JABEMG010000009.1, read on the forward strand.
TCCCGCAACTCGGTCAAGACGGGCGGCAAGGGCCAGCTCATCAAGGAGTACCAGGAGATCCTGGACGAGCTGGTCGAGCAGTACAAGGACGTGGACGGCGTCCCCGTCGTCGAGAACCTGTACGACGCGGGCGCGCTCGGGTTCGCCGGGCCGCCGCCGCGCGTGATCGGCTCGCTGAACGCCGTGCTGCTGCAGCTCACCGGCCTGCACTCGCCGTCGGAGCTGGTCGTGACCAGCATCGTGAGCCCGGTGTGGACCCAGCACCTGAGCTGGCTCACCTGGATCCCGCACACCTCGTCGGCCCACAGCCCGATCGAGGGCCACCACCTCGCGGACTCGGCGTCCGGTGCGCAGCGTCTGCTGGCGCAGCTCGAGGAGCTCATCTCGACCCGTCTCAAGGCGGCCCGCGGCGGCACCCGCCGAGGTGCGATCGCGGAGGACAACGCGGCGCTCGAGCGCGGCGGCGACGTCGGCGGCAAGAGCACGGCCGACACGGGCACCAAGTCGCCGGTCCCCGCGGTGGTCGTCGTCATCTCCGACGACATCGACGTGGACCGGGCGCGGCTCATCCAGCTCGCGGAGATGGGCGCCGACGCCGGCGTCTACCCGCTGTGGATCTCCGCCGAGGCGGCCGCGCTGCCCGCGGCGTGCCGCACGTTCGTCGAGGTGACCCAGGAGGGCCCGCGCGTCGGCATGGTGCGCCTCGGCCGTTGGGTCGACGACATCGTGCTCGAGGAGGTCGACGGCAAGACGGCGCTCGAGTACGGCCGCCGCCTGGCCCCGGTGTTCGACGCCGGTGCGATCGTCGAGGACGCGTCCGACCTGCCGCGCTCGATCACGATGCCCGCGCTGCTGGGCCACGACCTCTTCGAGAGCCCGGACGCCGTGATGGAGCGCTGGCGGCAGAACCTGTCGGTGTACGACCGCACGGGCAACGGCGCGAAGCGCAAGCGCCCCGGCTCGCTGCGCGCGATCGTCGGCTCGGCCGGTGTCGACGCCCAGCACCTCGACCTGCGCACCCAGGGCCCGCACGCCCTCGTCGGTGGTACGACCGGCGCCGGCAAGTCCGAGTTCCTGCAGGCGTGGGTGCTCGGCATGGCCGCCGAGTACAGCCCCGACCGCGTGACGTTCCTCTTCGTCGACTACAAGGGCGGCTCCGCCTTCGCCGACTGCGTCAACCTGCCGCACTGCGTGGGCCTCGTGACCGACCTGTCGCCGCACCTGGTGCTGCGCGCGATCACCAGCCTCCGGGCCGAGCTGCACTGGCGCGAGCACCTGTTCAACCGCAAGAAGGCCAAGGACCTGCTCGAGCTGGAGAAGCGCGGCGACCCGGAGACGCCGCCCGCCCTCGTCATCGTGATCGACGAGTTCGCGGCCCTGGTGGGCGACGTGCCCGAGTTCGTGGACGGCGTCGTCGACGTCGCCCAGCGTGGCCGCTCGCTCGGCATCCACCTCATCATGGCGACCCAGCGGCCCGCCGGTGTCATCAAGGACAACCTGCGCGCCAACACCAACATGCGCGTGGCGCTCCGCATGGCCGACGAGTCGGACTCCTCGGACGTCGTCGACGTCAAGGACGCCGCGTTCATCGACCCGGCGATCCCGGGGCGCGGCCTCGTCAAGACCGGCCCTGGCCGTGTGCAGGCGTTCCAGTCCGCCTACGCGGGCGCCTGGAGCACGCGAGCGCCCGAGCGCGCCAAGGTGGAGGTCGCCCGCCTGCACTTCGGCCGCGAGGAGAAGTGGGAGGAGCCGGTCGTCGACGACGGCAGCCCGGAGGAGAAGGACCTCGGCCCGAACGACCAGCAGCGTCTGGTCGCCCGGATCCAGGAGGCCTTCGAGCGCGGCCGCCTGCCGGTCCCGCGCCGCCCGTGGCTCGACTCGCTGGCCGACGTCTACGACCTCACGCGCCTGTACCAGCGCACCGACACCGAGCTGCTCATCGGCGTCGCGGACATGCCGGAGCAGCAGGCCCAGGCGCCGGTCTACTTCAACCCGGACAAGGACGGCCACCTCGGCGTCTACGGCACGGGTGGTTCCGGCAAGTCGACCGCGCTGCGCACCCTCGCCGCGGTCGCCGGCATCACGCCGCGCGGCGGCCCCGTGCACGTGTACGGCCTCGACTTCGCGGCCGGCGCGCTGCGCATGCTCGAGTCGCTCCCGCACGTCGGCACCATCGCCAAGGGCGACGACACCGAGCGCGTCGTCGGCCTCATGCGGATGCTGCGCGACGAGCTGCAGCGCCGCGGCGAGGCCTTCGCCGCGGTGAACGCGGCGAGCGTCACGGAGTACCGGCAGGTCACCGGGCGCCTGGACGTGCCGCGCATCCTGCTGCTCGTCGACGGCTTCGCGAATTTCCGCGACGAGTACGAGGTCGGCGCGGGCCGTGCGGAGTGGTTCGAGGCGTTCCGCGACATCCTCAACGACGGTCGCGGCCTCGGCATCCACGTCGTGTTCACGGCCGACCGCTCCGGCGCCGTGCCGACCTACGTCCGGTCGCTGGTGCAGCGCAACATCCTGCTGCGCATGACCGACGACGGCTACCTCGCCTTCAACGCGCCGCGCGACATCATCACGCCGACGTCGCCCGCGGGCCGCGCCATCGTGGACTCGCTCGAGGTGCAGGTCGCCGTCGTGGGCGGCACGAAGTCGGTGCAGGAGCAGGCGGTCGCGACCGACCGGCTGGCCGAGTCGATGCGCCGTGCCGGCGTGCGCCCCGCGCCCGCCGTCAAGGTGCTGCCGACGGAGTACGGCGCCGAGGTGCTGCCGCCCCGGATCGACGGGCAGCCGGTGCTCGGCCTCGACAACATCGCGCTCGAGCCGCTGGGCTTCGACCCGACGGGCACGCTCGTCGTGGCGGGCCCGCCGGCGTCCGGCCGGTCCAACGCCCTCGTGCACATCGCGCGCTCGGTCCAGCGGGCCAACCCGGAGGCGCGCCTGTACCTGTTCGCGCAGTCGCGCTCGCCGATCGCGGGCGAGGTCGCATGGACCGACGTCGCGATGGGCGTCGACAAGGTCGCCGAGATGGCCAAGGAGCTGCTCGCCGCCGTCCAGGACGAGGACACGGAGCCGGGCATCGTCGTCGTCATCGAGGCGCTCAGCGAGTACCTCCAGACGCCGGCCGACAAGGCGATCCAGGACCTCACCAAGGCGATCAAGAAGTCGGACCACCTGCTCGTCGCGGAGAACGAGACGAGCTCGTGGGGCGCGACCTGGCCGCTGCTGTCGGAGGTCAAGAACGGCCGCCGTGGTCTGCTGCTCCAGCCGGAGAACCTGGACGGCGACACGATCCTCAAGACGTCGCTCCCGCGGGCCGCCAAGGGCGAGTTCCCCGTCGGCCGCGGCGCCTGGATCGCCCGCGGCAAGAGCGTGCGGGTGCAGCTGCCTCTGGTGCTGGGCGCCGGGGGCTGACCGTCCGAGGGGCGACCATGGGGAGGCCTCCCCATGGTCGCCCCGCGCGTGCCACCGGTACGGTTCTGGCGGACGAGAGACCTGACTGGACAGCAGGGGGTAAACGATGGCCGGCTACGACCTGTCGATCGACATGGAGCAGCTGAGGAAGCTGAGCGATGACCTGAAGGCCATCTCCAACGAGCTGGAGCACGCCGACGGGAACGCCAAGGACGCTGCTGAGGCGACCGGCCACGACGAGCTGCGTGACCGCGTGAACGACTTCGCCGACAAGTGGGAGATCAAGCGCGGCGAGATGCTCGAGAACGTCAAGAAGCTCTCGGGGATCATCACGTCGATCTCCGAGGCCTTCAGCGAGGTCGACACGGGACTCGCCAAGGCCCTCGAAGACGCGGCAGCGAAGTAGGAGACGAGCGATGAGCGACAAGCAGTGGGAAGAGCTCGACGGCGAACCGAACACGGTCGCGAACAAGGGGAAGAAGTACACCGAGCTCGCCGAGGCGATCACCCGGTCCGTGTCGACCCTGCAGCAGATCGTGGACGACACCAACACGACGGCCAAGGCGATGGACAAGACGCGCAAGCTCGCCGGCGAGGTGCGCGAGGACATCGAGAAGGCCAAGGAGCGCTACGCCTACACCGGTGAGGCTCTGAGCACCTACGGTGCCGCGCTGCGCACCGCGAAGGCGGAGGCGGACCCGGCCGCGCAGCGTCTGCGGACGCTGCGCAACGAGCTCGAGACCGCCCAGGCGGCTGCACGCACCGCTGAGAGCAACGTGGACGATCTCCCGGACGACGCGAGCGACGCCGACAAGTCGGGTGCGCACCGGGCGCAGACCCAGGCGAACAACACCGTCGCCGAGCTCCAGCGCCAGATCACCGCCGCCGAGAGCGACTGGAACAACGGGCACAACGACAAGAACACCGCGGCCCGCAGCGCCATCTCGAAGATCGAGGAGGTCGTGAGCGGCGACAAGGTCAACGGCCTCAAGGACGGCTTCTGGGACCACGTCGGTGCCGCCTGGGACTCCTTCTACAAGTTCGCGAAGATCATCTGCGACGTGGCAGGGATCCTTGCCATCTTCCTCTCCTGGGTGCCCGTGCTCGGTCAGATCCTCGTGGCGCTCGCGGCGGTCGGCGCGATCCTCGCGATCATCGACTCGGCCGTGAAGTACATCAGGGGCGACATCGGCCTGACCGGGCTGCTCGTCGGCGTCGGGATCGGTGTGCTGTCCCTGGTCGGTGGCAAGGCCGCGGCCCACCTCGCGAAGGTGGCGAAGACCCGCACCATCATGACGGCGGTGGGACAGAACGGCGACAACTTCCTCAGTACCGCCGCCCGCCTCTCCGCCCGCGGCGACGACGGGTTCGCCGCGATCCGCAGCGCCGTCCGCGCCTCCGACGAGGGTGCTCTCGGTCTGAAGGCGGCGCTGAAGTCCCCGTTCGTGCGGAGCGACTCCCAGAGGGCCGTGTTCGAGGCGTTCAAGGCGGGCGACAAGACGTTCCTGGGGGCGCTCGCCGCCGGCACCAAGGCGAACTTCCCGATCCCGTTCAAGAACGGTATGGGTGGTGTGCTGTTCCGCGACGCCAACGACCTGGCCAACCTCTCGCGGCTCGGGATGAGCGTCGAGGGCCCGGTGAAGTCGGCGTACGCGCTGAGCGCGGCAACGACGATGGGCGATGTGCTGAAGGGCTTCTACGGAATGTCGTCGGGCTTCGAGCAGGGCGGTCTCGCCGGGGTCTCGGGTGTCACGGGCTTCGTCGGGTCGCACACCGGAGGGTCGTGGGGCAGCGCGGCCGGTGCGCCGAATACGATCATGGGTGATCTGAAGAACATCGGCCTGGTGAACTGACCGGGCCTTCGGGGGGCTGCGATGCGAGTGATCACGGAGTACGACCTGGCCATGCCGGAGGGGTGGCACCCCCTGCCGGTGACACCTGCGGACCAGCAGTGGGCGTCCGTGCTCGCACAGCAGATCATCGGCGGTGCCGAGACGATCGAGGAAGCGCCGGAGCTGCTCGCGCGACAGCTCCTGGAGGTCAAGGCGGCTGTCGACGCCACGCAGGTGACGGGCACACGAACGGCCGTGCTCGTGACCGATCCCACGACGCCGTTCCTGGACGCCATGTTCACGATCGTTCTCGGGCGGGGCACCTCGCCCGAGAAGTACGACGCCCAGCTCGAACGCGTCGTCGACGAGGTGGACACGGCCCAGGTGATGGGCCGTCAGACGATCGAGGGCGAGGTTCCGGGAGGAAAGGTGCGGGGCGCCCAGTTCCTCATCGGGCACCTGCCTGCCGACGAGTTCACGGCCGGCGCCCACCTCGAGGAGCGTGTGCATCTCGGCGTCTTTCCCGAGGACACCTCCGACATGGTCGACGTGACGATCATCGCGGCCAACGCAGGCCTGTTCACCGACCTTCCGGCGACAGCGGTCGGCATGCTGCAGAACCTGACCGTCCGTACCGAGGGGGCGGCATGACCAAGCAGATCCGGCTCGCGGACGGCGGGCTGCGCATCATCCTCCCGGGAACCTGGGCGAGCATCCCGCTCTCCGACGAGGAGAGCACCACCGCGTACGTCAAGCGGTTGGTCAAGCGACAGGTGGGGACGGCGGACCGGCTGGCGAGGATGCGCAGGAGCGCGGTGGAGGAGATCGTCGGGACGGCGCGTGAGGCCGTGCGTGCCGGCGTGCACACGTACCTCACCGCGCTGGAGATCCTGCCGAACGTCCCGTTCGCCGCCGTGATGATGCTCCTCGACATCGACTGGCCGGACACCGCGGGCCCGGCGCGGGAAGGCGGCGACACCGAGGAGGCGCTGACGGCCGCGTTCCCCGGTGCAGAGATCGCCGAGCTGCGCTACGGTCCCGTCGCCCGCCGGTGGGAGCTGGCGAACCAGCAGCTCGGTGAGGACGGGTCGGTGATCCAGACGCTCCGCCTCGAGTACTTCGTGCCGTATCCGTACGAGGGTTCGGACAAGCTGCTGATGGTCCGTGTCAATGTGCCGGAGGTGCCGAGCGCGGAGCCGTTCGCCGTGCTCTTCAACGAGATCGTGGACTCGATCTCGTTTCCCGAGGAGCTCCCCGAGGCCGACGGAGCGGCGGAGCCCGTGTCCGAGCCGGTCGCGACAGCGGGCGGCTGACGGCGATCCGCGCCGAGGCCGTGGCGACGTCGTCACGTCGCCACGGCCTCTGGTCCTGTTCGGGCGGCGCGACTCAGCCTTCGCGTCGGTTCGCCTCCCGGATGGCCTGCTTCATCCGTTCGACCTCGGCGTCCTGCGCCGAGGCGGCGTGCGGGTCTGCCTCGGTCCAGAGAGCGGTCAGCTCCTCGAGCGCATCCTGCCCGTCCGGCGTGGTCGCGCGGGCGGCTCGCCACGCGAGCACGTGTACCCGCTCGTCCAGAGCCGGGTCCTTCGTCAGGATCGCCGTGACCTGCTCGGGGATCGTCCCCCACGCGAGGCGCGCGACCCCACCGGCCTCCAGGGCGCTCGGAGTCGTGTCCGCGCTCGTCCCTGATCGGGCCTGGGCTCGTGCGATCGTGCCGAGCACGAGACTGCTCACGACGGCGAGCACGATGCCGACGCCGATGCCGCTCCCGACCCGGAGCGCGACCGACGCGTCGCTCACGAGCAGCAGGACCAGGATCCCGACGGCGATGCAGATGGCGTACCACCAGTAGCCGAGCTTCTGGAGAGCGGTGAACCAGGACGGCTCCGCGCCCGTCGCTCCACCCAGCTCGGCGTCGATCCGCGCCACCGCGTCGTCAGCACCCGCGGGCTGCCCCGGCGCGATGACGATCACCTTCCCGGACCGGGGCGCGGTCACCAGCCAGCTCACGTCGCTCGTCATGTCGTCCCTCCTGTGCTGTGGTCGTCACGAGAACCGTAGGCGCCTGCGCCCCCGGAAACGGACGAATTTCACCCGACGATATCGGGTTCGGGTGTCCCCGTCAGGAGTTCCACCTCGTCCTGAGCTCGTCCTGAGCTCGTTCAGCCGGGCCAGGACCGCGTTCGTCTCCGCCCCGCGTGCTGCGGCGACGTCCGGTGCGACCTCGTCGACGAGCGCCTGCCCGTCGCCGGCCGGCCGGCTTCTGCCGTCGTGCCCGTCCCGACGTCCGGCCGGGACGCCGGGTGCGACGCTCACCGTTCGAGGCGCGACCGCCCGGCGGCTAGGGTCACGGAGAGGCGACAGGGGGAGCGGAATGGCAAACAGGGACGTGGACGGTTCGGCGGCAGCGCCTCCGGGCGGGAGGCTCGGTCTCGTACGCCTGATCCTGCGCCCGATCGGGTACTGGTCGCTCGCGTGGGTCTGGCTCACGATCTGGTTCGTCGGCATCCTGCTCGCTCCCGGGTCCGTCGCCTACGTCTACGCCGACGACGAGGTGCAGCTCGGCACCGTGCTCCGTGAGACGCCGTTCATCGGCCTGGTGCTTCTGGTGGTCCTGTTCGTCCCGCTGCTCGCGGCGATCATGGGCCCCGGCGCCATGTTCTGGGTGCCGACGATGGCGTGGCCGCTGGCGCTGCTGTCCTTCGCCTACGCGTTCCGTGGGCTGCGCCCGTCGTACGCGCGTGAGCCCCTTTCCTGCACGACGCAGGCCCCTCGCGGGGGGACGCCCGGTCCGCCGACCATCGGCACCGTGGCCCTGTCGCTGAAGCCGGTGCGGCGCACGCGATACACGGACACGTTGATGAAGTGGTACATGGCCGGCTGGGACCTGCACATGGAGATCTTCTTCGCGGCGCTCCCGGCCGGTGTCGGCTGGGTGGCTCTCTGCGCCTGGGCCTCCCAGGACATCTCGACGCCGGTGCGTCAGGGACTGCTCGTCGCGGGCTGCGCGCTCGTGCTCGTCTCCGTGGTGCTCGTCGCGCGGGCGGTACGTGGCCTGTTCGCGCAGTGGGACGAGGCCTGAACCGGCCCCCGCGCATGGGGACTGATCCCCATCGACGGTCCGGCGGGGTCCCGTTAGTGTCGGGGTCAGTCGGATCGGCCGTGGGGGCCGGCCGGAACGAGAGGGGTATCTCATGGCGAACATGAACGTGACCTACGAGGAGCTTCGGGGCACCGCGGGTCAGCTGCGTAACGGGCAGACCGCGATCATGGACCAGCTGACGAACCTGTCGACCCAGGTGAACAACCTGGTGGCGTCGGGCTTCGTCACGGACCAGGCCTCGGGCAAGTTCCAGCAGTCGTACGAGGAGTTCACCACGGGTGCCAAGCAGGCCATCGAGGGTATCGAGGGTATGGCCTCGTTCCTGGAGCAGGCCGCGCAGACGCTGCAGGACACGGACCAGCAGCTGGCCTCGGGTATCTGAGACCTGCGCCGTACGGCGCGTGCGGGGCGGTCCGGACCATGACGGTCCGGACCGCCCCGCCGTCGTCTCCGGGACGCACGCAGGGTGGTCGAGCTGGTACAACGACGGGAGCTGCGCCGGGGCGCCTGCTCACGGCGACAGGACGACGAAGGGACGGCACGATGACGCACGGGACGGCTGCGACGGACACAGGCCGTGCGCGCGGCGGTCGGCCGGGCACGGTGAGCCTCGCGCTCCGGCCCCTCGGCTATCTGCTGGTAGGCCTCGTGTGGCTCGCGATCTGGCTGGTCGTGGTGGCGCTCGGACCGGGGATCCTGGTCTGGATCGCCGTCGACGGGACGATGACGTTCGGCGAGGTCGCCGGGAACCAGCCGGCCGAGTCGTGGGTCGTCGCGGGCCTGCTCGTCGTTCCGATCGTCGTGGCGGTCTGGGGACCGGGCGTCTTCTGGTATCTGCCGTGTGCGACCTGGCCGCCTGCGGCCCTCTCGTTCCTGTACGTCATCCGCTCGCTGCTGCCGAGGTACGCGGCCGAGCGGCTCTCGCACAGCGAGCGAGCGCCGCGAGGAACCAGCCTGGGGCCGCCCACCGTCGGTGGCGTCACGCTGTCGCTCCAGCCCGTTCGGCCCACCCGGCTGACCGACCTCCTCATGAAGTTCTACCTGTCCGGGTGGGACATCGACGGGCGTGCGTTCCTCGCGATGCTCCCCGCCGGGCTCGCGTTCGTCCTCGCTTTCCCCGCGCTGGCGACCGACATGCCGGTCGGTGTCCGGGTAGGGTGCGGCGTGTCGACCGTCGCGCTCGCGATCTGGTCGACGCTGCGGGTCCGGTCCAGGTTCCGGGACCGCTTCCGCGCGGGGCTCGTCCGCTCGTGGGCCGATGGGGACTAATACCCATCGACGGTCCGGCGGGGTCCCGTTAGTGTCGGGGTTAGTCGGATCGGCCGTGGGGGCCGGCCGGAACGAGAGGGGTATCTCATGGCGAACATGAACGTGACCTACGAGGAGCTTCGGGGCACCGCGGGTCAGCTGCGTAACGGGCAGACCGCGATCATGGACCAGCTGACGAACCTGTCGACCCAGGTGAACAACCTGGTGGCGTCGGGCTTCGTCACGGACCAGGCCTCGGGCAAGTTCCAGCAGTCGTACGAGGAGTTCACCACGGGTGCCAAGCAGGCCATCGAGGGTATCGAGGGTATGGCCTCGTTCCTGGAGCAGGCCGCGCAGACGCTGCAGGACACGGACCAGCAGCTGGCCTCGGGTATCTGAGACCTGCGCCGTACGGCGCGTGCGGGGCGGTCCGGACCATGACGGTCCGGACCGCCCCGCCGTCGTCTCGAGTCAGGGCCCGACGAGCGGTCAGGGGGCACGATGGAGCGAGCAGAGGACGCGGCGGACGACGCGGCGACGGTGCACCGGGCGAGCCGTCTCCTGCGCCCGGTCGGCTACCTGCTGATCGGTCTGGTGTGGACGGCGATCTGGCTGACCGGGCTGCTCCTCCTGCTCGGCTCCGTGGCCTGGCTCGCGTTCGCCGACCCCGAGCCGCTGGTCGAGGGGGTGGGCGAGCGCCTGTCCCACCCGGTCGAGGCCGTCGCGTTCGTCGTGATCGTCCTCCCGGTCGCCGCGGTCGCGATCGGTCCCGGCGCCTGGTACGTGCTGACGGCGTCCTGGCCGCTCGCGGTGCTCTCGTTCGTGTACGTGGTGCGTTCGCTGCGGCCGTCGTACGCCCACGAGAAGCTCTCCTTCACGTCGTACGCCCTGCCGGGCAGCACCTTCGGCCCCCCGACGGTGGGCGGCGTCGCGCTCTCGCTCCAGCCCGTGCGGCCGACGTCGTTCACGGACACCGTGATGCGCTTCTACCGGACCGGGTGGACGTTCAGCGGCCGCATGGTGCTCGCGATGCTCCCTGCCGGCCTCGCGTGGGTCACCGCGATCGCCGCACTCGTCCGCGGCGTGCCCGACACCGTCCACGTGGTCGCCGCGGTCCTCACGGCGGCCCTCCTCGGCGTCTCGCTCGTGCTCGGACGTCGCGCGTTCCGGGCACAGGCGGAGCCGGAGGTGCCCGAGCACGAGCGGAGCGTCGGCGCGATGTCCCCGAAGGAGCGGGCGAGGCGGCTCCGGGCGCTCAGGAGGCAGCGCGACCGGAGGCAGCGGAACGCCCGCTGACGGTGGTTGTTCACAACCCCCGCACGTCCACCCCGCGAGAGCCCGTGAGGTGCACCTAACCCGGTCGGTAGAATCATGGGCGGCCTTCGCTTCCTCCTGACTCCTCGACCGGAAGGCGCCCCTTCGTGAGCACCACCCGACCCTTGCGCGTCGCCGTCGTCGGCGCCGGCCCCGCCGGCATCTACGCGAGCGACATCCTGTCCAAGACCGACCTCGACGTCAGCATCGACCTCTTCGAGCGCCTCCCGGCGCCGTTCGGCCTGGTGCGGTACGGCGTGGCCCCGGACCACCCGCGCATCAAGCAGATCATCGTCGCGCTCCACAAGGTGCTGAGCCGTGGAGACATCCGCCTGCTCGCCAACGTGGACTACGGCGTGGACGTGAAGCTCGAGGACCTGCGGCAGTTCTACGACGCCGTCATCTTCTCCACCGGCTCGATCAAGGACGCCGACCTCGACATCCCCGGCATCGACCTCGACGGCTCCTACGGCGCCGCGGACTTCGTGTCCTGGTACGACGGTCACCCCGACGTGCCGCGCACGTGGCCGCTGAACGCCAAGGAGGTGGCCGTGATCGGCGCGGGCAACGTGGCGCTCGACGTCGCCCGCATCCTGGCCAAGCACGCGGACGACCTGCTGCCGACGGAGATCCCGGCCAACGTGCACGAGATCCTCAAGGCCTCCCCGGTCACGGACGTGCACGTCTTCGCGCGTCGCGGCCCGGCCCAGGTCAAGTTCTCGCCGCTCGAGCTGCGCGAGCTCGGCCACGTGCCCGACGTCGACATCGTCGTGTACCCCGAGGACTTCGAGTTCGACGAGGGCTCCGAGGCCGCGATCAACTCGTCCAACCAGACCAAGCAGGTCGTCAAGACGCTGGTCGACTGGACGCTCAAGGACCCGGCGCAGAACACGGCGTCGCGCCGGCTGCACCTGCACTTCCTGCACGCCCCTGCCGAGGTGCTCGGCGAGGACGGCAAGGTGGTCGGGTTCCGCACCGAGCGCACCGCGCTGCAGGGCGACGGCACCGTCAAGGGCACGGGCGAGTTCCACGACTGGCCGGTCCAGGCGGTCTACCGCGCCGTCGGCTACTTCGGTTCCGCGCTGCCGGAGATCCCGTACGACGACGTCAAGGGCGTCATCACCAACCGCGAGGGCCGCGTCGTCGACATCGACGGCAACCAGGTGCCCGGGGTGTACGCGACCGGCTGGATCAAGCGCGGTCCGGTGGGCCTCATCGGCCACACCAAGTCCGACGCGTCCGAGACGGTGCGCCACCTCGTCGAGGACGTCACCGGCGTCGCGGACGGCGAGGCGCCGGGCGACCTCACCGCGGGCCGCGTCGCGCCGCAGGGCGACCCCGGCGCGATCACCGAGTTCCTCGCCGGCAAGGGCGTGGACTACATCGAGTGGTCCGGCTGGGAGCTGCTCGACGCGCACGAGCGCGCGCTGGGCGAGGCCCAGGGCCGTGAGCGCGTGAAGGTCGTGCCCCGCGACGAGATGGTGACGATCAGCCGCGGTCGCTGACGCACGGGCCGCCGCCGCGGGCGGCGCCCGGCACGAGCGGTGCCCGGGGGACGTGGTCCTCCGGGCATCGTCGTGCCACGGTCTGTCCCCGCCGCGGGAACCGACCGGCCGGACCGCGCGTTCTGGGGATGGAAAGGAGTGCGATGCGCAAGCACTACAACGGGCTCAAGACCGCCGCGCTGTTCGGCGGGATGTGGGCCGTGATCCTCGGGCTCTGGGCGCTCTTCGGCCGAAGCTCCGGGATGCTGTGGCTCTTTGTGCTCATCGGCCTGGTGACCACCGCCTACGGCTACTGGAACTCCGACAAGCTGGCGATCCGGGCGATGCACGCCTACCCGGTCACCGAGCTCCAGGCCCCGGAGATGCACCGGATCGTGCGGGAGCTGTCGACGCAGGCCCGCCAGCCGATGCCCCGCCTCTACATCTCCCCGACGAAGGCGCCCAACGCCTTCGCCACGGGCCGCAACCCGCAGAACGCCGCCGTCTGCTGCACGGAGGGCATCCTGCAGCTCCTCGACGAGCGCGAGCTGCGCGGCGTGCTCGGCCACGAGCTCATGCACGTCTACAACCGCGACATCCTCACGTCGTCGGTCGCCTCGGCGCTGGCCGGTGTCATCACGGCCCTCGCGCAGTTCCTCCTGTTCTTCGGCGGCGGCGACCGCCGGGAGGGCGGCAACCCGCTGGCCGCGCTGGCGATGGCGTTCCTCGCGCCCGTGGCCGCGATGCTCATCCAGATGGCCATCTCGCGCACCCGCGAGTACGACGCCGACGAGGACGGCGCGCGCCTGACCGGGGACCCGCTGGCGCTGGCGTCGGCGCTGCGCAAGCTCGAGCAGGGCACCCAGCGCGCCCCGCTGCCGCAGGACCGCGACCTCACGAACGTCTCCCACCTCATGATCGCGAACCCGTTCCGCGGCGCCGGCATCGCCCGCCTGTTCGCGACGCACCCCCCGATGCCCGACCGCATCCGGCGCCTCGAGACGATGGCGGGCGGCCCCTCGGGCCCGTACGGCCTCGGCGGCCCGACGGGCCCGGACGCGCCGCCGTGGGGCACGCCGCCGGGCATGCTCTGACCTGGCCTCCCGCCCCCGCGCGGGGTGCGAGACGTCACCCGCGGCGCGTTCGTCGCGGCCCGTGGGGACGGATACGGTGAGCAGGTCCCGACCGGACGTGCAGGGGCGTCCGGGTGTCACGCAGAAGGAGCACCACACATGGCCGACTCGTCGTTCGACATCGTCAGCAAGGTCGACCGCCAGGAGGTCGACAACGCGCTGAACCAGGCCGCGAAGGAGATCTCGCAGCGGTACGACTTCAAGAACGTCGGCGCGTCGATCGCCTGGAGCGGCGAGAGCATCGTGATCGTCGCCAACGCGTCGGAGCGCGTGCTCGCGGCGCTCGACGTCTTCGAGACCAAGCTGGTCAAGCGCGGCATCTCGCTCAAGGCCCTCGAGCTCGGTGACCGCGAGCCGAAGGCGTCCGGCAAGGAGTACCGCCTCGTGGCGACCCTCAAGGAGGGCCTTGCGGGCGAGTCCGCCAAGAAGGTCACCAAGATCATCCGGGACGAGGGTCCGAAGGGTGTCAAGACCCAGATCACGGGCGACGAGGTGCGCGTGACCAGCAAGTCCCGCGACCAGCTCCAGGAGGTCCAGGCCCTGCTGAAGGGCGCGGACCTGGACTTCGCCCTGCAGTTCGTCAACTACCGCTGAGAGCGGCGGGTCTCCCGACGGGAGCGGGGCGCCGCCGGTCGGCCGTCGCCCCGCTCCGGGCTCACCCGACACCCATCGGCTCCGGGGCGCGCTCGGCCGGCGAGCCTGCCGCGGGCGGGGTGGCCGTGCCGGGCGGGACGGCGAGCGAGCCCCGCCGCCGGAAGAGCAGCGCCGAGAGCACGGCGCCCGCGAGGTAGAGCCCGGCCGCCCACCAGTACGCGGTGGCGTAGCTCGTGACCGCGGCCTGCGTGCTCACGTCCGCGGTGACCGGCCCGTGGCCCGCCAGGTAGTCGGCCGCCGCGGTCGCGGCGATCGTGTTGAGCAGGGCCGTCCCGACCGACCCGCCGACCTGCTGGCTCGTGTTCACCATCGCCGACGCCACGCCCGCGAACTCGCGGTCCACCCCGAGCGTCGCCGTCTGCATCGACGCCGGCATGATCGTGCCCATCGCGAGGCCGATCGCGAGCATGCCCGGCAGGATGTCGAGGTAGGTGCTCGACGCGTCGAGGAACGCCAGCGAGACCGCTCCCGCGGCCCCCACCGTCATGCCGATCGGCACCAGCACCTTGGGGCCGAACCGGGGGAGGAACACGTTCGTCCCGAGCTGGGCGGCCAGCACGAGCATCGCCGTCAGCGGCAGGAACGCCAGGCCGGTCCCCAGCGGCGTGAACCCGAGCGTGAGCTGCAGGTAGTAGGTCAGGAACAGGAACAGCCCGAACATCCCCGCGCCCGCCACGAGCACCGACAGGTACGCGGCGCCCCGGGTGCGGTCGAGCACCGTCGAGAGCGGCAGCAGGGGATGGGCGGTGCGCCGCTGCCGTGCGACGAAGGCGACGAGGAGCACGACGAAGGCCGCGAGCGACCCCCACGTCACGGGCGCGCCCCAGCCGTCGCCCTCGGCGGACGCGAAGCCGTACACGAGGGCGAGGAGCGCCACGGAGGCGAACAGCGTGCCGGGCACGTCGAGGCGCGGCCGCGGCCCGGTGCGCTCCAGGCGCGGGACGAACGGGATCGCGCCGAGCAGCGCGATCCCCGCGATGACGACGTTGATGTAGAGGTTCCAGCGCCAGTCGAACGCCTGCGTCAGGGCGCCGCCGAGGAGCAGGCCGACGGCGCCGCCCGCGCTCGCGATCGCGCCGAAGGCGCCGAACGCGCGCGCCCGGTCGCGTGGCGCCGTGAACGTGGTCGTGAGCACCGCGAGCGCGGTGGGGGCGAGGAGCGCGCCGAACGCGCCCTGGAGCGCGCGGGCGGCGACCAGGAGCGCGAACGACGGCGCGGCACCGCCGAGGGCCGAGGCGGCGGCGAAGCCGACGAGGCCGATGACGAAGGTGCGCTTGCGGCCGACGAGGTCGGAGAGCCGACCGCCGAGGAGCAGCAGGCTCGCGAAGGCGAGCGAGTACGACGTGAGGACCCACTGCCGGTCTCCGTCGGAGAACCCGAGGTCGGCCTGGGCGGAGGGGAGCGCGATGTTCACGACGGTGACGTCGAGCACGACCATGAGCTGGGCGAGCCCGACCACGGCGAGGGTGATCCAGCGGCGGCGGTCCGCCGCGGGCGCTGCTGTCTGTGACATGCCCGTCAGCATATACGGAACTCACTAGTTCCGGATACGGTCGGTCTCGTAAGAGTCGCGTAAGGTTCGGTGGGTACGGGTGCGCAGGGTGCAGAGAGGAGGCCGACGGCGATGACGCAGGTCGACGCGGGCGGCGAGGCCCGCCCCACGCCCCGGCTCGGACGCAGGAGGGACCACACGCGCGACCCCGAGATCCTGGAGGCGGCGCTTGACGTCCTGGCCGAGACCGGCTACGACGGCATGACGATCGACATGGTCGCGACGCGGGCCAAGGCCGGCAAGGCGACCCTCTACCGCCGGTGGTCGTCGAAGGCGGAGCTCGTGCTCGAGGCCGTCGCGCACATGAAGCGGCCCGCACCGGCCGCCGAGCTCCCCGACACCGGGACGCTGCGTGGCGACCTGCTCGGGATGATCAGGCCGCCGACCATCCGCGACGGCGAGCGCAAGCTCAAGGTGATGGCCGGCCTGGTGTCGATGCTGGCGCGCACGCCCGAGCTCGCCGAGGCCGCCCACGAGGCCGTGACCGAGCCCCGCGCGGCGGCGTACCGGACGCTGCTGCGGCGCGCGATCGACCGCGGCGAGATCCCGGCCGACGTCGACGTCGAGCGGCTGGCCCTCGTCGTCCCGTCGCTGGTCGCCTACCGGGTGCTCATGGCGCGCACGCCGGCCGACGAGGAGTTCCTGCGGTGGGCGGTCGAGCACGTCCTCCTGCCGGCGGCGGGGGTGCGTGCCGGGGCCTGAGCCTGTACCCGCGTCCGGTCACCGGGTAGCATGTAGGTACGTACCTACATGCTGGGGTGGTCGAATGAGCGTCGTCACGTCGCGCGAGCTGAACCATGACGTGAGCGCCGTGAAGCGGGCAGCGGCTCGCGGACCGGTCGTCATCACCGACCACGGGCGTCCGTCGCACGTGCTGCTGACCTTCGCGGACTACGAGCGGCTCACGGGATCGCACACGAGCCTGGCTGACGCGTTCGTCATGGCCGACGAGATCGACGTCGAACCGGTGCGACCCGACGGGTCCGCCCGGGAGATCGACTGGTGAGGTTCCTGCTGGACACCGACGTCGTGGCAGAGCTCCGTAAGCCGGCCGGCCGCCGCACGGAGCCGTTCAACGCGTGGGCAGGCGAGCTGTCGCCGTCGGACACCTCGCTGTCCGTCATCACCGTGCTCGAGCTGCGCGCCGGGATCGAGGCCGAGCGACGGCGCGATCCGGAACAGGCCCGTGCGTTGGACACCTGGCTCGAGAAGAGCGTCCTGCCGAGCTACCTGGGCCGGATCCACGACGTGGACCAGGCGGTCGCCGACGTCGCCGCCCGCCTGCACGTCCCCGACAGGCGGCCTGCGCACGACGTCCTCATCGCGGCGACCGCGCACGCCCATGGGCTCACGCTCGTGACCAGGAACGTGGCGGACTTCCAACCGCTCGGGGTCGCCCTCGTCAACCCGTGGGACGAGCGATGAACCGCCTGCCGCGCGTGGTGGCCACCGACCTGGACGGCACCCTGCTGCGCAGCGACGGCCAGGTCTCCGACTGGACCCGCCAGGTGCTCGCCGACCTCGACACGGCCGGTGTCGAGGTCGTCTTCGTGACCGCCCGGCCGCCACGCTGGCTCACCCACCTCGCCGACACGGTCGGCGGCCACGGCCGCGTCATCTGCATCGGCGGGGCCTGCGTGCTCGACCTCGCCACGGGCGAGACCCTCGACACCTACGGCTTCGCGGACGACGACGCCCGCGCCGTGGTCGGCGGCATCCGTGCCGCGCTGCCGCACGCGGCGCTCGCGGTGGAGCGGCCCGACGGCGTCGCGTTCGACCCGCACTACCCGCGGCGCGAGCCCGCGCTCGACCCGGGGCTGTGGTCCGTGCCGGTCGAGGAGACCCTGGGGGCGACCGGTCCGGTGTCGAAGATCCTGGCGCTCGACCCGGCCTACGTGCCGCCGCCCGGGATCCTCGTCGACCCGCCCGAGGAGATCCGCCGCGCGCAGGAGGCGTTCTTCGCCGCGGTGCGGACCGCGATCGGCGAGCACGCGCAGCTCGCGTACTCGGGCGCCGTGGGCCTGGCCGAGCTCATGCCGCCGGGCGTGGACAAGGCGGCGGCGCTGGCCCGCTGGTGCGCACGCCTCGGCGTCGACGCGGCAGACGTGTGGGCGTTCGGCGACATGCCGAACGACCTGCCGATGCTCACGTGGGCGGGCCGCGGCATCGCCGTCGCCAACGCGCACGCCGACGTGCTCGCCTGCGCCGACGCCGTCGTCGGCCACCACGACGAGGACGGCGTGGCCCTCGAGCTGGCCACGCTCGTCGCCGGGGCGCACTGACCGGTCGTCACGTCCCGGCGAGCCGTCCCGTCGAGGGGACGACGGCGCGCAGGGCGTCGTCGTCACCGGCCGGACCACGGCCGCGACGAGAGGACCGTGATGACCGACCTGACCGACCTGACCGAGCTCGCCGCCCCGCCCTCCGCCACGCCGCACCTGCGGACCGTGACGCCGCGCCTGAAGAGCCCCGCGCTGCTCCTGCCGGGCGCGCTGCAGGCGCTTCGGAGCCTCGGCACGCTGGTCGAGGGCCAGGGCGTGCCCGCGAGCACGCTCGAGCTGGTGCACCTGCGGGTCAGCCAGATCAACGGCTGCGGCTGGTGCATCGACTACGGCCTGCGTCAGGCGCGCAAGGCCGGTGTGTCGGAGGACCGGCTGGCGGCCGTGCCGGCGTGGCGCGAGTCGCCGTACCTGTCGGACGCCGAGTGCGCGGCGCTCGAGCTCGCCGAGGTGATGACCCGGCTCGCCGACAGCCCCGACGGCGTACCCGACGCCGTCTGGGACCGCGCCGCGCAGCACTACGACGAGCAGGGGCTCGCCGCGCTCGTGCTGTACGTCGGGGTGACCAACCTCTACAACCGCCTCAACGTGACGACCCGCCAGGTGCCCGGCACCTTCTGACGGGCGCCCGCCCGGTGCCCGGCGTCAGCCGAGCACCGGGCAGGGGCGCGAGACCGGGCCGCCGTGGGTCGGGTGCAGGGAGATCGTGACCGCCGCCAGGTCCCGGCCCGACGCCGCGACGACGCCGGCGGCGGTGCAGATGATCTGGTCGACCGCGACCGGGCTCAGGTCGGCCCGGCGCAGCGGCAGGTACACCGCGACGACGTCGCCCGTGTCCTCGACGATCGCGCGCGTCGTGGTCTCGGGGACCTCGCTGTGCAGGTCGGGTGCCGCCGGGTCCGTGTCGGCCAGGAGGAGCTGGACCGCGCCGAGCACCGTGCCGAGGCGCCCCGTGTCGCGCGCGTCGGGTCGCAGGCGCCCGGCGTCGTCGACGAGGTACAGGGTGGGGCCGGGCGCGAGCCCTGTCGGCGGTGCGCCGCCGTCCTCGACGCTGCCCGTGCCCACGCCGCAGCCGCCCAGCAGCGTGACGGCGGCCAGGACCACGGGGACGAGAGCCTTACGCACGGGTACCGCCCTCCTCCGGGTCGGGACCGGCCGCGGCGTCGAGCCGCCGGGGGAGCCGCAGCTCGAAGGTCGCACCCGCCTCGGCGCTATCGCGGGCAGTGACGTCCCCGCCGTGCAGCCGTGCGTTGACCAGGGTGATCGCGAGCCCGAGCCCGCTGCCCTCCGACGTCGTCCGGGACGAGTCGCCCTTGGTGAAGCGGCCGAAGAGCCGGTCCGGGTCGATGCCGGGGGGCAGGCCGGGGCCGTGGTCGGTCACGGTGACGAGGACGTCGTCGGTCCTGTCGTCGGGAACGGCCCGCACCTCGACGACCACGGGTGGGCGGCCGTGCCGCAGCGCGTTGCCCACGAGGTTGGCGACGGCGACGTCGACCCGGCGCACGTCGACGCGGGCGGGCACGGGCCCCGCCGCCACGACCGTGACGGCCTCGTCCCAGCCGCGGGTGCGCACCGTGTCGGTCACGACGTGCGCGACGTCGACGCGTTCGAGCCGCAGCTCGCCGACGCCCGCGTCGAGACGCGACAGCTCCAGCAGGTCCTCGGCGAGGCGGGCGAGCCTGCGGGTGCGGTCGACGGCCATCGTCGCGAGCTCGAGCTCCTGCGCCGACCGGTCCCGCGCGTCGGCCTGCAGCACCTCCATGATCGAGGTGAGCGCCATGATCGGCGTGCGCAGCTCGTGGGAGACGTCGGCGACGAACCGCCGCGCCTCCGCCTCCCGCCTGCGCAGCTCGCCGACCGACCGCTCGAGCGCGGCGGCGGTGTGGTTGAACGTGGTCGCGAGGTCCGCGAGCTCGTCCCGGCCGGACGGCGCGAGCCGTACGGCGAGGTTGCCCGCGGCGAGCTCGTCGGCGCTGTGCGCGAGCCGCTGCACGGGCCGCAGCACGCTGCGGGACACGAGGAGCGCGAGCAGGACCGCCAGCGGCAGCGCACCCGCGATGGTCAGCACGACCACGCGCGTCCAGCGGTCGAGCTGGGCCTCGGTCGCCGCCAGGTCGCGCACCACGTAGACGTCGACGCCCGAGTCGCGCTGCGCCCCGTCGACGCCGGTGAGGAGCACGGGCGTGGCCAGCACCAGGTGGGGACCGGCGTCGTCGGCCACGCGCTGCACCGCCAGCCGGTCGCCCGCCGCGACGGCGGACCGCAGCTCGTCGCCGATGAGCCCGAGCGCGTCGCCGGACGCCGACGTCAGCCCCTCGTAGGTGACCATCGCGTCCGGGCCGAGCGCTGTGCGCAGCCGGTCGAGGGCGTCCTGGTCGGGCGGGTACGCGATCTCGGGCGCGAGGCGCGTCACCTGGTCACGGACGGTGTCGACGGCGCCGCGCTGCGTCTCGGCGACCAGCGACGCCCGCGCGGCGGCGTACCCGGCGCCCGCCGCGGCCGCCGCGGTCGCCATCGCGAC
>NZ_JABEMG010000090.1 GCF_013004695.1 Promicromonospora citrea
GCGACGCGGCGCGGACCTGGCCGGGGCGGCACGGGCCCTCGACCGGCGGGCCCGTGTGGTGGGCCGTCCCGCGGCGCACCGGGCGCTCGCGGCGGCGCAGGACCTGCTGGGGCGCTAGTTTCGGTACATGGCAGCATCCAAGGCACCCGCGGTGGAGCTCGACGTCGCCGGCCGCACGGTCCGCGTGACGAGCCCCGACCGCGTCGTGTTCCCCCGGGGCATCACCAAGCTGCAGGTCGTCGAGTACTTCGTCGCGGTGGCCGACGGCATCACGGGGGCGCTGCTGCACCGCCCCACGACGCTCGAGCGCTGGCCGAAGGGCTGGCACGAGGGCGCGCACCTCGCGACCCGTACGCCGAAGCCGAGCGACCCGAAGGGTGACGGCTTCTACCAGAAGCGCGTGCCGCAGGGCGCCCCGGACTACGTGGAGACGGCGACGATCGCCTTCCCGTCGGGCCGGACGGCGGACGAGGTGTGCCCGACGGAGCCCGCGGTCGTCGCGTGGGCGGCCAACATGGGCACGCTCACGTTCCACCCGTGGCCGGTGCGGCGCGACGACGTCGAGGCGGTCGACCAGCTCCGCATCGACCTGGACCCGCAGCCGGGCACGGACTTCTCCGACGCGGTGGCGGTGGCGCCGCACCTGCGGGAGCTGCTGGGCGAGCTCGGCATGACGGGGTATCCGAAGACGTCGGGCGGGCGCGGGCTGCACGTGTTCGTGCCGCTCGCGCCGCGGTGGTCGTTCACCGAGGCGCGGCGGGCGACGATCGCGATCGGGCGCGAGCTCGAGCGGCGTCTGCCCGGCCAGGTGACCACGCGGTGGTGGAAGGAGGAGCGCGGCGAGGCGATCTTCGTGGACTACAACCAGATGGCGCGTGACCGCACCATCGCGTCGGCGTACTCGATCCGCGCCAACGCACGAGCCACGGTGTCGATGCCGCTGGACTGGGACGAGGTGGCCGACGTGCACCCCGACGACTTCGACGTGCTGACCGCCGCGGACCGCTTCGCGCAACGCGGCGACCTGTTCGCCGCGCTGCGCGCGGACCGCGACCCGTCCCTGGACTGCTCCCTCGACGCGGCACTCGAACTCGCCGCGCGCGACGAGGGGGAGGGGCTCGGCGACCTGCCCTACCCGCCCGAGTACCCGAAGATGCCGGGCGAGCCGAAGCGGGTGCAGCCGAGCAGGGACAAGGACAGGGACCGCTCGGGCGACTGAGCCCCGCGGCGGACCGGTGCGGCCGGCTCAGTGGGACCGCAGCGCCTTGATGAGCTCGCCCTTGCGCATGGACGACCGCCCGGGGATGCCGATCTCGGCCGCCCGCTTGCGCAGGTCCTCGACCGTCCAGTCGTCGTAGTCGCCGGCCTTGCCGCCCTTGCGGCCCACCTGCTTGCGGGACGACCCCGCCGCGGCGTTGGCGATGCGCGCCGCCTTCTCCTTCGAGCTGCCGTCGTCCCGCAGCTTCTCGTAGAGCTCCTTGTCCTTGACGCTCGGACCCGGATCACGCTTCGGCATGGCTGCTCCTCCCGTTCGGGCCGGCCGGCTCCCGCCAGCCTTTCTCCCACCATGGCGAGGCCCCGTGCGACTCGCACGCGGGCGACCGCCGAGTCGTGTCATCCGTGCTGGTCGGATCGTGGTCGGATAGGGCCATGGGAACTCTGCGCTACTGGGCGAACATGTCCGCCGACGGGTACACGGCCGACAGCGAGGGGAAGTTCGACTGGGCCGTGCCGACCGACGAGGCCTACGCGGTGATCAACGAGATGGAGGCCGAGGTCACCACGTACGTGCTGGGCCGCGACATGTACCGCACCCAGGTCTTCTGGGAGACCTACGAGGAGCAGTACGGCGCCACCAACCCGGTGCACGTGCGGTTCGCGGGCATCTGGCGCGCCGCCGACAAGTTCGTCGTGTCCCGCACGCTGCCGCAGAAGGCGATCACGTCGCAGCGCACCCGGATCCTGCGCGAGGTGGCGCCGGCCGACCTGCGGCGCATCGCGGACGAGCGGCCGGGTGTCACCGCCGTCGGCGGTCCCACCCTGGCGGCCGAGGCGATCCGGCAGGGCCTGGTCGACGACTTCCGCTTCATCGTGTTCCCCGAGGTGGTCGGCGGCGGAAGGCCCGCCCTGCCGCCCGGCGCGCGCCTCGGGCTGCGCCTGGCCGACATCCGCACGTTCTCCGACGGGAGCGTCTACCTGCGGTACGTGCCGCGCTGAGGCAGGCTCGTCCTGTGACCACACTCGACCTGCCCGTGCAGCCCCCGGTCCGGCCGATGCTCGCGAAGAGCGTCGCGTCGGTCCCCGACCAGTCCGTCACCGACGCCGGACCCGCGTACGTCTACGAGCCGAAGTGGGACGGCTTCCGGGCGATCGTGTACCGCGACGGCGACGAGGTGCGCATCGACTCGCGCAACGGCAAGCCGATCGACCGCTACTTCCCCGACGTCGTCGCGGCCGTCCGGGAGGCGCTGCCGGAGCGGTGCGTCGTCGACGGTGAGATCGTCATCGCCCGCACCCCCGACGGCGGCGCGGCCCACCTCGACTTCGACCTGCTCTCGCAGCGGATCCACCCCGCGGCGTCGCGCATCACGATGCTCGCGGAGACGACGCCCGCGGCGCTCGTCGTCTTCGACGTGCTCGCGCTCGGCGACGACGCGCTCGCCGACCGGCCGCTCACCGAGCGGGTCGAGGCGCTGGACGGCCTCGGGCTGACCGGCCCGCGCGTGTTCGCGACGCCGCGCACCCTGGACGCCGCCGTGGCGCGGGAGTGGTTCGACGCGTTCGAGGGCGCGGGGCTCGACGGCGTCGTCGCCAAGCCGGCCGACGGGCCGTACGCGCCCAACAAGCGCGTCATGCTCAAGATCAAGCACACCCGCACGGCCGACGTCGTGCTGGCGGGCTACCGGCTGCACAAGACCTCGACGCCGGAGCAGCCGCTGATCGGCTCCCTGCTGCTCGGGCTCTGGGACGAGCGCGGCGACGAGCCACGCCTGCAGTTCGTGGGCGTCGCGGCGTCGTTCTCCGCGGCGCGGCGGGCCGAGCTCGTCGCCGAGCTCGCGCCGCTCGTCGTCGAGCCGGGCACGCCGGCGGCGCAGGACCACCCGTGGCAGGGCTGGTCCGACCCCGCAGGGGAGAACGGTGACCGGCTGCCCGGCGCGCAGTCGCGCTGGAGCTCCGGCAAGGACCTGTCGTTCACGCCCCTGCGCGCCGAGCGCGTGCTCGAGGTGGGCTACGACCACATGGAGGGTGCCCGGTTCCGGCACACCGCGCAGTTCAAGCGCTGGCGGCCGGACCGCGACCCGGGGTCGTGCACCTACGACCAGCTCGACGAGCCGGTCGGCTACAACCTCGCCGAGCTGCTACCGGGCGCACCCGGCACCCGCTGACGACCGTCAGACCGGGAGCTGCGGTCGCTCGACCGGCTTGGTGCCCGTGATGCGGTGCACGTCGAACACGCCCTCCACCTTGCGCACGGCCGCCAGGACGGTCGCGAGGTGGGCGGGCTCGGCCATCTCGAAGATGAACCGGGAGACCGCCAGCCGGTCGTCCGACGTCGAGACGAACGCCGACAGGATGTTGACGTGGTTCTCGGACAGCACGCGCGTGACGTCCGACAGGAGGCGGGACCGGTCGAGGGCCTCGACCTGGATCTGGACGAGGAACATCGTGTTCGCGCCCTGGGTCCATTCGACCTCGACCAGGCGCTCCGGCTGCTTGCGCAGGCCGTCCAGGTTGACGCAGTCCGTGCGGTGCACGCTGACACCCTGCCCGCGCGTCACGAAACCGACGATCTCGTCGCCCGGCACCGGCGTGCAGCACTTGGCGAGCTTGACCCACACGTCGGCCGAGCTGTCGCCCTTGAGCACCACGCCCGGGTCGCCCGAGCGCACGCGCCGTGCGGTGAGCCCGCCGGGCCGGGTGGCCTCCGCGACGTCCTCCTCCGCGCCCTCGGCCCCGCCGAGCGCCCGGACCAGCTTGTCCACGACGTGCGCCGACGAGATCTGCCCCTCGCCGACCGCCGCGTACAGCGCCGAGACGTCCTGGTAGTTCATCTCGTTCGCGACGCCGACGAGGGCCTCGTGCGACATGAGCCGCTGGATCGGCAGGTTCTGCTTGCGCATCGCCTTGGCGATGGACTCCTTGCCGGTCTCGACGGCCTCCTCGCGCCGCTCCTTGGTGAACCACTGCCGGATCTTGTTGCGCGCGCGCGGCGACTTCACGAAGCCGAGCCAGTCACGGCTGGGCCCCGCCGTCTCGGACTTGGACGTGAGGATGTCGACCACGTCGCCGTTCTCGAGCGGCGAGTCCAGCGGCACGAGCCGCCCGTTCACCCGCGCGCCCATGGTCCGGTGCCCCACCTCGGTGTGCACGGCGTAGGCGAAGTCGACCGGCGTCGCGCCGCCCGGCAGGGCCATCGCCTGGCCCTTGGGCGTGAAGACGTAGACCTCGTCGCCGCCGATCTCGAAGCGCAGCGAGTCGAGGAACTCCGCGGGGTCCGCCGTCTCGCGCTGCCAGTCCACGAGCTGACGCAGCCAGGCCATGTCCTGGTTCTTCGGGTCGTTGGTGCCGCCCGCCGGCGTCTTCTCCTTGTACTTCCAGTGCGCGGCGACGCCGTACTCGGCGCGGCGGTGCATGTCGTGCGTGCGGATCTGGATCTCGACGGGCTTGCCGCCCGGGCCGATCACCGTCGTGTGCAGCGACTGGTACATGTTGAACTTCGGCATCGCGATGTAGTCCTTGAACCGGCCGGGAACCGGGTTCCACCGCGCGTGCATGGCGCCGAGCGCCGCGTAGCAGTCGCGCACGGTGTCCACGAGGACTCGGGTGCCGACGAGGTCGTAGATCTCCGCGAAGTCGTGCCCGCGCACGATCATCTTCTGGTAGATCGAGTAGTAGTGCTTCGGCCGGCCGGTGACCGTGGCCTTGATCTTGGCGCTGCGCAGGTCGGACTCGATCTGGCCCTTGACCACCCCGAGGTACTCCTCGCGGGCGGGCGCTCGCTCCGCCACCAGGTGCACGATCTCGTCGTACACCTTGGGGTACAGGGTCTGGAAGGAGAGGTCCTCCAGCTCCCACTTGATCGTGTTCATGCCCAGCCGGTGGGCCAGCGGCGCGTAGATCTCGACCGTCTCGCGGGCCTTGCGCTCCGCCGACTTCGACGGCACGTACTTCCAGGTGCGGGCGTTGTGCAGGCGGTCGGCCAGCTTGATGACCAGCACGCGGATGTCCTTGGCCATCGCCACGACCATCTTGCGCACGGTCTCGGCCTGCGCCGCGTCGCCGTACTTCACCTTGTCGAGCTTCGTGACGCCGTCCACCAGCAGCGCGACGTCGTCGCCGAAGTCGGCGCGCAGCGTGTCGAGGGCGTAGTCCGTGTCCTCGACCGTGTCGTGCAGGAGGGCCGCCGCGATCGTCGTGCCCTCGAAGCCGAGCTCGGCAAGGATCGTGGACACCGCGACGGGGTGCGTGATGTACGGGTCGCCGCTCTTGCGCATCTGCCCGCGGTGCGCCTTCTCCGCCACCACGTAGGCGCGCTCGATGAGCGCGACGTCGGCCTTGGGGTGGTTGCTGCGGATCGCCTGGAGCAGCGGCTCGATCGCCGCGGGGGTCCCGCCGCCCACGTTGCGGACGCCGAGGCGCGCGAGCCGGTTGCGCATCCGGTTGCCGCCCGGAGGCGTCGCCGGCGCGTTCCTCTCGGGCACCGGAGCGCGTGACACCGTGTTCTCAGCCATGTACGCGCCTCCTTCCCCGGGTCCGGGACCCGGAGTTGCCAGTCTATCCAGCCTGAACCTCTGTCCCTCGTCCGGTCGGACTCATTCCCCGGACGTCGTGCTCACCCGAAGGAGAGTATCGACGTTGCGGCCGGTCAGCCTGTCCCGGCCGTGGAGTGCTTCGAGCTCGAGCAGGAATGCGAGCCCCGCGACCACTCCCCCGCACTGTTCGACGAGCTCCGCGGCTGCCGCGGCGGTGCCGCCGGTGGCCAGTACGTCGTCGATGATGAGAACACGCGCACCCGGGTCGAGTGTTCCCGCGCGCAGCTCGATCGAGGCCGAGCCGTACTCGAGGTCGTACGAGACGCTGCTCGTGGGCGGCGGGAGCTTGCCCGCCTTGCGCAGCGGCAGGAAGCCGACGCCCAGGGCGTGCGCGACGGGTGCGCCGAACAGGAAGCCCCGCGCCTCCATGCCTGCGACGAGGTCGACACCGCCTGCGGGCACGAGCCGGGTGAACGCCTCGACGACGTCGGCGAGGCCCTCGGCGTCGGCCAGGAGCGGCGTGATGTCCTTGAAGAGGATGCCGGGGGACGGGAAGTCGGGCACGTCCGCGATGAGCTCGCGGACGCGCGTCGCCCTCCCCGGAAGCAGTCCGGAGAGGGCGACGTCGGTCAGGTCATCGGTCACGAGGCGTGAGCCTACCGGCGCCGCCTGGGCTGGGCGGACTGACCGAGGTGCGTACCCGGCACGAGCTGCGCCGAGCCGGACGCGGCGGCGGCCACCACGCTCTCGTCCGCGCCGTCGGCGACGAGGCCCGCCCGCAGGTCCATGACCTTCCGCGTGTGGGCGGCGATCTTCGGCTCGCGCTCCCGCAGCGCCACGTCGAGCGGCGTCGCGAGGAACAGCGAGGACAGAGCGCCTGCCGCGATACCGACGAACAGGGACAGCGAGATGTCCTTCAGCGTGCCGGCCCCGAGCAGGAAGCCACCGACGAAGAGGATGCCCGCCACGGGCAGCAGCGCGACGACCGAGGTGTTGATCGACCGGACCAGCGTCTGGTTCACCGCGAGGTTGGCCCGCTCGCCGTAGGTGCTGCGGGTCTGCTCCAGCACGGTGTCGGTGTTCTCCCGCACCTTGTCGAAGACGACCATCTTGTCGTACAGCGAGAAGCCGAGGATCGTCAGGAAGCCGATGATGGTCGACGGCGTGACCTCCCAGCCGATCACCGCGTAGACGCCGGCCGAGATCAGCACGTCGGCCAGCATGGCCACGACCGCGGCGACGGACATCCGCCAGGCCCGGAAGTAGATCGCCATGAACAGGCCCGCTGCCACGACGAACGCGAGCGTGCCCCAGAGCGCGCGCAGGCTCACCGACTCGCCCCAGGTCGGGCCGATGAAGTTCGAGGTGACCTCGCTGACCTCGACGCCGTACGCGTCGGCAAGGGCCTCGGCGACGCGGTCGGTCTGCTCGTTGTCGAGCTCGGAGACCTGCACGCGGACGGCGTTGCCGCCGACCTGGGTGACGTGCGGCTCCTCGCCGGGCGCGACGGCGGCGACCGCGTCGATCGCCACGTCCTCGTCCGTCGTGGAGGCGCCCGACACGGTGAACTCCGAGCCGCCGCGGAAGTCGATGCCGAGGTTCAGGCCCTGGAAGACCAGGATCAGGACCGAGGCCACCGAGAACAGCGCGACGATCGAGAACCAGATCCCGCGCCTCTGGACGATCGGGTACGACCGACGTCCGGTGTAGAGGTCGTTGCCCCACTGGGCGAAGCCGCCGCGAGCCATCAGTGCTTCTCCTCGTTCTGAGCCGGCTGGGCCGCGTCGGCGGACCCTGCGGCAGCCTTGCGCTCGGCGGCACGCCGCTCCGCGATCGTCATCCTGCGGCCGTCCTCCGTGACCCGCGGGGCCGGGCGGGCGGACTGCGCCGACACCAGCTCACGCTCGGGCTCGGGCACGACCTCGTCCTCCGTGCCCGCGGAGGTCCGGCCGGTGAACTGGCCGGCGCCGCGGTAGCGCGGCGGGGACGAGAGACGGTCGGGCGACAGGCCGGACGCCTTGTGGCCGTCGCGGAAGAACGGCACCTTGGCGATCAGCTCCATGACCGGGTGGGTGAACCAGATGACCACCATGACGTCGATGATCGTGGTCAGGCCGAGCGTGAACGCGAAGCCGCGCACGCCGCCGACCGTCATGAAGTACAGGATCACCGCGGACAGCAGGTTCACGGCCTTGGCCGCGTAGATCGTGCGGCGGGCGCGGACCCAGCCGCGCTGGACGGCCAGCCGCAGCGAGCGGCCGTCACGCAGCTCGTCACGGATACGTTCGAAGTACACGATGAACGAGTCCGCCGTGAAGCCGATGGCCACGATCAGACCCGCGACGCCCGGCAGGGACAGGCGGTAGCCGATGCCCCAGCTCAGCAGCGCGATGGTCACGTACGTCATGGCGGCGGCCACGACGAGCGACGCGACGGTGAGCAGGCCCAGCGTGCGGTACTGGAACAGCGAGTACACGACCACCAGCGCGAGGCCGATGAGACCCGCGATCAGACCGCGCTGGAGCTGCTCGGAGCCGAGCGTGGCCGAGATCTGGTTCTGACCGTCGACCTGGAAGGTCAGCGGCAGCGAACCGAAGCTGAGCTGGTTGGCCAGCGTCGCGGCCGAGCTCTGGGTGAACGACCCGGAGATGACGGCCTGCCCGTTGGTGATCGGGTCGTTGATGCTCGGCGCCGAGACGACCAGGGCGTCCAGCACGATGGCGAACTGGTTGCGCGGGCTCTCCAGCGGGAACAGCCGCTCGGTGGTCTCGCGGAAGTCGCGCGCGCCGTCGGAGTTGAGGTCGAGCGTCACGCCCCAGACGTTCGAGACGGTGCCGTTCGAGTTCGGGACGAGGCCGGAGCTCGCGGAGCTCAGGTCGGTACCGTCCACCTCGACCGGGCCGAGCACGTACTTGGCGATGCCGGTCTGGTCGCAGGTCACGAGCGGGAGGTCCGGCCGGTCGCCGCCACCGCCCTGCAGGTTCTGCGGGTCGGTGCAGTCGAGCTCGTCGAAGGCCGCCTGGACAGAGGGCGTGATCTGCGAGAGGTCGGACGCGTCGGTGGCCGCCTCGACGGCCGCCTCCTGCTCCGCGATCTCCTCCTCGGTGAACCCGCCGGGGGCCTCCTCGCCCTCGGTGGACCCGTCCTCCGCCGACTCGCCCTCTGCCGCCTCGTCCCCCGCCGCCTCGTCGTCGGCGTCACCGGACGCGGACGGGTCGGCCGACGGCTGCACCGTCGGGGTCGGGTTGCCGATGGTCAGCACCGGGCGGAACTTCATCTGCGCGGCCTTGGAGATCAGGGCGACGGTCTCGTCGTCGACCTCGCCAGGGATCTCGACCACGATCTGCTGGCTGCCCTGTGCCGCGATCTCGGCCTCGGTGACGCCGTTCGCGTCGACGCGCTGGCGGATGACACCGATGGCCTCCTCCATCGCCTCGGGGGTGACCTCGGAGCCGTCGGAGGTCACCGCCTTCAGGATGACCTGGGTACCGCCCTGGAGGTCGAGGGCCAAGCCGGGGGCGAGGCTCGCGCCGTCCGGATTGTCGCTCGACTTCCCGTCGAGCTGCCAGCCTGCCAAGAGCGCGCCGAAGGGCAGCAGGATCGTCAGGATCGTGAGGAGCACGATCGTGCGAACCGGCCGCGAGCGCCGGGTGTCAGTCGCCAACGTCTGTCTCTTCTCGTGTGCGCGCCGGGGTACGTCCGGCGCGGGTTCGGCGCCGCCCGGGGTCACCGGACGGCGCGGCCGTCACTTGCCGTCCGCGTCGGCGTCCCGTCGCTGCTGCTCCCTGTACTCCCGCTGAGCGGTGTCCAGGCCGGACAGATCGTCAGGAACGTCGTGCGCGTCCGGGGTGATGGTACTTGCCGTTGCGCCCTCGGTTGTGATCTCGGCCTCATCCGACGCGTCGTCGGCCGCACCGGGCTCCTCGACCTTGCGGGCGATGGCGGCGCGGAGCCAGGTGGTGGGGCTGCCCGGGACGGACTCGATGGTGACCTGGTCGGTCGCGTCGTCGACGTCGACGACGGTGCCGATCATGCCGGAGGCTGTCATGACCCTGGTCCCGACCGTGAGGGTGCTGCGGAACTCCGCCGCCTCACGCTGCTGCTTGCGGGTGCGGGACGACATGAAGAACATCACCGCGATGAGGATCGCGATGAGGATGAGGAAGGTGAAATCCACGGTGGAGGTCCTGTTCGATTGCTTGGTCGGGTGTGCCACGCACGCACGTCACGCACAGGTACGACGAGGACCCCACCAGTGTAGTGCTCGGGCGGGGACCGCGATCCGGGGCGACGGCGCCTAGAGGCTCAACGTCAGAGGTCCGGCAAAGTTCCCTGACCGGCGACCGGGGCGGGCGGGGTGAGGCCGAGGTGCTCCCAGGCGGCGAGGGTGGCGACGCGGCCGCGCGGTGTGCGCCCGACCAGGCCCTCGCGCACGAGGTAGGGCTCGGCGACGGTCTCGACGGTCTCCGCCTCCTCCCCCACGGTCATCGCGAGGGTGGACAGCCCGACGGGCCCGCCGCCGAACCGGGTGCACAGCGCGGTGAGCACGGCGCGGTCGAGGCGGTCGAGGCCGATCGGGTCGACCTCGTAGACCTCGAGCGCCGACCTCGCGGCGTCGATGTCCAGGCGCCCGTCGCCGCGCACCTGCGCCCAGTCGCGCACGCGGCGCAGGAGGCGGTTGGCGATGCGCGGGGTGCCGCGCGAGCGGCCGGCGATCTCGTGCGCGGCGGCGTGCTCCACCTGGACGCCGAGCAGGCGGGCGGAGCGCAGGATGACGCGCTCGAGCTCCTCGGGCGAGTAGTAGTCCATGTGCCCGGTGAAGCCGAACCGGTCGCGCAGGGGCGCGGGCAGCAGTCCGGAGCGGGTGGTCGCGCCGACGACCGTGAACCGGGGCAGCGCGAGCGGGATGGCGGAGGCACCGGCTCCCTTGCCGACCACGACGTCGACCCGGAAGTCCTCCATGGCGACGTAGAGCAGCTCCTCGGCGGGGCGCGCGAGGCGGTGGATCTCGTCGATGAACAGCACGTCGCCCTCCTCCAGGGAGGACAGGACGGCCGCGAGGTCGCCCGCGTGCTGGATGGCCGGGCCGCTGGTGAGGCGCAGGTGGGAGTCGAGCTCGCCCGCGATGATCATGGCGAGCGTCGTCTTGCCGAGCCCTGGCGGGCCGGAGAGCAGCACGTGGTCGGGCGGGTTGCCACGCGCGAGGGCGGCCTGCAGCACGAGGGAGAGCTGGTCGCGCACCACCTGCTGGCCGACGAAGTCGTCGAGCCGCTTGGGCCGCAGTGCGGCCTCGGCGGCCCGCTCGATCTCGTCGGCGCCGGGGGTGACGATCCGGTCGGAGTCCGCGGTCCCGGTGGACGGCTCAGCCACGGTGGCCCCCCAGCAGGCGCAGCGCCGCGCGGAGCGTGCCTGCGACCTCGTCGGCCGCGACGACCTCCGCACCCGCTTCGGCGAGCACCTTCGCGACGGCGTCCTGAGCCTGCTTGACGGGCCAGCCGAGGCCGGTGAGCGCCTCGACCACGCGCTCGGTGTGGTCGCCCGCGACGGGCGCGGCGTCCGCCGTCGCGTCCGCGGGGACGGCGCCGGTGGCCGGGCCGAGCCTGTCGCCGAGCTCGAGCACGATGCGCTGGGCACCCTTGCGCCCGATCCCCGGCACGCGCGTCAGGGCGGCGAGGTCCTCGGTCGCGACGGCGCGGCGCAGCGCGTCGGGCGTGTGCACGGCGAGCATCGCCAGCGCGAGCCGCGGCCCGACGCCCGACACGGTCTGCACCGCCTCGAACACGTCCCGCTCGTCCACGTCGCCGAAGCCGTAGAGGGTCATCGAGTCCTCACGGACGACCATGCTGGTGGCGACCGACGCCGTCTCGCCGGTGCGGAGCCCCGCGAGCGTCGCGGGCGTGGCGTGCACCAGGTAGCCGACACCCCCGACGTCCACCACCGCGCGGTCGAGACCCACGTGGGCCACGGTCCCCGTCAGCGAGGCGATCACGGGCTCCCCCTCCTCGATGTGCTCTCGTCCACGGGTCGAACGCCCGTGCGAGCACCCTAACAACCCGACGCACCCGCGCCGGGCGCCCCACGCCGGGCGCGCCCGTCCGGCGCGGAGCACCACCCCGCTCGACTCGCGTCTTCGAGTGCAGGGTTCGTGACGCTCCGGCGGGCCGGCGGCGGCACGAACTCTGCACTCCGCGGGGAACGCGCGGCGTGGCGCCGAGGGGAAGGTCCGGCCCTCAGCGGCGGGGGCGCTGCTTCGCGGCCTGCTCCGCGGCGGCCCAGGCGCGCTGGGCCGGTGTCAGCTCGTGCCGCTCGCCGCCCTGCAGCGCGCCCGACGGCCGCCACAGGTGGCAGACCGCGAGCGCGAGCGCGTCGGCGGCGTCGGCCGGGCGGGGTGCCTCCTCGAGCTCGAGGATGCGGGTGATCATGGTGGTCACCTGGGCCTTGTCGGCGCGCCCCGAACCGGTCACGGCGGCCTTGACCTCGGACGGCGTGTGCAGCGCGACGGGGACCCTCCGGCGCGCGGCCGCCACCATCGCCAGCCCCGCGGCCTGCGCGGTGCCCATCACGGTACCGACGTTGTGCTGCGCGAAGACGCGCTCGACCGCGACGACGTCGGGCACGTGCTCGTCCATCCAGGCGTCCAGGCCCTCGGCGATGCGCAGCAGGCGCAGGTCGGTCGACAGCTCGGCGTCGGAGCGGATCACGCCGACGGCCACCATCCGTGCCCTGCGCCCGGGCAGCGAGTCGACGACGCCGACGCCGCACCTGGTCAGACCGGGGTCGACACCGAGAACGCGCACGGAGGAAACCCTCTCATGCGCGTTCGCGGGTGGGCGTCAGGCTCGCCCGGGTGCGGACCGGCTCAGGACTCCTCGTCCAGCGCCGCCATGACCTCGTCGCTCGCGTCGAAGTTGGCGTAGACGTTCTGCACGTCGTCGCTGTCCTCGAGCGCGTCGATGAGGCGCGTGATCTTGCGCGCGCCCTCGACGTCGACCTCGACCTGCATCGACGGGTGCCAGATGACGTCGGCCGAGTCGTACTCGATGCCGGCCTCCTGGATGGCCGTACGGACCTGCACCAGGTCCGTGGCCTCGCTCAGCACCTCGATGACCTCGCCCTGGTCGGTGACCTCCTCGGCGCCGGCGTCGAGCGCGGCGAGCATGACGTCGTCCTCGGTCACGCCGTCCGCCTTGGGCACCACGACGAGGCCCTTGCGCGAGAACAGGTAGGACACCGAGCCCGGGTCGGCGAGGTTGCCGCCGTTGCGGGTGAACGCGAGACGCACCTCGGAGGCGGCACGGTTCTTGTTGTCGGTGAGGCACTCGACGAGCACGGCGATGCCGTTCGCGCCGTAGCCCTCGTACATGATCGTCTGGTAGTCGACGGCGTCGGCGCCCTCGCCGGAGCCGCGCTTGACGGCACGATCGATGTTGTCGTTGGGGACCGACGACTTCTTCGCCTTCTGGACCGCGTCGAACAGCGTCGGGTTACCGGCGAGATCCCCGCCACCCGTGCGCGCAGCGACCTCGATGTTCTTGATCAGCTTGGCGAAGAGCTTGCCGCGCTTGGCATCGATCGCGGCCTTCTTGTGCTTGGTCGTGGCCCACTTGGAGTGACCTGACATGCCTTTACCTGACTCCTTGCGTTAGCGGTGACTGGTGCAGTGGCGTCGAACGGTGCCGAAACGGTACCGGACGACCGCTCAGGCGCCCGCGACCATGCCGGCGAACAGCCCGTGCACCCGTGTGTCCCCCGTGATCTCGGGGTGGAACGAGGTGGCGAGCAGCGGCCCCTGCCGTGCTGCCACGATTCTACCGGCGGCCGCCACCGGACGGCCTTGCGTATCCACGGCGGGGATGCGGGCCAGCACCTCGACGTCGCGCCCGGCCTCCTCGATCCAGGGGGCACGGATGAACGCGGTACGCACCGGCCCGCCGCCCTCGACGTCGGAGATCCCCGTGACCTCGAGGTCGGTCTCGAACGAGTCCACCTGACGCCCGAACGCGTTGCGCCGGACGACGACGTCCATCCCGCCGACCGTCTGCTGGTCGGCCGTGCCGTCCAGGATGCGGTCGGCGAGCAGGATCATGCCCGCGCACGACCCGTAGACCGGCAGGCCCTCCTTGATGCGGGCCTGCAGCGGGTCACGCAGCTCGAAGATCCGCAGCAGCTTGTCGATCGTGGTGGACTCGCCGCCCGGGAGCACGAGGCCGTCCACCGCGCTCAGCTCGGCGGGGCGCCGCACGGCCACGGCGCGCGCGCCGACGGACTCGAGGGCGGCCAGGTGCTCGCGGACGTCGCCCTGGAGGGCGAGGACGCCGATGGTGGGGGTGATCACGACCCACCATTCTACGTCGGGCGAGCCCGGCTACCCGCACAGCGAGACGACCGCCACGGTGTAGCCGAGCCGGTTCGACGGCACGGAGGTCCACGTGGTGGCGGGGAACTGCCGCTGTGCGGTGACCCAGAACGTGCCCTGCCCGATGAGGTCCGCGGTGACGAAGCTCGTCCCCGTGACCGTCCGCGTGGTGGCGCCGTTCGCGCCGAAGTGCACGACGTACTGCGTGGCACCGGGCACAGCGGTCCAGTCGAACCGGACGGACGCCACGCCGAGCGCACCGCACCGCGCGACCGGCGCGGGCACGGACCCGGCCGCCAGCTGGCCCGACCGCACGACCGCCTGGTCGCTCCACCAGGCCCACGCCGGCGGCGTCCCGGCGGAGAGCCCCGCGCCGAGGAGCGCACCGAGGAGCGCTCCGAGCAGGACGCCGACCAGCACGCCGGACGGCACGCGGAGCACCGGAGCCCTGACCCGTGCCCGGCCCGCCGTCATGCGCCCGCCTGCCGCGCGGTGAACGTGAGCGACACCGTCGTGCCCTGGTTCTGCACGCTGCCGGGCGCGTCGCCGTCGAGCCCCAGGACGACGCAGAGGGTCAGGGTCTGTCCCGGCGCGATCGTCGCGCCCGGCAGGAACGTCGTCGCCGCCGTCCCCACCGGCTGCCGGTCCACCAGGACCGAGCCGGAGCAGGTACCGGTCCGCAGGCCGTCCACGGTGGCGTTGGCGGGCGCACCGCCCTGCGTCGCCGTGAGCAGCAGGTCCTGGCCGAGAGCCGCGGTCGCCGTCGTGGCGGTCCCGGTCACCGTGAGCGGCGCGGTGCCCGACGACCGCAGCACGATCCTGCGTGCGACGCTCTCGCCGGGCAGCGCCCCCGTCAGCGTCAGGGCCGAGTACGTCCACGTCCCGCCCGGACCGACGAGGAGCTCCTGACCGGTCTCGGGGCCGCCGGTGAGGTCGAGGGTGCCGGAGGAGACGGGCGGTGCCTGCGCCGTCACGACGGCCGACCACCAGGCCCACGCGGCTCCCCCGCTCAGGCAGGACGCCAGGACGAGGAGCGCGACCAGGCCGGTCCGGAGCCGCCGGTCAGCCATGGCGCCCCCCGGTCCGCGCCTCGGGCCGTCGCCGCAGTCCCGCCCCCACCAGCACCGCGGTCACGGCGAGCACGAGCAGGCCGAGCACCCCGGCGCCGGTCGGCGCCAGCGCGTCGGCCGGCGGCGACGGGTCGCCCGACCCGTCCACGTCGCCGGTGAGCGTCACCCGCACGTCGAGGGGCGTCCTCGCCCGCCGGGTGTCATTCGTCGAGCCCGCGGAGAACCCCACCTCGACGTCGACGGGGACCACGCCGCCGGCGTCGAGCCGTACCGGCGCGGACCGCGCCCCGGGCGTCCACCCGTCGTCCGCGAGCCGGGTCCGGACGGTCAGGTCCTCGTCGAGGGCCTCCGTGCCGGGCCCGACCCGGACCTGCACCCGGGCCGTCGCCGCCGTCGACGACTCGTTGCGGACGTAGAACCTCGCCGCCCTGGCGTCACCCGGGACCCAGCGCAGGCCGGGGTCGAACAGTGGCGTGAGCGTCCCCCGTGTCCAGGTCCGGCCGTCGAGGCTGAGGCCCACGCCGGGCGGGCCGGCGTCCGCGGCGGCCGCCCCGGGCACGCCCGGGACGGAGCCGGTCAGCGCGGCCGCCACGACGAGGACGACGGCCGCCGACCCGGCCGGGCGCGTCGGCGACCTGCCGGAGGCCGCACGCCGCTCGCGGACGGCGCCGACCACCTGCCACGCCGCGTACCCGAGGAGCACGACGACGAGCCCGGCGGACAGCGCGTCGCGCTGCGCACCCGTGAGCAGCGTCCCGACCCGGCCCAGGGAGGGCACCGCGTACCAGAGGCGGCCCTGGACCTGCACGGCCCGGACGGGTTCCGCGTCGGTCGCCGCGCTCGCGTCGCCGCGGGTCTCGAAGATCGGCTCGCCCGCGACCGTCGACCCCAGCCCGACGACCCGGTGCGTCGCGACGACCGGCTCGCCCGAGCGGAGCTGGTAGGTGATGACGTCCCCGGTGCGGATCGACGCGGGGTCCACCGGGCGCACGACGGCGAGCGCCCCCAGCGGCAGGGTCGGTTCCA
Source organism: Promicromonospora citrea (assembly GCF_013004695.1). Lineage (GTDB taxonomy): Bacteria > Actinomycetota > Actinomycetes > Actinomycetales > Cellulomonadaceae > Promicromonospora > Promicromonospora citrea. Next base: position 16,206 of record NZ_JABEMG010000090.1, read on the forward strand.
TGGAGCCGCTCAGCACGGCGTACGGCGTCGCTCCGGCGAGCCGCGGGACGATCACCCCCGCCAGGAGCGCCGCGCCGCCCAGGACGACGACGACCACCGCGGCGGCGCGTCCCAGGAGTCGGAGCCCCGTGCGCATGTCAGCCGGCCGCTCCGGCGCCGGCCTCCTGGTGCGCCTGCGTCAGGGTCACCGTGACGTCGGCGAGCGCCGCCGTCAGCGCCGCCTCCGTCGTCGACTGGGACGCGTTCGTCGCGCCCTCGCCGTCGAACGTCACGCCGAGCCCGACCTCGACGGTGCTGCCCGTCTCGATCGGCGCCGGCAGCGTCGTCTCGGCACCGTTGACCGTGACCGTCGGGTCGGCGAGCGTCAGCTCGGCGGTGAGCGCGTTGTCGGCCTCCCAGTCGGGCGCGCTGACGTCCACGGCGCCCAGCGCGATGTGCTCTCCCTCGGCGTCCATCGTGTAGACGCACTCCAGCGTGACCGTGTCGCCGGGGACGATCGCGCCGCCCTCGGGCAGCGGTGTGCCGTCCTCGAGCGTCCACGCGTCGTCGCACGTGGTCGCCGTCACCGTGAAGCTGCCTGCGACGAGGTCAGGACCGGTGGCGGTGCCCTCGGCGGTCCAGTACGCCAGCGTGCCCGCTCCCCCGAGGAGCAGGGCGGCCGCACCGCCGGTCGCGAGCGCTGCCTTGGTGAGTCTTTCCATGACGTGCACCTTCCGTGGGATGTCCCCCTGCCGCGCTCACGCTAAACACGAATTCTTTGCGCCTGCGCGCGCAGAGGAAGATCTCCATTCGCATTCATGGAAAAGGCGCCAGGAATGCGTGGGAGCGTGCATTCTTATCCTGATTCATTCCGCGCGGGGTCGGCAGCCGTCCGGCCCGCCGGCCGAGGCCTCAGTCGTCGAGCTGGACGCCGAGGTGCCGCACCTGTCCGTCCCACCCCGCGAGCAGGCGGTCCACGACGTCGGGCAGCTCGGGCGGGAACACCTCCAGCGGCTGGTCGCGCAGCTGCGCCGGCGTCATCCAGGTCATCTCGTCGAGCAGCTCGCGCTCGGCCTCCGTCCAGCCCGCGGCGGACACCTCGACGGCGTCGGCCACCTGGGCCAGGTAGAACACCTCGTGCTGACGGCACGTCTCGGCGTAGAACTCGAAGATGCCGGTCCGGGTGAGCACCGGGCCCACCAGGTCGTCGGCAGCGAGCACGAGGCCCGCCTCCTCGCGCACCTCGCGCAGCGCCGCCTGCTCGGCGCTCTCCCCCGGGTCGATGCCGCCGCCGACGGTGAACCACCAGGACCGCTCGGGCTGGTCCGCGTCGTGGCCCCGCACGAGCAGCACGCGGCCGGTGCCGTCCACGACGATCACCCGCGCGGCGCGGCGTTCGCGGACGCCGTCGGCTGCGGGGACCCAGTCATCACCGAGGGAGGTCGTGGCGGACATGCGAGCCAGGATAACCGCCGTGCCGCGCCGAGCAGGGCGCGCCCAGGGGGCGGCGACGGGCGCGTCGTCGGCCCGCATCTCCGCAGAGAGCCACGACTCGCTCGACCCGGCGCTGCGCGTCGACGTGCCGTCGGCGATCACCACCTACCCGCGCGACATCGAGCAGTGGCCGCGCCCCTGGGCGCAGGAGCGGTGGCCGGGGACGGCGCCTGACCGCTACGCCTCGCCGCCGCCGAACCCGATCTCGTTGCCCTCGGGGTCGCGGAAGAGCACCTTGCGCACGGCGCCATAGGTCTCGTGGCCCGACGGGTCGAGGCCCCTGGCCCGGATCGCCGCGACGCGGGCGTCCAGGTCGTCCACGTACAGCGTGTGCGCGGCGTGACCGGCCCGCTCCGCGCGTTCCTCGAGCACGATCCAGCGGTGCGGAGCGACCTCCCACACCGCCTCGGTGGGCGTCGCCCGGAACGTCGGCGGGCCGCCGAGCAGAGCCTCCCACCAGGGGTAGGCCGTCGGATAGTCCGCGACACACGTCGTCGCGAACAGCTCGGGACCGTCGGAGAGGAAGTCGGTCGTCGCGTCGCTCATGAGGTGGTGGACGAGCGGGCGGCCCCGAAGTCATCGGTCTGCCGGGGTCCGGCCTTCACCGCCGCGGCTTCGTGCGCGCCGTGGCGACGGCGGACAGCGGGTCCTCCGGCCACGGGTGACGCGGGTAGCGCGCCCGCAGGTCCGCGCGCACCTGCGGGTATCCCTGCGCCCAGAAGGACGCGAGGTCGCTCGTGATCGCCGCCGGGCGTCGTGCGGGCGAGAGCAGGTGGAGCACGACCGGCACCCGGCCGTCGGCGACCCTCGGTGTCTCCGTCCAGCCGAACACCTCCTGCAGCTTCACGGCCAGCACCGGCGGCTCGGCACCGTCGTACGCGAGCCGGACCGAGGAGCCCGAGGGGACCGGGATCCGCTCGGGTGCGAGCTCGTCGAAGCGCACCGCGTCGGGCCACGGCAGCAGGCTACGGAGCGCCGCCGCGACGTCGATGCGGGCCAGGTCCCGCGTGCCGCGCACCGCGGCGAGCTCGGGGCCCAGCCAGTCGTCGAGACGGTCCAGCAGGGCGTCGTCGTCCACCGCGGGCCACGGGGCGCCGAGGTGCGCGTGGCAGAACGCGAGCCGCTCCCGCAGGGCGAGCGCCGTCTCCGACCAGCGCAGCGCCGACAGCCCGCCGCGCCGCAGGCCGTCGCGCACCGCCGCCTGGACGAGCAGCGGGTCCGGTCGGGTCAGGGGCACGTCGTTCAGCACGATCGCGCCGAGGGTCTCGACGCGGCGGGCCACGACGCCGCCGTCCTCCCAGCGGATCTGGTCCGCGGTCGCGAGGAGGTCACCGGCGACGTCCCGCGCCGTGGCCTCGTCGATCGGCGCGGCCGACCGGATCCGGGCGTCGGCCCGCCCCGGCGCGCGGTCGGCGACGGCGACCGCCAGCCACGGCGCG
>NZ_JABEMG010000091.1 GCF_013004695.1 Promicromonospora citrea
CGGCCAGGGCGACTCCGCGGCGCGCCCGGACGGTGCGCCGCGCCGTCGTCGTCGACGCGGCGGCCGGGGCCGGGGCGCGGGCAGCACCAACGCCTCCGCGGCCGGCTGACGAGAACCTGACGGAGGTTCCCGTGAGGGAACAGCGCCGGACCACCGGCAGTTGCTCTGAGCGGAGGTGAAGCGATGACGTACAAGATCACCAGGTCCGACCAGGAGTGGCGCGAGCGGCTCTCGCCGAACGAGTACGCGGTGCTCCGCCAGGCGGGCACGGAGCGCGCCTGGACGGGTGAGCTCCTCGACGAGAAGCGCACCGGCGTCTACCGGTGTCGCGCGTGCGACGCCGAGCTGTTCCGGTCGGACACGAAGTTCGACTCGCACTGCGGGTGGCCGTCGTTCTACAGCCCGCTGGCGGGCGATGCCGTCGAGCTCGTCGAGGACCGCTCGCTGGGCATGGTGCGCACCGAGGTGCGCTGCGCGACGTGCGGCTCGCACCTGGGCCACGTGTTCGACGACGCGCCCCAGACGCCGACGGGCGACCGCTACTGCATGAACTCCGTCAGCCTCACGTTCGAGGAGGGCTGACCGGACGCGGGCACTGGGCCGACAGGCTCAGTGCCCGCTCTCCTTCCACGCCACGATGTCGGCCGAGTAGCGGCCCAGGAGGCGCGCCAGCTCGGCGACGTCCTCCTTCTCCCAGTCGGCGAGAGCACCCTCGAGCATGGCGACCCGGCTCGTGCGCGCCCGCTCGAAGCGCTCGGCGCCGTCGGGCGTGAGCGTGATGCGCTGACCACGGCTGTCCTCGGGGTCGACGGTGCGGTCGACGAGCCCGAGGTCGGCAAGCCGGCTGAGCTGGCGGGACACCGTCGCCCGGCCGACGCCGAAGTACGACGCGAGGTCGGACCCTCTGGCGCCGGGCCGTTCGGCCACGAAGGCCAGGAGCGGGTAGGCGCTCGCCTCGAGCTCGGGATGCACCCGGCGCGCGATCCGCGCCCCGGACGACTGCGCCCGGCGGATCAGCAGCCGGACCTCGCGCTCGAGGTTCTCGAACGGGCCGAGGTCGTCAACGAGGTCGCCTTCGGCGGGCGGGCGGGCGGAGGTGTCCGCCGGGTCGTCGGAGGCGTCGGTCCCGGACTCTGCGCTGGAGAGCATGGGCCCATGATGGCGCCTCACGCGGCGGGATCCCAGCCGGTCACCAGAAATCCCCCGTCCCCGCCCACCGCCACGGCCTGCGGTGATCGACGCCACAGGGGGGTTTGTCGGGAAAATACGGATAACCGCGCAGGATATGCCAGATCTGCACAAGACCTCATCCACGGAAATGGCACCAACGCGGGCATCCGTACCGCTACCGTGGACGCCCGACACGACGCTGAGGGGCAGACATGGCACAGCTCGACCGCCGAACGTTTCTTGCAGGCGCCGCCGTCGTCGCTTTCGACCCGGCCACCTCCCGCTGGCTCACCAGCCTCCCCGAGAACACCACCGGGGCCGTCCGCATCCCTCATCTCGACGGTGAGCTCGTCACCGACGAGGTCGCCCTCGCCGAGGCCGCCACCGACTACGGGAACCTCGCCCACAACCTGCCGCGCGCCGTGCTCCGCCCCGGCTCGGTCGACGACGTCGTCACCGTGGTCCGGTTCGCCAACGAGCACGGCCTGACCGTCGCCGTCCGCGGCCAGGGCCACTCGGCCTTCGGCCAGGCGCAGGCCGACGGCGGCGTCGTGATCGACTCACGCACGCTGGCCACGATCCACGAGATCACGCCCGACCACGCCGTGGTCGACGCGGGCGTGCAGTGGCTCGACCTGGTCCGTACCGCCCTCGGCGTCGGCGTGGCGCCGCCCGTGAGCACCGACTACCTCGGCCTCTCCGTGGGTGGCACGCTCAGCGTCGGTGGTATCGGCGGCGCGTCGCAGCACCACGGCCTGCTCGTCGACAACACTCTGGAGCTCCAGGTGGTCACGGGCGACGGCAGGCTCCTGACGTGCTCGGACACCGAGGAGCGTGAGCTCTTCGAGGCCGTGCTCGGCGGGCTGGGCCAGTTCGCCGTCATCGTCCGCGCCACGGTGCGGCTCGAGACAGCCCCCACGTCGGCCCGCGTCTACACGCTCACCTACCCGGAGGTCACCGACCTGACGGCGGCCCAGCGCACCGCGCTCGCCGACGGCCGGTTCGACTACCTCGAGGGCCAGTTCGTCCCCACGGACGACGACGGCTTCGTGTTCGTCCTCGAGGCCGGGTCGTGGTTCACGACCGAGGAGCCCGACGACGACGCGCTGCTGGCCGGCCTCGCGCCGTCGGGCGTCGACGTCGTCGACATGCCGTACTTCGACTGGCTGAACCGGATCTACGAGACCGTCGAGCAGATCGAGGCGCTGCGGCTGCCGAGCCCGTGGCTGAACCTCCTCGTCCCGGACGCCGCGACCGACGAGATCGTCACCGAGCTGCTCACCACGCTCACGCCCGCCGACGCCGGGGGCGTGGCCCTGCTCTACCCGACCGACCGGACCCTCGTCACGCGCCCACAGGTCCGGGTCCCGGAGGGCCCCGTCTTCTTCCTCCTCGCGCTCCTGCGCGCGGTGAGCCCGCCCGACGACGCCGAGGCCGCGCGGCTCCTCGCCGACAACGACGCGCTGTACGCCCGTGTCCGTGCCGTCGGCGGCACGCAGTACCCGGTCAACGCCCTGCACCTGACGACGGCCGACTGGCGCGCGCACTACGGGGAGCGCTGGCCCCTCGTGCGCCAGGCCAAGGACCGGTACGACCCGCGGCGCGTGCTCACGCCGGGCCAGGGCATCTTCGGCTGACCGACCGCGGGCTCAGCAGAGCTTCTCGAAAGCCTTGAGGCCCTCCACGGTGGAGGCGATGTCGAGCTCGATCTGCTGCTCGGCACCGAGGTCGAGACCCTCCTGGAGCTGCAGGAACGGCACACGGACCTGCTGCACGGGCTCGCGGAACTCCTCCGGCACCCGCGTCTCGAGGCGGCCGAGCTCGACCGCGAGCGCGTGCATCTCGTCGGCCGACGTGCCCGTGAGGCCCCCGGCGGCCCCGACGAGGGCGTCGCCGATCCGCTCCTCGAGCGTCGCGCCCTCCGCGCCGTGCTCCTCGACGTACATGGCGGCGCACGCCTGGTTGGCGTTCAGGGGCGCGTCCGTAGCGGCTCCCTGGTCGGCCTGCTGCGACGTCGTCGCGCTCGGGGACCCGGACGGCGACGCGCTCGCCTCGGCGTCCGGCTCGCCGTCGCCGGTGCAGGCCGTGAGCGTGAGCAGCAGGGCTGCCGCGGCGAGCGCGCCGCGCGCGGTGGCGGTGAGAGATCGGGCCATGGCGCACATGTAACCATCAGGCGCTGAAGATCCGTGCATCGGCTACCTCCGGGGACGGTCGATGAACTGTCCGGGAACGTTGCCGGAACTCCGGCGCCGAACCCGCCGCGGCGACGTAGCGTGGCAGGAGAACCGCAGGCCCGAAGGTTCGACACCGGAGGTCAGCATGGTCGTCCGTCCCGCAGGCAGCACACGGCGGAGCGCCGCGGAGGGCTCCTGGCAGAGCCCACGGCTCGGCACCGCCGTCGTCGCGCACCGCGGTTACTCCGCCGTGGCACCGCAGAACACGCTCGCGGCCGTCGAGGCCGCGTGCCGCGCCGGCGTGGACGCCGTCGAGATCGACCTGCAGCCGACCGCCGAGGGCGCCGGGGCAGTGATCCACGACGAGACCGTGGACGCGACGACCGACGGCACGGGCAAGGTGGCCGCCCTGACCGCGGCACAGGTGCACGCGCTCGACGCCGGGGTGCGCTTCGCACCGGCCTTCGCGGGCCAGCGGGTGCCCGCGCTGGACGACGTCCTGGGCGTGCTCGCGCGACACCCCGGCACCGACCTGCTCCTGGAGCTCAAGGGCTCGTGGGGCACCCGTCAGGTCGAGAAGGTCGCCGCGACGATCGCCGCGGCCGGCTTCGACCGCAGGGTCCTCGTGCAGAGCTTCTGGCCGGGCACGGTCGCCACGGTGCGCGACGTCGCGCCCCACCTGCCGGGCGGGCTGCTCGTCTCGTTCGACCCGCCGGGGCTGCTGCGGCTCTGCGAGCGCCTGCGCGTGGTCGCGTGCAACCCGTCGGTCACGACGGTGACCGGCAGCCCCCGCCTCGTGTCCCGCCTGCACGACGCCGGCCTGCGCGTCATGGCGTGGACCGCGAACGACCCGGCCGCCTGGTCGGCGCTCGTGGCGGCGGGCGTCGACGCCGTCATCACCGACCGCCCCGAGCGCCTCTCCGGCTGGCTCGCGGGGCGCGGCGAGACTCAGCCCGCGTGGAGCCAGCCGTGGAGGCGGCGGGTGACCCAGGGCAGCACCCAGTAGGCCATCACCGGCGTCAGGACGAGCGTCGAGATCAGCACCTTGAGCACGAGGGGGACGCCGTCCCACCCGGGAACCAGGCCGGTGACGAGGGCCGTGAACAGCAGGTTCACGGGGAAGAACCCGAGCCAGATGCTCGTGGCCTGCTTCCACCGGGGCGGCACCACGGAGGCCGCGACGTCGGCGGGCTCGTCGGTGCGCGTCGGGTCGTCGAACCACCCCTCGATGCCCGTGCGCTGCTGGTAGCGGAGCTCCTCGACCAGCCCGGTGCCCTGCGCGAGCCACGTGCGGCGCTCGTCGGACCGCTCCCAGGCGGCGAGGCGCTCGGCGTCGGCGAAGCGGTAGAGCATGTGCCAGTCGCGCGAGCCCTCGGCGGCGCGGATCCAGCCGGAGCCGAGGAACCCGGGCCAGCGGTTGGCGAGGTTGACGCCGGCCTGCACCCAGGCGGTGACCTCGGGGACGTGGTCGGGGTGCACGACGCGGTGGATGGACACGGTCACGGGTTGTCCGGCAGGGGTGGGCTCGGACCCGGGCGCGGCCTGGTGGTGGTGGGCCATGGCCAGAAGTGTCACGCAGCGCGGGGGGCTCCGCCCAGCCAGGACGCCACGGTGTGAGGGCGCTCACCCCGGCTTGTCCGGGTTTCACCGCTACGCCACCATGCGCCCGCGACATGTGTGAGGCATGCCTCCGTCCAGGGGGTTCCGGAGCAACTGGACGGTCGTTCAATATTGAAGGGTTGCCGCACGGCACCACACCCCCTCGCGCCTCCCCTGCGCCGGTTCCGTGCGGCAACCGCCATGACCGTGGATGCCCCTGGCCCCTCCGTGAAGCCTCTTCCTGACGTGCTTCCGGAGGCGAGACCAGCCGGCCGCGCGCGTGGCCAGTCAGCAGCCGGCGTACGCGACGCCGCCCGTCCGAGGGAAGACCGACCCTCACGGTGCCGCACCTACCCGGCCGCGAGAACGGAAGCTCAGCGTGCCCCAGACACCGAACTTCGCCGTGCCCTCCACGCACACCGTCCCTGCCCCCGAGCACAGGACCCTCTCTTGACGCGGACGCACCAGCTCCTCCCCCGTCGTTCACGACGCCCGGGCGCGCACCGGGCCCACCCGACGGTCGCCGTGCAGCGGGTCCACCCCCGCATGACCCGCTCGTCCCTCGCGATCGCCGCAGCACTCACCTCGGCGGCCCTGACCACCACAGCGGCGGTCGGCCTCGCCGGGGGCGACGGCGGCGCACCGGGCACGGCGTCCGCCGCAGAACCGACCGTCCAGCCGTCCCCCACGGCCGACCCCGCCGTCCGCACCGCCACGGAGCGTGCGACCGCCGTCCTCGACGACGCCGACTACGTGGCCCGCGAGGGCGACCTGACCCGCGCGGAGCGCCAGCGCGTCCGCGCGGCCGCCCGCGACCTGCGGGCCGTGGTCGAGAAGGCCAACGACACCGCCGGCGAGCGCCGCCCCGCGGCTGCCTCGCGCAGCACGGGACGCACCCCGCTCGCCGAGCGCGCCTCGGGCGGCTCGCCGGCCGCGACCACGGACAAGACCACGGACAAGACCGTGGACCAGGCCGTGGACCAGGCCGTGGACAAGGCCGCCGGGAAGAGAGCCGACAAGCAGGCCGGGCGGAAGGCCGACGACAAGACGACCGGCTCGAAGGCCGCGAAGCGGGACGTCGAGGCGGCCGCCGACCCCACGGCGCCCACGAACCTGCCTGGCGTCGCGAACGGCACCACGTCGCTCACGCCGCAGGACGCCGCGCGCCTCCCCCTCCTCCAGACGCCGCTCGCCGAGGCGATCGACGAGCCGGCGGACGCGCCGGAGGCGGCCCGTGCGGACGCCCCGACGTCTCCCGCGACCCGGATCGAGAAGAAGACCGCGTCGCTCGAGCGCCTCATCGCGACGACCGATGCCGTCGTGTCGGTCAAGGCCGGCCCGACGCCCGAGGAGATCGCCGCGGCGAAGAAGGCCGCGGAGAAGCGCAAGGCCGCCAAGGCAGCCCGTGCCGCCGAGCGCAAGGCGGCGGCGATGGCCGAGGCGGCGAAGGGCTACGGCAACGGCGAGATCCCGTCCGACGTCCTGTGCTCCGTGAGCTTCGCGCACGGCGAGCGCCTGCGGTGCGACGCCGCGGCGGCGCTCGAGAAGCTGAACCGCGGCTTCCGCGACGCGTTCGGCCGGAACTTCGACCTGACGGACGGGTACCGCTCGTACGGCGAGCAGATCGCCGTCGCGTCCGCCCGGGGCGGCCTCGCGGCCGTACCCGGCACCTCCAACCACGGTTTCGGCCAGGCGGTCGACCTGTCGGGCGGTATCGAGTCGTTCGGCACGGCCGAGCACGCCTGGATGGTCGCCCACGCGGACCGGTACGGGTGGCGGCACCCGGGCTGGGCCCAGGCAGGCGGCAGCAAGCCCGAGCCCTGGCACTGGGAGTACGGCACCCGGGACTGAGCCTCGAGCTCGTCCGCCCACCCGTGGGCAGGGAGCGCCCGTCCGGCACCGCCGGGCGGGCGCTCCCTCGTCCCGACGCCCGGACGCGCCGCTCCCCGGGTCAGCCCCAGCCGAGCTCGTGCAGCCGGTCGTCGTCGATGCCGAAGTGGTGGGCGATCTCGTGCACCACGGTGATCGCCACCTCCTCGACGACGTCCTCACGGGTGTCGCAGATGGCGAGCGTCGGGTTCCGGAAGATCGTGATGCGGTCGGGCAGCGCCCCCGCCGCCCACATGTGGTCCCGCTCGGTGAGCGGCACGCCCTCGTAGAGGCCGAGCAGCTCGGGGTCGTCGGCCGGCGCGTCGTCCTCGACGAGCACCACGACGTTGTCCATCTGCGCCGCGAGGTCGGCCGGGACGAGGTCCAGCCCTTCGCTGACGGCGGCCTCGAAGTCCTCGCGCGTCATCTCCACCACGGCCCCATCATCCCCCGGCCCGACCACACTCCGGACCGTGCGGCGCGACCGTGGCTCGCCTGTAGACTTGCCGCGTCCCAGCCCCCATCGTCTAGCGGCCTAGGACCCCGCCCTTTCACGGCGGTAGCACGGGTTCGAATCCCGTTGGGGGTACGAAGAGGCTCGTCAGAGCCTCGCTCTGACCGCTGTGAGGCAGGTCATCCCGGCTCGGTCCGATTCGATTTCAGATTCGGCCCCGAGGTGGGTTAGGATCCTCACGGTTCGAAACGAGCCCCCCGGATGCGGGAAGCGTCCAAGCAGTTCCAAGGCCCTGTAGCGCAGTTGGTTAGCGCGCCGCCCTGTCACGGCGGAGGTCGCGGGTTCAAGTCCCGTCAGGGTCGCGCGAGAGGCGCCCGGGTTGTCGGTCTCGACTATCCGGGCGTTCGCGCTAGGGCTCTGTAGCTCAGTTGGTAGAGCGTTCGACTGAAAATCGAAAGGTCACCGGATCGACGCCGGTCGGAGCCACAGCAAGAACCCCCGGACCCCCAGGTTCCGGGGGTTCTTCCGTTGTCCAGGGTGAAGAACCGGCTGGCCGCGCCGATCGCGTGCGGCCCCCTGCTACGTTCCCGGCATGGCTTCACGCACTCTCGACATTCCCGGTATCTCGGGCCAGGTCCGCCTCGTTCCGGACGTCTGGTGGAGCCGCAGCTATCTGACCGTGGACGGCAGCAAGGCGCCCAGCGCCGGTAAGCGGGCGTTCGCGCTGCAGGGCGCGGACGGACGCCCCGTGGTGGCGAAGCTCGGACGCACCGCCCTGTTCTCGCCGGTGCCGCCCGTCGAGGTGAACGGGGCGACCTACCTCGCCGTCGAGCCGGCGCCCGTCCTCGTGCGGATCCTCGGCATGCTCCCCATCCTTCTCGTCGCGTTCGGCGGCCTGGTAGGTGCCGTGGTGGGCGTGCTCGCGGTCCTCGTGAACCTCCGGATCGGTGGGAGCGACCTGTCGACCGGCACGAAGAGCTTGCTCATGGTCGGGACGGCCGTCTCGGCCCTCGTGATCTGGCTGCTGGTCGGCGGCATCCTCGTGGCGAGTATCTGATCACCTCCTGAACGCAAAACACCACACGAAACGGCCTTTCCGGCAATTCGTTCCGCACCTGCTGGCGTGGCGTGTGTTTCCTTTCACACGTTTTCGATGAAGGACGCGCCGCCTCTGGAATTGCCGCGTACGCCGTTGACCTGTTGAGTTGTCTTCAACGGCGTACACCGATGCCGGCACGGGAGGGCAGATGATCGAGGACGCGAAGGTCGACGGCCAGGCAGGGCCCACCACGAGCGGCACACCGGATCCTGACCGGCAGGCCTCCCTGGGCAGGCTCGTCGAGCAGATCTCCGAGCAGGCGAGCCGCTTGGTGCGCGCGGAGATCGCGCTCGCCAAGGCGGAGCTCACCGAGAAGGCGACGAAGTCCGGGATCGGGATCGGGCTGCTGGTAGTGGCGCTGCTGATCCTGGCGTACGCCGTCGGCGTGCTGCTCCTGGCAGCCGTGTACGGCCTGGGCACCGTGTGGCCCCTGTGGCTGTCCGCGCTGGTGATCGGCGGGTTCATGCTGCTCGTGACGATCGTGCTGGCGCTCGTGGGCGTCCAGCTGCTGAAGAAGGCCACGACCAAGCCCGAGAGCATCGACCGCGTGCGCGACGACATCGCGTCGATCAAGGAGGGGATGGGCCGATGAGCACTCCGACCACACCGCAGGGCAGCAGCGGCGAGCTCAAGGCCGAGGTGCTGCGCAGCCGCGCGGAGCTGGCCGCCGCGATCGACGAGCTGACGACGCGGCTCAGCCCGGGCTACCAGGCCTCGCGGCTCGCCCAGGAGGCCAAGCAGGCCGCCGGCGACGCCAAGGCGATGCTCACCGGCGACAAGAACGGCCCGGCGCACTCACCGCGCCGGGCCCGGAACGCCAAGATTCTGCTCGGAGCCACGATCGGCCTGGTGGCTCTATCTGCGGCGGTCGTCACGACCGTCGCGCTCAGGCGCGCGCGGGGCTGAGCTGGGGGGCAGCACCCGGCGCGCCTTCGTCCTACCTGCCGGCCAATCCGTCGACGTCCGACTCAGGAGTCGGAGTCGCCCGAGCTGTCTGCCGCTGCACCGAGCAGCGCCCGAACCTCGGACTCCTTGTAGCGGCGGTGACCGCCAAGTGTCCGGATCGACGAGAGCTTTCCCGCTTTTGCCCAACGCGTTACTGTCTTGGGGTCAACACGGAACAAGCTCGCTACCTCGGCAGGCGTGAGCAGGACCTCGGATTCTCCGTGGATAGACATCCCCGCACCTCCTCCGGAACGGTGCCGGCCTGGTCGTACCAGGCGGTTGACGACACCCGCTCTTGCACCATTGTTAGCAGCAAACGGGATTTAGGCGACTTGGGGACGCGGTTTATTTCCTCACTTTCTCGGCCGCTCGCCACGCGCGCCCGTTTCGGGCGAGTCTGGGACACGTGCGACACGCCGCCCACGTAGCGGGCCACACGCCACCGTCACCGCGCACACGCGACGCAACCATCTTCTGGTCACATCCTGACCCCGACAAGGACCTGGCAAAGCGCTCGTGCGAATGCACGCAACGGGTGAAGCGTGAGGCGCGCCACTCCACCCGGAGGCGACCCGGGCCGTCCTGGCGCCTGCACCATCGCCACACCATGCACAGGTCAAACCTTACTCAAGGTCCGGGGCTTCCTCGCCCGGGTCGGGCTCTCCCACGGCAGACCGCCGACTGGCACCCGCCAGGACGCGAATGGTCCGAACATCACACCGGAGGATGGGACGAATCACGTCCACGGACTGGAAGAAACGTCGTACCAGCATGTAACGTTGGAACCTGGACAGACGAAACGCTACGGGGCCGCACGTCCACGCACGGTGCCGCCCCGCTCCTACGTTGAGGGGGTCGGAGCCATGGGCCGCGGCCGTCAGAAGGCAAAGCAGACCAAGGTTGCTCGCGCGCTGAAGTACTACAGCCCGGAGACCAATTATCACGCCCTCGAGCAGGAGCTCAGCGGGAACTCCCGCACGGACGTGGCGACCGAGTCACGGTGGGAACTCCCGGAGGACGAGGAGTACGACAACAGGTACTCCGACTGGGCAGAGCAGGACGGCAGCACACGCTGAGGGTGCCGGCGCCTGCGCGCCGGCCCCACGCCCGGCTCTCCGCCCGGCGGCGTCACCGCCTCAGCCGCGGTAGTCGTTCACCAGCCTGACCGCACCGCCGGACACGCCCTTCGTCCCGGCAACCAGGTCCTCCTGCGCCTCCACGGCATCGAGCGTCCCGACGGTCCCCAGCGTCCAGGCAGGCACGCCCAGCGCGGCGAGCCGCGCCAGTGCCGCGTCAGCGCCGTCCGCACCCACGACCGCGACCATGCCCACGCCCAGGTTGAGCGTGTTCTCGAGGTCGCGGCTCGGCACCGAGCCGAGCTCACGAACCATGCGGAACACCGCGGGCACGTCCCACGATGCCCGGTCGACCGTCGCCACCAGACCGGCGGGGAGCACGCGGGCCAGGTTGGCGGCGAGCCCGCCGCCCGTGACATGCGTGAAGGCGTGCACCTGTGCCGCATCGTCGGCGGCCAGCGCCAGGCAGTCGGATGCGTAGACACGGGTCGGCTCCAGCAGCTCCTCGCCGAGCGTGCGGCCCAGCTCGTCCACGTGCCGGTCGAGCGACCACCCCGCGTGGCGCACCACGGCCCGCACGAGCGAGTACCCGTTGGAGTGCAGGCCGCTGGACGCCATCGCGATGAGCACGTCGCCCTCGCGGACCCGGTCGGGGCCGAGCACACGGTCGGTCTCGACGATGCCCGTCGCGGCGCCCGCGACGTCGTACTCGTCGGGCTCGAGCAGGCCCGGGTGCTCGGCCGTCTCGCCGCCCACGAGGGCCGTGTCGGCGACCTCACACGCCTGCGCGATGCCGCGCACGATGTCGGCGATCCGCTCGGGGACCACCTTGCCGGTCGCGATGTAGTCCGTCATGAACAGCGGCTTGGCGCCCATCACGACGATGTCGTCCACGACCATGCCGACCAGGTCGAACCCGATGGTGTCGTGCTTGTCGAGCGCCTGCGCGATTGCCACCTTGGTGCCGACGCCGTCCGTCGACGTCGCCAGCAGCGGCGCACGGTAGCCCTGGAAGGCCGACAGGTCGTAGAGGCCGGCGAAGCCGCCCACGCCGCCGAGCACGGCAGGACCCTGCGTGCGGCGCACGGCGTCCTTCATCAGCTCGACGGCCTTGTCGCCCGCCTCGGTGTCCACGCCGGCGGCGGCGTACGTCAGGCCTTCGGATGTCACTGGTGCTCCTGCGTCGTTCGTGGGGTGGTTCGTACTCACGGATGGTCGAGCGCGGTCGCCCCGCCGGTGCTCACGGTGAGCTGCCTCAGGCCGTCCTCGGGCGGGCCGAGCGGCAGCTCCGCCTGCTCCAGCAGGTGCTTGCCGAGCTGGTCGTCGGGCGGCAGCTCGATCGGGTACTTCCCCGTGAAGCACGCGGCGCACAGCTGGGACGCCGGCTGCTCCGTCGCGGCGATCATGCCCTCCGTGCTGATGTACCCGAGGCTGTCGGCCCCGAGCGACTGACCGATCTCGTCGACGCCGAGGCCGTTGGCGATGAGCTCGGCGCGCGAGGCGAAGTCGATACCGTAGAAGCAGGGCCACTTGACGGGCGGGGACGAGATGCGCACGTGCACCTCGGCGGCGCCCGCCTCGCGCAGCATGCGGATCAGCGCGCGCTGGGTGTTGCCGCGCACGATCGAGTCGTCCACGACCACCAGGCGCTTGCCCTTGATGACCTCGCGCAGCGGGTTGAGCTTGAGGCGGATGCCGAGCTGGCGCAGCGTGTCGGAGGGCTGGATGAACGTGCGGCCCACGTACGCGTTCTTGGTGAGGCCCTGGCCGAAGGGGATGCCGGACTCCGCGGCGTAGCCGACGGCGGCGGGCGTGCCCGACTCCGGCGTCGGGATCACCAGGTCGGCCTCGACGGGGTGCTCGCGCGCCAGGGCGCGGCCCATCTCGACGCGCGCGGCGTGCACCGAGCGCCCGTTGAGGGTGTTGTCCGGACGCGCCAGGTAGACGTACTCGAACACGCACGCGGCACGCTCGGCCTCCGCGAAGCGCACGGACCGCATGCCGTCGGCGTCGATACAGATGAGCTCGCCGGGCTCGACGTCGCGCACGTAGGAGGCGCCCACGATGTCGAGGGCGGGCGTTTCGCTCGCGACCACCCAGCCGCGGTCGAGGCGGCCGAGCACCAGCGGGCGCACGCCCTGCGGGTCGCGAGCGGCGTACAGCGTGTTCTCGTCCATGAAGACGAGCGAGAAGGCGCCGCGCAGACGTGGCAGCACCTCGAGCGCCGTGGCTTCGAGGGTGCGGTCCGCGTCGCCCGCGAGCAGCGCGGTCACGAGAGCCGTGTCGGTGGTGTTGCCCCGCGCGAGCTCGCCCCGGCGCTGTGCGCCGTAGCGCTCGGCGACGAGGTTCACCAGCTCGGCGGAGTTGGTCAGGTTGCCGTTGTGGCCCAGCGCCACGGTGCCCGACGCCGTCGGGCCGAGCGTGGGCTGTGCGTTCTCCCAGGTGACGCCACCAGTGGTGGAGTACCGGCAGTGCCCGACGGCGATGTGGCCGGTCAGGGCGTTGAGGGCGGTCTCGTCGAAGACCTGGGACACGAGGCCCATGTCCTTGTAGACGAGGATCTGCTCACCGTTGCTGGTGGCGATGCCCGCGGACTCCTGTCCGCGGTGCTGGAGGGCGTACAAACCGAAGTACGCGAGCTTGGCGACCTCCTCGCCGGGAGCCCAGACCCCGAAGACGCCACATGCGTCCTGGGGGCCCTTCTCGCCGGGCATGAGATCGTGGTTCAGTCGGCCGTCTCCGCGCAGAGGCATGCACCGAGTATCCCATGCGAGAGGCAGCGCTCGACCGGCGGCCGGTGTGACCTGTGTGCGTCGGGTGGGCCGCCGTGCCCGCCGTCAGGCCCGGGGCGAGCGGTCGCGCAGGCTCCTGCGGTCCGCGATCACGGCGACCAGGAGGGCGAGCAGCGTGGTGCCGAGGGTGATCGCGGCGGTCAGCACCGTGACGTAGACGCCCGGCTTCATGAGGGCCGCACCCGACGGCGAGCCGACCAGGTACAGCGACAGCGCGAGACCGAGCACGATGCCGACGACCGCCCCGGTCCAGAAGAACGCGCGGTACCGCGGCGCACGGCGCACGGTCGCCGGGTCGACGACCGCGCGCACCTCGACGTCGTCGGGCGCGGGGCCGGTGGGATCGCTCGTTGCCTCGGTCTCGCTCACGCCCCCAGGGTACGCGCCCACCCCGCCGAGGTAGTCACTCCGCGAAGTAGTCACGTGACTACCTGGCCACGTGACTACCTCGGCGAGAGGGGGTTAGTTGATCAGCTTCCAGGGGCTGTGCCTGCCGACGCCCGGGATCTGCAGGATCGTCGGTCGGGTGGCCACGTAGACCTCACCGCGCCAGGACACGGTGTCGCCCCACCAGTAGAGCTTCCAAGGGATCCACGCCGGGGCGGTGGGCTCCTCCGGGCCCGCCGCCTCGACGGTCAGCGGCAGCCGGGCGGTCGTGCCCGAGGGCGCCGCCTCGACCAGGAGCTGGTAGGCACCCGCCTCCGCCCCGGCCGGGACGGTCACGGTCGCCGTCGTGGCGCCGTCGGCCACCGGGCTGGTGCCCAGCGAGACGCCGTCCGCCGCCGCGCCGCCCTCGGGGACGAGGAAGGTCTCGACCGATGTGTTCTGCGGCGCGCCCAGCGAGGTGAGGTCGAGCCCGGAGAGGCTGACCTCGGTCGACGCACCCGCCTGCACCGTGCCGGGCAGCGCCGGGGTCACGGTGCGCGTGCGGGCGAAGCTCGGCGTGAGCGGCGACGAGGTCCTGATGTAGTCGATCCAGGCCTCGCGGTCGACGAGACCGGAGTCCCGGCCGTCCGTGCCCTCGGTGAAGACCCGGAAGTTGTCACCGCCCGCGACGAGGAACGAGAACGTCGCGATGCGGTACTCGGCCTCGGGGTCGACGGGCACGCCGTCGATCGTGATCGACGAGACGTTGTCGCCCGGCGTCGCGTTCGGGTCCGCCGTCGTGGTCGTGTACGACACGTTGTCCGAGAGCCCCAGCGCGAGGTACGGGCGCGACGGCCGGTCGCCGTTCGCGTCCGTCTGCCACTGCTGCTCGAGCAGCGTGTCGAGCTGCGCACCCGTGAGCGTGACCGTCCACAGGTTGTTGACGAACGGCAGCACGGCGTTGGCCTCGGCGTAGGTGATGACGCCGTCCTCGCCCACGTAGAGCTCGTTGCGCAGACCGCCGGGGTTCACGACGCCGATGTCGGCGCCGCCGCGCTCCTCGCTGGACAGCGAGTCGCGCAGGGAGTTGGCCACCAGGTTGCCGAGCGCCGACTCCGACGCGCGGTCGTCGCGGTTGCCGCCCGTCCAGACGCCGTCGGTGTACGACCCGCCCGAGAACGCGGTGGTGATGTCCGCCGTGACCTCGCCGACCGGCTGGGCGCCGATCTCCTCGGCCTCGGCCAGCGCCGCGTCGACGATCTCGTCGACCTCCGCGACCCGCGGGTACGTGGCGACCAGCTCGTCGGCCGGCGTCGCGGTGCGCGCCACGTTCTCGACCGTGTAGTCCCTGACGTCGAACGACTCGGCGTCCACCGTGAGGGAGACGTGGCCGAGGAACTCGCCGTAGTTGCCGGTCTGGATGATCGGTCGGGTGTCGCCGTCGCTACCCGGCACCGGGGCGTCCCACGCGTACTGCTTGTGGGTGTGGCCCGTGAAGATGGCCGCGACGCGCGGGTCGGTCTCCTGCACCAGGTCGGCGAAGGGACCGCCCGCCGCGACCTCCTCCTCGAGCGTGGAGCCGTCCGGGGTGCCCGCCCCCGCGCCGTCGTGCGCGAGCGCGATCACGAGGTCGGCCTCGCCGTTCGCGGCGTCGCCGTCGAGCAGCTCGTCGGTGACGCGGTTCAGCGCCTCGACGGGGTCGCCGAACTCGAGACCCTCGATGCCCGACGGCGTGACGAGCGTCGGCGTCTCCTGCGTGACCACGCCGACGAGGCCGACGTCGACCCCGTTGACCGGCACCACCTGGTACTCCGGCAGCGCCGGCTCACCCGTCGCCTCGTCGTAGACGTTGGCGCCGAGGTAGTCCCAGTCGGCGGCGTCCGTGACGCGGCCGGTGAGGTCGTCCATGCCCTGGTCGAACTCGTGGTTGCCGACGGCCGCCGTGGCCAGGCCGAGCGCGTTGAGCACGTCGATCGTCGGTCGGTCCTGCTGCAGCGCCGAGGCGAACAGCGAGGCGCCGATGTTGTCGCCCGCCGAGACGAACGCGGTGCCCTCCGGGTTCTGCGCGCGCAGCTCCTCGACAGTGCCCGCGAAGCTCACGGTGTTCTCGTCGATCCGACCGTGGAAGTCGTTGATCGCCACGAGGTCGAGGTCGAGGGTGCCGGGCTCGGTGGTGGTGCCGCCGAGGTCGAGGCCGACGAGCACCGGGTCGTGGTCGGACGACCGGAACGGCGACTCGTCGTAGAGGATCGTCGCGTTGTAGTTGTACCGGCTGTACTCGTTCGCCACCGGCTCGTACGCGTTGATGTTCCAGATGTCGGCCCCGGTGACCGCCTCGGCCGCCGCCGGGGAGGCCAGCACGTGGTCGAGCGAGCCGACCATGCCGTCGAAGCTGTACGAGTACTCGCCCGTGGTGGGGCCGAGGTCCGTGTAGCCCGCGCCGGTGAGGACCGCGATCGGGTCCTCCTGCTCGTAGGCGTTGAAGTCGCCGACCAGCAGCACCTTGTCGGTGCCGGCGGCGTCGGCCTGCTCCTGCGCGAACGCGACGAGCGACGTCGCCTGCCGCACGCGCGACTCGTTCGCGGCGCCCTGGCCGTCGCCCTGGTCCTCGTCGCCCGGCCACGGGCCCGGCGAACCCTTCGACTTGAAGTGGTTGGCGACCACGAGCACGTCGTCGGCCGCGTCGGCCGCACCGCCCGCCGGCTGGAAGACCTGTGCCAGCGGTTCGCGGGCGTTGCCGAACGCCTCGTCGCCGATCAGGATCGTGGACGCGCCGACCGGCTCGGCCTCGGCCGTCCGGTAGACGAACGCGTTGCGGATGACGTCCTCGTCCGCCGGGACCTCGGCCGGCGACTCGACGACCGCCCAGGTGCCCGCGCCCTCCGCGGCGTTCAGAGCCTCGACCAGCGCGGTCAGCGCCTCGTCCCGCGGGCCGCCCAGCGCGGCGGTGTTCTCGATCTCGAGCAGCGCGACGACGTCGGCGCCGAGGGCCGTGATCGCCGAGACGATCTTGGCCTGCTGCCGCTGGAAGTCCTCCTCCTCGGCCGCGCCACGCGCGTCGCAGCCGCCCGAGACGGTGACCGGGTCACCCGTGCGGTCGGTGTGGTACGTGCAGCCCTCGAGCTCGTCGCCCGTGGTGCTGAAGTAGTTCAGCACGTTGAAGGTCGCGACCTGCAGCGTGCCGCCCACCGCGGCGGGCGCGTCCTCGCGGGTGTCCTCGAACGTGGCCGGCTGCACGGTGTCGGCGACGTCCGGCGTGAGGTGCGTGCGGGGCTGGAGGCTCCACGCGTCGTAGCGGTAGTCCAGCACCACCGGCGTGGTGAACGTGACGCCGGCACCGACGCGTAGCGGGGCGCCGCCCGTCAGGTAGGGCAGCGGCTTGGACTTGTTGGCGTTCGAGCTGTAGTTCGTCGACGCGCCGTCGTCGAGCAGGATCGCGCGCGCCGCGTTGTCGGCCACCTGCGCGTCGTACTCCGCCGAGCCCGGGCGCCCCACGGTGGTGGGCTGCACCAGCGGCTCGTCGCCCGCGGCCAGCCCGATCGTGCCGTAGAAGTTGGTGTCGTAGTTGTCGGTGACCGTGAAGTCGCCCTGCGGCGCGAGGAGCATGCCCTCGAGCGCCTCGCGCTCCGCCTCGTCGGCGGGCCAGGTGGCGGCCGTCGGCTCCACGGAGGCCGAGGCGTCGAGCACCGTCCAGCCGCCGGCGGCCGGCGTCAGCTCGGTGAGGCCGTTGTACTCGGACACGACGCCGGTCACCTCGACGTGGTCGCCGAGCGCCACGTCGGCCGCCGCGGCGGCGGAGAAGACGAACACGGCGTCGGACGCCCCGGGCGTCGCGTCGGCGTCGCCGCCGGTGCCCGCCGTCTGCAGGTAGAAGCCGTTGAATCCGCCGGTCGGGTAGACCGCCGTGACGACGCCGCGCGTCGTCACCGTCTCACCGACGAGCGGGCTGGCGTCACCGGTGCCCTGGATGTCGGCGATCGGCGTGACGTCGAGGGCCTGGGCGGGCGCGAGCCCGGCGAGGGTGGTGGGGACGGCGAGCGCCGCCGTCAGCGCGGCGGCCACGGCGGGGCGGACCGTCCTCGCGGGTCTCGGTGAGGACCGGAGCGTGCTGGGTACCACGCTGACTCCTTCTGCAGTGGAAGCGGGTGTGCTCGGGTTCGTGCGGCGAGCGCGTCCAACGAACCACGGAACGATGAACGCCCGGTTTCCTCCGGGGACCAGCGGGAAGAATTCCCGCGTCCCCGGGCGGTGCACCGGCCGTTGTGCTCGCCGCGGCTCGTCGAGCGAGCACGCGGGCCGAGAGTAGCGCGCCCCACCGACACGCGCTACGAGCGCGTGGGCTCTTCCTGACCCAGCGGCAGTAGCCCCGAGATGTCCGACCGCTCGCCCGACGCGCGCACGCGCCCGTCGGCTACGGCGTCCGCCCAGGTCACCGCGCCAGTCGCGAGCCCGAGCCAGGTCGCGGGGTCCGTCTCGACCACGTTCGGCGGCGTGCCACGGGTGTGCCGGGGCCCCTCGACGGCCTGCACCGCACCGGCCGGGGGGACCCGGACCTCGACAGAGTTGCCCGGCGCCTGCTCGGCGAGCTCCTCGAGCGTGAAGCGCACGGCCGTCGTCAGGGTCCGCCGGTCCGCCTCGCCCCGCGCCCAGGCGGCGACGGCTGCGCGCCCGGCGTCGGGGTCGGTCCGTCGACGCGGGGGCACTACCGCACCGCCAGGAAGTCGCCGAGCCGGGTCCAGCCGGACCGTTCCAGGCTCGTGAAGTCCGTGCCCGGCACGACGAACATGGCCCGGTCGGTGCCGTTCGACACCTCGGTGCCCGTCGGGTTGGGCGCCAGGGTGCAGCCGGCCACCGTGTCGATGCCCTCGCCGGCCAGGACGAGGCACGTGGAGGCACCGTCCTCGGAGCGGGCGGCGTAGAAGGCGGTACCGCTGTCCTCACCGAGCCGGCGGGTCGTGTCGGCATCGACCGCGATGTCCTCGAGCTGCGCGTCGGTGAGCACGTCCTGCGCCTGCTGCTCCTCGTCGAACAGGGCCTCGAGGTCACGCGCCCCGTCGGACGACGTGCACCCCGCGAGCAGGACTGCCGTGACGAGCGTAGCCACGACGCCCCTCCCCCGGCGAGCGTGAGCAGACGTCATGCGGCCAGTATGACCCAGCGGCCGGTCAGTACCGGTAACCCTCGGCCCGCGCACCCTCGACCGCGAGCAGGTCGGCCGCGACCACGACGGGCAGCTCGCGCGACGCCAGACCCTGGTGGTCCGCGGCGTGCCCGGCCACGTAGCCCTCTCCGACGGCGGGCACCGGCTGCGACATCGGCGCCAGGCGGCGAGGCACGGGCGCGTGCCGCGGCCAGGGCTCCGTCATGGGCACCTCGTCCCGTACCTGCGGGCGCACGGGCCGGTGCGCCGGCGGATGGGACGTGGCCCGCGCCCGGCGCGCCGGCACGGGAGCCGGGGGCG
>NZ_JABEMG010000092.1 GCF_013004695.1 Promicromonospora citrea
CGCAGCCGGAGGTGGTGTTCGCCGACGAGCCGACGGGCAACCTGGACTCGCGTTCGGGGGCTGAGGTGCTGTCGTTCCTGCGGCGTTCGGTGCGGGAGCTGGGGCGCACGATCATCATGGTGACGCACGACCCGTCGGCGGCGGCGTACGCGGACCGGGTGGTGCTGATCGCGGACGGGAAGATCGCCGGGGACATCAGTGACCCGACCCCGGAGTCGGCGATGGCGGGCCTGGACGCGCTGCGCACGCTGGAGCCTGCTGTCACCACCGGTAGGACGGGCGCGTGATGACCGCCACCCTGACACCGCCGACCACCACGCCCACCCCGCAGCCGGGGACGCGGTTCCCCACCGCGCGCCTGACGCTCGGGCAGATGCGTCGTTCGACCGGCCGGCTGACCGCCGCCGGCGTGGCCATCCTCATCAGCACCGCTTTCGTCGCGGTCACCCTGCTCGCGGGCGGTGTCATCAACGGCACCACCCACGACATGGTCGCGGCGCAGTACGCGGACGCCGACGTCGTCGTGTCGGTGCCGCAGGCCGGCAGCGGCTCGTTCGGGCCCGAGACCGTCGAGGCGATCGGCGCCGTCGACGGCGTCGCGGCCGTGCAGCCCCTCACGACCTGGTTCGGCGACCTCCGCAACGGCGGAAAGGGCGGGTTCCAGGCCGTCGCGCCGGTGCCGTCCGACCCCAGGCTGTCCCCGCTCGAGCTCACCGACGGCACCTGGCCCGCCGCGGGCGACGAGGTCGTCCTCACCACACGCGTCGCCGACCGGCTCGAGGTGGGCATCGGCGACACGGTCACGGTCCACCGCGAGATCTACCCCGAGGGCTGGAACGAGAGCACCGCCGACGACCCGGCCACGGAGCTCGGCGAACCCGAGGAGGTCAGGACCGAGCTCACCGTGACCGGCATCACCGAGGACCCCTACGGCGCCTTCACCTCCTACGGCGGCACCGCAGCGGTCCCCGCCGCGACGCTCGACGAGTGGCGGCTGGCGGAGCCCTTCCCCGACCTGGTGCAGGAGGTGCTCGTCGCCCTCGACACGCCGCTGCCGGGCGACGTGCCGTCCGACCTGCGCGACGCCCTTCTCGACGCCACCGCCGGTGCGGGCGACACCGTCTCGGTGCAGACGGCCGACGAGGTGGCCGCCCAGCGGACCGCCGAGCAGACCGGCGGTCAGGACATCGTGTTCCTCGTCTTCGTGATGACCTTCGCGGCCATCGCGCTGCTCATCGCCGCCATGGTCATCACCAACACCTTCCAGGTGCTCGTCGCGCAGCGCACCCGCACCCTCGCGCTGCTGCGTTGCATCGGGGCCGGCACCGGCCAGCTCTACCGCAGCGTGCTGCTCGAGGCCGCGATCCTCGGCCTCGTCGCGTCCGTCGCGGGCATCGTGGTCGGTGCGGGGCTCGCCCAGCTGGCACTGGCCGTGGCGCCCGGCTTCGACCTCGGCGTGCCGCTGCCCGCGACCATCACGGTCACCACCCAGACGGTGCTGCTGCCGCTCGCCGTCGGCGTGGGCGTCACCGTCCTCGCGGCGATCGCACCGGCACGGTCCGCGACCCGCGTCGCACCGCTCGCCGCCCTGCGCCCGTCGGACGCGCCGACGCTGCGGGCCCGCGCGGGCCGCACGCGCCTCGTCGTCTCGATCCTGTGCCTGGTCGCCGGCTTCGCCGCCCTCGGGCTCGGCGTCTTCCTCGGCATGCGGGGCGCCACCCAGTTCGGGCTCGTCGCGGCCGTCGGCGGCGGTGCGCTGGCCTTCTTCGGCGTCGTGCTCAGCGCCGTCCTGTGGCTGCCCCGGGTCGCCGCGGGGCTCGGCAACCTGGTGTCGCGCACGGGCCCGGCGGCCCGCCTCGCTGTCGCGAACACGCTGCGCAACCCGCGCCGGACGGCGGCGACGTCCACCGCGCTGCTCATCGGCGTCACCCTGGTGACCATGATGTCGACCGGCGCGGCGAGCGCCCGCATGTCGGCCGACGCGCTGCTCGACGAGAGCTTCCCGTTCGACGTGAGCGCGGTCCCGTCCGACGACCGGTACGTCCAGGACGTGCGCGACGCCGTCGCGGGGACGGACGGCGTCGGCAAGACCACGCTCGTGACCCGGGCCACCGTGACCGTCGGGGGCTCGGACACGACCGTCAACGCCGTCCAGCCAGGCGAGTTCGCCTCCGTGGTGAACGTGCCGGAGGACGCGCGGATGCTCGAGGAGGGCTTCATCCTCCTCAGCAGCGACAGCGCGGGCCTGCTGGGGGTCGGCTCGAACGACGTCACGACCGTCGAGGGCCCCAACGGCACCATCGACCTGACGGTGCTGATCACCTCGAGCCAGGCGCTCGACCACGTGATGACGGCCGCCGACTTCGCACGCATCACCGGCGAGAACACGCAGACCGAGGTGTGGGGCACGGTGACGGGGTCGGACCCGGCGGCCGTCCTCACCGCCGTCCAGAACGCGGTCGCGCAGGCCGACGGCAGCGGGTACGTCGTCGGGCCCGTGGCGCAGGCGGAGCAGTTCCGGCAGGTCGTCGACGTGATCCTCGGCATCGTGGTGGGTCTGCTCGCCGTCGCCGTGGTGATCGCGCTCATCGGGGTCACCAACACGCTGTCCCTGTCCGTCATCGAGCGCACCCGCGAGTCCGCGACCCTGCGGGCCATCGGCCTCGACCGGGGCCAGCTGCGGGCGATGCTCGCCGTCGAGGGCATGCTCATCGCCGGCGTGGGCGCGGTGCTCGGCATCGTGCTCGGCCTGATCTTCGGCTGGTCGGGCGCGGCCACCGCGCTGGCCCTCATGGGCGAGGTGCGGTACGCCGTGCCGCTGACGGACATCGCGCTGGTGCTCGGCATCTCGCTGGTGGCGGGCCTGCTGGCGTCGGTGGTCCCGGCCCGCACGGCGGTCCGCACACCCCCGGTAGCAGCCCTCGCCGTCGAGTAACCGCCGAGGTAGTCACTTGGCGAGGTAGTCACCTGGCGAGGTAGTCACCCGGCGCGCGCTGGGTGACTACCTCGCCCCATGACTACCTCGCCCCGTGACTACCTCGGCGTGGGGTGGCGGAGCGTCGCGCCGTACGGGCGGGACGGGTCGTGGACCGCGACCGCCAGCGTCGTGTCCGACTGGCCGTAGTACGCGAACCACGTCCCGTGGAACTGCACCAGGCCCTCGACGAACGTCACGTTCGACACCAGCCCGTTCCTGTCCTCGAACGTCTGCGGCCGCAGCCACGGCTCCTGCAGGCGCGCGAGCACCCGGGTCGGGTCGTCGGGGTCGATCGCGATCTGGCCGCACCGGTAGTCGACGTCGACGCTCCCGTCGGGGTTGACCGTGCGCGTCGCGCCGTTGGTGAGCATGACGAGCAGCCCGTTGTCGGTGAGCACCGGCGACGTGCCGATCTCGACCAGGTCGGCGTCGAACGACCCCGGCGTCGGCTCGTACATGGGCTCGGTGTCCGGGGTGCCGGGCGTCCAGTGGATCAGGTCGTCGCTCGTGGCCCAGTAGATGGCGCCCTCGCCGAAGTACATCCACCACTTCCCCTGCATCTGCACGGGGACGATCACACCGGCCTTGGACCAGTTGTGGCCCCGCGGGTCGACGGTCGCGAAGGTGTCGAAGGACTCGAACACCGGGCCGTGCTTGGTCCAGGTGTGCAGGTCGGTCGACGTCGCGAGGCACAGCTGCGCGCTGTGCCGGTCCCAGCCCGTGTAGGTGAGGTAGAACGTGCCGTCGATGTACGCGATGCGGGGGTCCTCGCACCCGTACCGCTCGTAGTCCTCCGACGGCGACAGGATCGGCTCGTCCTCGCGCTCGAAGTGGTACCCGTCGCTGCTCCGCGCGAGCCCGATGTGGGACACGATGTCCTCGGCGTGCGCGCGGTACAGGAGCACGACCTCGTCGTCGACCACGAGGGCCGCCGGGTTGTAGAGGTTCGCCGACTCCCAGCTGCCGCCGCGGGGCCGCAGGATCGGGTTGTGCTCATAGGGCACGAACGGCCCGAGCGGGAACGTGGCGTGGGTGAACATGCTGGTGACGTCCATGGTGGCTTTCGTTGTCGTGGTGGTCATGGGGGTCAGCCCTTCACGGCGGAGCCGAGGTCGGAGGCGGTGAAGTACCGCTGGAACAGGATGAAGAGGATGACGACGGGGAACGCGAGCGCCGTGGCACCCGCGAGGATCGCGCCGTTCGGGTTGGCGGTGGACTGGGCCACGTTGGAGATGTAGTTCGCCAGCGAGACGGCGAGCGGCTGCAGCGTCGCGTCCTTGGTGATGAGGAACGGCCAGAGGAACTCGTTCCACGGCCCGATGAACGTGATGAGCACGACCGTGGTCAGTGCGGGCCGCACCAGCGGCACCGCGATCGCGCGGACGATGCGCAGCTCGCTCGCGCCGTCGATCCGCGCGGCCTCGAAGATCTCCGCGGGCAGCGCACGGAAGAACTGCGTGAAGATGAACACCGCCGTCGTGTTGATCGCGAACGGCAGGATCATGCCGAGGTAGGTGTCCCCGAGCCCGAACCCGCGGGTGACCTGCACGTACAACGGGATCATGAGCAGCTGGAACGGGACCATCTGGACCAGCAGCATGAGCACCCACGTGGCGCCGCGGCCGCGGAAGTCGAGCCGGGCCAGCGCGTAGCCGGCGAGCAGGCCGAAGGTCACGGTCCCGAGCAGCACGCCCAGCGTGAAGATCAGGGAGTTGAGCAGCGAGCCCACCAGGTCGAGCCGCGAGTCGATCGCGGTGAAGTTGCCCAGCGTCCAGCCGGACGTGGGCAGGAGCTGGCCGGGCGTGTTGGTCGGGCTCTCCTGGAACGCCCCGACGATCATGAACCAGAACGGGAAGGCGAACACCACGGCTGCCAGCGTGAGCAGCAGGTAGCGCAGCCAGGGCGGGCGTCGACGTCGCATGTCAGCGCTCCCTCGTGATGCGGTTGGCGGCGAGCGAGAGCAGTCCGACGACGACGACGAGCAGCAGGCCGATCGCCGCCGCGGTGTCCGGGTTCTGCTGCTGGATGCCGCGCTGGTAGATGAGCAGCACCGGGGTGACCGACGCGCCGTCGGGCCCGCCGCCGTTCGTGAGCAGGTAGGGCTCGGTGAACAGGTTCGCGCCGGTGATGATGGCCAGCACGAGCACGAGCACCGTGGTGGTCCGCACGCCGGGCACGGTGACGGCCCAGAACCGCTGCCACGCGTTCGCGCCGTCGGTCTCGGCGGACTCGTGCAGCTCGCGCGGCACGTTCTGCAGGGCCGCGAGGTAGAGCAGGATGTAGAAGCCGAGCTGCTTCCACGTCACGTACAGCGCGATCGTCGGCATCGCGAGCGACGAGCTGACGAGCCACGACGGGTCGGGCGCGAGCGGCCCGAGCACGGTGTTGACGAGCCCGCGGGACGAGAACAGCAGCAGCCACACGCCGACGAGCGAGACGCTCGCCGTCAGGTACGGCACGTAGAACGCGACCCGGTAGGCGGCCGCCCACCGCACGCCGCGGTCGAGCGCCGTGGCCAGCACCATCGAGAGCACGACCGTGAGCGGCACGTTGATGACGAGGAACACCCCGATGTTGCGGAAGGCGTCCAGCACCTGCGGGTCGGTGAGCACGGCGGCGAAGTTGTCCAGGCCGACGAACGGCTTGGGCACCTCCACCCCCGGCGCGGTGAAGAAGTAGTCGTGGAAGGCGATCCAGACGGCGAACCCGAGCGGGTAGGCGAAGACCGCCACGACGAAGACGACGTAGGGCAGCGCGAGCAGCGAGCCGATCGGCTGCCTGCCCCACCACCGCCGCCGGGCGGTGCCCGACGGCGTGGTGGTCGCTGAGGTGCTCATGGCGATCAGCCCTGGACCAGCCCGTCGATCTTCTCGGCAGCCCCGCTCAGGAACTCCTCCACGGAGGTGGTGCCGAAGATGACCGCCGACGAGTAGGCGTCGCGGAAGGCCTGCCACGCCTCGACCGAGTTCGGGATGCTCGGCACGTCGCCGGTGCGCTGGTCGGCGAACACCTCGTAGGCGGGGTTGTCCGCGAAGTAGTCCGCGTAGGTCGTGGCGAGGTCGGTGCGCAGCGGCATCTGGCCGGTGGCCTCGAGCAGGGCGCCGTCGTTCTCCTCGCTGGTGGAGAACTTCAGGAACTCCCACGCGGTGCCCTGGTTCTCGCACGCGGTGAACATCGAGACGTTCTTGGAGTCGGCGAACGTCACGGGGTCGGCCTCGCCGCTCGACGTCGGCACGGGCATGAAGCCGACGTCGACGCTGTCCGCGTAGGACGCGATGGCCCACGGGCCGGCGAGCTGCATCGCGGTGGTGCCCGCCGACATGGCGTCGTCGGTCGACGCCTCCTTCGGCGCCAGGCCCTCGGAGTAGATCGTCGCCCAGAAGTCGGCGACGGCCGTGCCGTTCTCGTCGTCGAAGGTCGCCGCGCCGTCCTCGACGAGCGGCGTGCCGCCGGACTCGGCGAGGTACAGCGGGTAGAAGTCGAACCATGGCTGGAAGAACTCGTTGGTCGGCGAGGGCCAGATCGCGCTGTCCGCCGCGCCCGAGTCCACGATCTTCCGGGCACCCGCGAGGAAGTCGTCGTAGGTGGCCATGTCCGGGTTCTCCGGGTCGATGCCTGCCTTCTCGAAGACGGCCTTGTTGTACATGACCATGACGGGGTTCGACTTCCAGGGGAGCTGGTAGTAGCCGTCGTCGGTGAGGTAGGTCTGTGCGCCGTCGCCCACCCGGTCCTCGATGTAGCTCGCGCCGTCCTCGAGCTCCGACAGGTTGACGAGCCCGCCCTGGCGCACCCAGCCCGGCACCGCGGCGCTGGAGATGTTGTAGACGAGGCAGGGCGCCGTGCCGGCGGTGATCGCCGCGGTGATCGCCTCCTCCGAGGAGGACCCGGCCGGGATCTCCTGCGCGGTCACCTTCTCGTCGGGGTGGTCGGCGTTCCACGCCTCGACGACGTCCTTGCCCCAGGCCACCTCCTGCTCGTTGTTCGACAGCCAGACCGTGATCGGGCCGGTGGCGGAGGCGGCGTCGTCCCCGCCGCCTCCCCCGCCGCCCCCGGAACAGGCTGCGGTCAGGGCGACGGCGGTCAGCGTCGCGGCGACGCCGACGATCCGGTGGTGCTTCATGACAACTCCTCCTCGAGCGGGGTGGGGTGCGCCTCGGGTGCGGGGCCGGCGGTGCTGGCGCGCAGCCGAAGCACGGTGCAGTCGACCGTGACGGACTCGGCCGGCTCCCCCGCGAGGTCGGCGAGCAGCCGCTCGGCCGCCACCTTCCCCCGCCGGAACGGGTCGGACGAGACGCTGGTCAGGGCGGGGCTCAGGTGAGCCGAGAGATGGTCGTCGTCGAAGCCGGCGACGGCGAGGTCGGCCGGGACCTCCAGGCCCCGGCTGCGCGCGTACGAGTACCCGGCGATCGCCATGGTGTCGTTCGCGTAGAGGACGGCGGTCGGCCGGTCCGGCAGGCCGAGCAGCTCCGCGGTGAGGGCGCGGCCGCTGCCCGCGGTGAAGTCGCCCTCGCGCAGCAGCTCGTCGCCGCCGACGCTCTCGACGTACGCGGCGGCCCGCGCGTGCGAGTGCACGTAGTCCAGCGGGCCGGACACGTGGGCGATGCGGGTGTGGCCGAGCGCGCGCAGGTGGGCGACCAGCTCGCGCACGGGCGTGGCGTCGTCGGTGCGCACGGTGGAGAACGGGTTCTCGGCGTCGTACGCGCCGAGCAGGACGGCGGGCAGCCGGAGGTCCCGCAGGTAGGGCACGCGCCAGTCGACGCGGTGCAGGTCGAGCACGATCACGCCGTCGGCCCGGCCGCTGGCCATCGCCCGGTAGGCGCGCTCCTCGGCCGTGCGGCCCGTGACCATCTGGAGCACGAGCGCGATCTCGTGCCCGGCGAGGACGGACTCGACGCCCGAGATGAACGCGGGGAAGAAGGCGTCGGAGGCCAGGATGGCCGGGTCCCGCGAGAGCACGACGCCGACGGCGTTCGCGCGCCGGGCCGCGAGCGCCCGGGCCCGCGAGCTGGGCACCCAGTCGAGGCGCTCGGCGGCGGCGAAGATCCGCGCCTTGGTCGTCGCGGAGATGGGCCGCTTGCCGCTGTAGGCGTGCGAGACCGTCGCCTTCGTCACGCCTGCGGCGCGGGCGACGTCGTCGATCGTCGGCCTGCCCATCGTTCTCCTCTCGCGGCGCTGCTCGGTGCGTTCACGGTAAAACCGGTTTGATGAACCGGCCAACCGGTTTGACGATCGCCTCGACCACCTGCGGCTCGGCCCCCTTCCCGGCAGAATGCTGGGATGAGCGACGACGCCTTCCCCGACCCCGGGATCGACATCAAGCCCCGCTCCCGCCAGGTGACGGACGGGCTCGAGGCCACGGCCGCGCGGGGCATGCTCCGCGCCGTCGGGCTGAGGGACGACGACTTCGCGAAGCCGCAGGTGGGCGTCGCGAGCTCGTGGAACGAGATCACGCCGTGCAACCTCTCCCTCGACCGGCTGGCCAAGGCCGCGAAGGAGGGCGTGCACGCGGGCGGCGGCTACCCGCTCGAGTTCGGCACCATCTCGGTGTCGGACGGCATCTCGATGGGCCACGAGGGCATGCACTTCTCGCTCGTCTCGCGCGACGTCATCGCGGACTCGGTGGAGACGGTGGTCCAGGCCGAGCGCCTCGACGGCACGGTGCTGCTGGCCGGCTGCGACAAGTCGCTGCCCGGCATGCTCATGGCCGCGGCCCGCCTGGACCTGTCGAGCGTGTTCCTCTACGCGGGGTCGATCATGCCGGGCTGGGTCAAGCTCACGGACGGCACGGAGAAGCAGGTCACGATCATCGACGCCTTCGAGGCGGTCGGGGCGTGCGCGCGCGGGCTGATGAGCCAGGAGGACGTCGACCGCATCGAGCGGGCGATCTGCCCGGGAGAGGGCGCGTGCGGCGGCATGTACACGGCGAACACGATGGCGTCGGCGGCCGAGGCGCTGGGCATGTCGCTGCCGGGGTCGGCGGCGCCGCCGTCGGCCGACCGGCGCCGCGACGCGTGGGCGCACCGCTCGGGCGAGGCGGTCGTGGAGCTGCTGCGCCGCGGCATCACGGCGCGCGACGTCCTGACCAAGGAGGCGTTCGAGAACGCGATCGCCGTGGTCATGGCGTTCGGCGGGTCGACGAACGCGGTGCTGCACCTGCTGGCCATCGCCTACGAGGCCGAGGTGGACCTCACCCTGGAGGACTTCTCGCGGATCGCCGACCGCGTGCCGCACCTGGGCGACCTCAAGCCGTTCGGCCGGTACGTGATGAACGACGTGGACCGCATCGGCGGCGTGCCGGTGGTGATGAAGGCGCTGCTCGACGCGGGCCTGCTGCACGGCGACGCGCTGACCGTCACGGGCCGCACGGTGGCGGAGAACCTGGCCGAGATCGACCCGCCGGACCCGGACGGCAAGATTCTGCGAGCCATGGACGACCCCATCCACCGCACGGGCGGCATCACGATCCTGCGCGGGTCGCTCGCCCCGGAGGGCGCCGTCGTGAAGTCGGCGGGGTTCGACTCCGACGTCTTCGAGGGCACGGCGCGCGTGTTCGAGCGGGAGCGGGGGGCGCTCGACGCGCTGGAGGACGGCACCATCCAGGCGGGCGACGTCGTCGTCATCCGGTACGAGGGGCCGAAGGGCGGGCCGGGGATGCGCGAGATGCTCGCCATCACCGGCGCCATCAAGGGCGCCGGCCTGGGCAAGGACGTGCTGCTCGTGACCGACGGCCGGTTCTCCGGCGGCACCACGGGCCTGTGCGTCGGCCACATCGCACCCGAGGCCGTCGACGGCGGGCCTGTCGCCCTGGTGCGGGACGGCGACCGCATCCGCCTCGACGTCGCGGCGAAGACGCTGGACCTGCTCGTGGACCCGGCCGAGCTCGACGCCCGCAGGACCGGCTGGGCGCCGCTGCCCCACGGGTACACCCGCGGTGTGCTCGCCAAGTACACGCGGCTCGTGCGGTCGGCGTCGCAGGGCGCCGTGCTGGGGTAGGGCGCCGTGCCGGGGTAGGGGCGAAACATCCCGTTTGAGCCCGGACGAAAGTTCGTGCCACAATCCCGGACTCACGCGGCACCCCGCGGAACAAAACTTTCACATCGCCGGACACCACCTGGAGCGACCCATGACCCCCGAGGTTTGGAAGACGATCGCGATCGTCGCGTACCTCGTCCTGATGCTCGCCATCGGCTACGCCGCCTTCCGTCGCACCGACGACCTCGGCGACTACATGCTCGGCGGGCGCCGCCTGCGCCCCGGTGTCGCGGCGCTGAGCGCCGGGGCCTCCGACATGTCGGGCTGGCTGCTCATGGGCCTGCCGGGCGCGATCTACGTGAGCGGCCTCGTCGAGTCGTGGATCGCGATCGGCCTGACGATCGGCGCCTGGCTCAACTGGAAGTTCGTCGCCCCGCGCCTGCGCGCCTACACCGAGACGGCGAAGAACTCGATCACCATCCCGAGCTTCTTCGAGAACCGCCTGCACGACACCTCGCGCCTGCTGCGCGTGGCCTCCGGCGTCATCATCCTGGTGTTCTTCACGTTCTACGTGTCCTCGGGCCTCGTGGCCGGCGGCACGTTCTTCGAGGGGTCGTTCGGCGCGCAGTACGCGACCGGCATCTGGGTCGTCGGCGGCGTGACGCTCGCGTACACGCTGTTCGGCGGGTTCCTCGGCGCCACGTGGACCGACGTCGCGCAGGGCCTGCTCATGCTCGCCGCGCTCGTCGTCGTGCCGGTCGTCGCCTTCGTCGAGGTCGGCGGCTGGGAGCCGGTGCGCGAGGGCCTGCTCGCCGCCGAGGGCAGCGGCGCCGCGAACCACCTGTCGTTCGTCGCCGGCGCCTCCGCCACCACCATCATCTCGGCCGCCGCGTGGGGCCTCGGCTACTTCGGCCAGCCGCACATCATCGTGCGCTTCATGGCCATGCGCTCCCCCGCCGACGCCACCGCGGGCCGCCGCATCGGCATCAGCTGGATGATCGTCACCGCGCTCGGCGCGGTGCTGACGGGCCTCATCGGCGTCGCCTTCGTGGGCGCGCGCGGCGAGACGCTCGACAACCCCGAGACGGTGTTCCTCTACCTCTCGCAGGTGCTGTTCCACCCGCTGGTCGCGGGCCTCGTCCTGGCCGCCGTGCTCGCCGCGATCATGTCCACCATCTCCTCGCAGCTCATCGTCTCCTCCTCTGCACTGGTCGAGGACCTCGTCAAGATCGCGGGCCGCGAGATGAGCGCGCGCACCGAGGTGCTGCTGGGCCGCCTCGGCGTGCTGCTCGTGGCCACGGTCGCCGGCGTCATCGCGTTCGACCGCACCGACACGATCCTCGACCTCGTCGGCTTCGCCTGGGCCGGGTTCGGCGCCGCGTTCGGACCCATCGTCCTGCTGAGCCTGTACTGGAAGCGGCTCACGAGCTGGGGCGCGCTGGCCGGGATGGTCACGGGCGCCGTCGTCGCCTTCGCCTGGGGACGCTCCCCGCTGGCCGACACGCTCTACGAGCTCGTGCCCGGCTTCGTGCTCGGCGGGCTCGCCGCGATCGTCGTCAGCCTCGTCACCGCCGCGCCGTCGCGCGCCGTGCAGGACGAGTTCGCCGAGGCCGCGCGGCTCGCGTCGGCCCGGGCGGGCGACGCGCCGACCGAGGCGTAGCCCGCCCGGGCGGCGCCCCGCCGCCCACGGGCTGGACGAGGTCGTTGCCGAGGCTAACTATCTGGCACGATGGCGGGGTGACGACGGAACCACCAGCACGCGGGGACGGGGCGGACGAGCCCGAGTTCCGGTTCCGTGACATCGCCGTCGTCGCCTACCTGCCGTCGGTCGTCAGCTCGCTCGGGCACGGCGCCGTCATGCCCGTGCTGGCCATCCACGCGGGCGACCTGGGCGCGAGCACCGCGGTGGCCGCGTTCGTCGTCGCCCTGCTCGGCATCGGCCAGCTCGCCAACTCGCTGCCGTCGGGCGCGCTCGTGGCCCGGCTCGGCGAGCGCCGCACCCTGGTCATCGCGGGCCTGGTCGACGCCGTCGCGATGCTCGCCGCCTTCGCCGTGCCGTCGGTGTGGCTGCTGTGCGTCGCGGTGTTCGTCAGCGGCATGAGCTGGACGGCGTTCCTCCTGGCCCGCCAGGGCTTCCTCATCGACGCCGTGCCGGTCAGCCACCGCGCACGCGGCATGGCGCTGCTCGGCGGGTCGATGCGGCTGGGGATCCTGATCGGCCCGCTGCTGGGCGCCGGGCTCATCCACCTGCTCGGCGTACGGTCGGTGTTCGTGCTCGCGGCGGGCGCCTCGCTGGTGTCCGCGATCATCGTGACGCGCATGCCGGACTTCGGCCGGGTGTCCCGCGGGGCCGTGCAGCTCCCCGTGCGCACCGTGCTGTGGGAGCACCGGCGCACGCTGCTCACCCTGGGCGTCGCCGTCGTCATCATCGGCGCGTCACGGTCGGTGCGCACCGGTCTGCTGCCCCTGTGGGCCGACCACGTGCACATCTCCGCCGCCGTCGTGTCGCTGCTGTTCGCGGTCGCCGCCACGATCGACATCCTGCTCACGCTGCCCGGGGGCTGGCTGCTCGACACCAAGGGCCGCCAGGTGGTCGCGATCCCGGTCGTGCTCGCGGTCGGCGTCGGCTGCCTGCTGCTGCCGCTGACCGACTCGGCGCTCGGCGTCGGCCTCGTCATGGTGGTCATCGCGCTCGGCAACGGGCTGGGCTCCGGCATCGTCATGACCCTCGGGGCCGACGTCGCGCCCGAGGAGGGCCGGTCGCAGTTCCTCGGCGGGTGGCGGCTGTGCGGCGACATCGGCAACACCGGCGGGCCGCTGCTCGTCTCGGCCGTGGCCGCCGTCGCGCCCCTGGCCGCCGCGCCCGTGGTGATCGGCGTGCTCGCGCTGGCGGGCACCCTCTGGGTGGGCCACTGGACGGGCCGCGCCGACCGGGACCGCAGGGGCCGCTGAGCAAGCCCGCGCGGGCGGCACGCCCCTGAGCCCGTGCGGCTCAGCCCGGCGCGCCTCCCGTCACCGCCGCGAGCGCGTCGGCGACCACCTCGTCCACCGTGCGGGTGTCGTCGACGACGACGCCCGCCTCGTCGGGCTCGAGGGGCTCGAGCGTGTCGAGCTGCGACTGCAGCAGCGACGGCGGCATGAAGTGCTTGCGCCGGCGCATCCGGTCGAGCAGCACGTCGTAGGTCGCCTCGAGGTGCACGAAGTACAGGTCCGCGTACCCCTCGCGCAGCCAGTCCCGGTAGGGGCGGCGCAGGGCCGAGCACGCCGTCACCGACGTCTGGCCGACACCCTCCAGCCGGGCGATCTCGTCCGCGAGGGCGCGCAGCCAGGGACGGCGGTCGGCGTCGTCGAGCGGATGGCCTGCCGCCATCTTGTCGATGTTCGCCTGCGGGTGGAACGCGTCGCCCTCGACGAAGACGCTGCCGAGGGCGGCCGCGAGCTCCTGCCCGACCGTCGTCTTGCCGGTCGCGCTCACGCCCATGACCACGACGTGGCGCCGTGGCCCGGCCGGGGCGCCGGGCGTGGTCATCCCAGCACCGGCCAGAGCAGGGCGGCGATGAGGAAGACCGTGACGCCGAGGCTCGTCTCCAGCACGGTCCACGTCTTGAGCGTGGTCCGCACGTCCATGCCGAAGAACCGGTTCACCAGCCAGAACCCGGAGTCGTTGACGTGGGAGAGCACCGTGGCGCCCGCCGCGACCGCGAAGACCAGCAGCGTGATCCGGGCGTCGCTCAGCCCCTCGGCGGCGACCTGCGCGGAGATGAGCCCCGCCGTCGTCGTCAGGGCGACCGTCGCGGACCCCTGCGCGACGCGCAGCACCGTCGCGATGACGAACCCCTGCAGCAGGAGCGGCAGGCCCACGTCGGACAGCGAGTCCGTGAGCGCGGTGCCGATGCCGCTGGCCCGCAGCACGCCGCCGAACATGCCGCCCGCACCCGTGATGAGGATGATCGAGCAGATCGGGCCGAGCGAGTCGTCGAGCAGGCTGTTGGCGCGGTCAGCCGTGAACCGGCCCGGCGCGAGCACCGCGAGGGCGACCAGCACGGTGATGAGCAGCGCGATCGGCGTCTCGCCGATGAGCGTGAGGGTGCTCACCCAGGCGGCGCCCTCGTCGACCGCGCCGGCGGTGACGAGCGTCGAGACCACGGTGTTGAGCGAGATGAGGACCAGCGGCAGGAGCAGCATGAGCAACACGACACCGAACCGCGGCGGCGCCTTGGTCGCCGTGGCGGTCGCCGTCACCGTCCCGCCCGAGCCGGAGCCGCCCTCGTCGTCCGCGCCGCGGTTCATGCGGCCGAAGACGGCGTCGGGGATGTCGACCACGTAGCGCCGGCCCAGGTAGCGGGCGACGAAGTACCCGCCGACGACCCACGTCACGACCGCGAGCGGCACGGCCATGAGGAGCGTCAGGCCGATGTCGCCGCCCATGAGGTCGGCGGCGGCGACGGGGCCGGGGTGCGGCGGCACGACGGCGTGCGTGATGCCGAACGCGCCGGCGGCCGGCAGGCCGTACCGCAGGATGCCGCCGCCGAACCGCCGCGCGACGGTGAAGATGATCGGCAGGAACACCACGAGCCCGGCGTCGAAGAAGATCGGCAGGCCGAAGATGAGCGCGGCGACACCGAGCGCGAGCGGGGCCCGCCTCTCGCCGAACCGGTGGATGAGGGTGTCGGCGAGCACCTGCGCGCCGCCCGTGGTCTCGAGCAGCCGCCCGACCATGACGCCGAACCCGACGAGCAGTGCGACCGACCCCAGCGTCCCGCTGAAGCCGGTCATCAGGGCGTCGGGCACGTCCGCGATCGGGATGCCCGCCGCGACGGCGGTGACGACGCTGACGAGCACGAGCGCGACGAACGCGTGGAGCTTGAAGCGGATGATGAGCACCAGGAGCACGGCGACCGCTGCGGCGGCGATCAGCAGCAGGGTCCCGGCCCCGTATGCGGGTTCGATGTCGGTCACGACCGCCTCCTCGCGGTGAGCCTGCAGGTGAAAACGATCTCGATACGGGGCGAACCTACCAGGTGGCCCGGCGCGGGTAGCCGCAGGTCACACCGGGCGAGCCCGGCGTCGCCGTGGTCCCCGCCGCCACTCGTCGTCGAGACCGACGTTGATCGGCCTTGGCGGCCGCCAAAGCCGATCAACGTCGGTTTCAAAGACGGTGGCGAAGAGGGCTCACTCCCCCGCCGTGCGGACGCCCTCCAGCTGGTCCGCGCGGCGGACGTGACGGGTGACCCACGGGCCCAGCAGCGCGAGGACGCCCGCGCACACCAGCGCGACCAGCCCGATCCCGCCGAAGTACGCCGTGTCCGACGCGCCCGCCGTCGCCTGGACGAGCTGCGCCGTGATCGCCTGGCCCGCGGCCGGGGCGAGGAACCACAGCGCCATGGCCTGTCCCTGGTACGCGCGCGGCGCCAGCAGCGTGGTCGCCGCCAGGCCGACCGGCGAGAGGCACAGCTCGCCGAGCGTCTGGATCACGTACACCGAGGCGAGCACCCAGCCCGGCGTCAGCCCGTCGCCCGCCGCGGCGGACGCACCGGCCAGCACGAGGAACGACACGGCCGCGAGCGCCAGCCCGATCGCGAACTTGTACGGCGTGGGCGGCCGGTCCTTCGTCCGCACCCACAACCACGCGAACACCGGGGCCAGGATGATGATCGACGCCGGGTTGACCGACTGGAAGAACTCGGGGCTCACGGTGAACCCGAGCACCTCGCGGGAGGTGCGGTCGGCCGCGAACGTGGCGAGCGTGGTCGCGGCCTGCTCGAAGATCATGAAGAAGAGCATCGCGGCGACGAACAGCGGGATGTAGGCGAGCAGGCGGCGGCGCTCGGCGTCGGACACCCGCTCGGAGCGATACATGACGACGAAGAACGCGACGGGCGCGAGGAAGGCGACGTAGCTGAGGGTGTCGATGAGGGCGAGCACGCCCCACTGCCCCGACACGAGCCGGGCGAGGAGGTACACGAGCACGACGGCGCCCGCGACGACCGCGAACAGGCGCGCGACGGCGGGGCGCTCGCCGGGGAGCACGGGGTCGGGCACGTCGTCGCCGGCGCCGTGCAGGTGCTTGCGGCCGAGCACGAAGAAGACGAGCGCGACGGCCATGCCGACGGCGGCGACGGAGAACCCGGCGTGGTAGCCCCACACCGCGCGGACGGCGCCGACGATGATCGGCGAGAACAGCGAGCCGATGTTGATGCCCATGTAGAAGATCTGGAACGCCGACTCACGCCGGGTGTCGGCCCGGTCGTAGAGGGCGCCGACCATGGACGACACGTTGGGCTTGAGCAGGCCGGTCCCGAGCGCGACGAGCACGATGCCGAGGTAGGAGAACCCGGCGGCGGGGATCGCGAGGCAGACGTGGCCCGTCGCGATGATCATGCCGCCGTAGAGCGTGGAGCGGCGGGCGCCGATGACGCGGTCGGCCAGCCACCCGCCGACCACCGACAGCAGGTAGACGCCCGTGCCGTACACGGACACGACCGCCTCGCCGAGCGTCTGGTCGAGGCCGAGGCCGCCGTCCGCGAAAGTGTCGGTGAGGTAGTAGACCAGGATGGCGCGCATCCCGTAGTAGCTGAACCGCTCCCACAGCTCGGTGGTGAACAGCGTCATCAGGCCGAGGGGATGGCCGAAGAACCGGCGGTCGCCGCCAGGGGCGGGGGTCTGCGGTCCGGGTTCCGGCAGCGGTGCCGCCGCGCCAGTGCTCATGGATCGATCGTCGGCGCGTTCCCGGCGCGCCGCACCTCGGGAGCGGGGCTCAGGCCCGGGCGGGCCCGAGGACGACGTCGAGCGTGTGCGGACCGGTCAGGTCGGCGGGGACGACGACGTCGGCACCGTCCAGCCCCGCACCGTCCAGCCGCGCGGCGAGGACGCGCCCGCCGTGTCCGCGCAGCCGGACCGTGAGCACGGCGTCCCGGTACGGGAGCCCCGCGACCGTGACGTCCCCCCAGCCGGCGGGCAGGAGCGGCGCGACGCCGAGCCCGTCGAGGCGGGGGCGCAGCCCGAGCAGCCCGGCGTGGACGGCACGCAGGTACGCGGTGGCCGACCACGTCTGGTCGGGCTGGGACTCCCAGACGTGCCCGGTCTGGTACCCGCCGTCGACGGCGCCGGTCGCGGCGTCGTAGATCTCGTACCAGCTCCCGGTACGCGCGAAGAGGCGCGCCATGGCCTCGACCTCGCGCGCGAACGCGGCCTCGTGGCCGGTCCGCGCCGCGGCGTCGGCCCAGAAGCCCTGCACCACGGGCCACACGACGTCGTTGTGCCGCCCCGCGTGCCCGACGGCGGCGTACCGCCCGAACCGCGGGTGGACGTCGGTGATGCCGTGCGGCGCGACGTGCGCGCCGTCGACCAGCGCGCGCGCCCGGCCAGGGTCCGCGAGGCCGAGCAGGACGACGAACGCCAGGCCCGCACCCTCCTGGTGCTCCTGCAGCACGCCGGCCGCGGGGCCGTGCGCCGGCAGCGTGTAGCCGTAGCGCCCGCGGTGGGGCTGCCAGAGGTGTCGCTCGACCGCGTCGGCGAGGCTCGCGGCGCGGCACCGGTGGCCGTGGGCCGCCTCCGGGTCGCCGAGCGCGTCGGCCATCGCGGCGAGGCTCGCGTACGCGCCGTGGTACAGCGCGTTGGTGCTCAGCGCGCGCTGGGTCACCGCGGCGGGGTGGTCGAGCACGAAGCTGCTCGCGCCGTCGCCCTCCGGCACCAGCGGGTCGGGGTAGCCCGCGATGCCGTCGTTGAAGAACGAGGGTCCGGTGAACAGGCCGGTCGCGGCGTCGTGCTGCGCGGCCTCCCGGACGGCCAGCGTGGTCGACGCCGCCTCGTACGCGGCGGCGAGGAACGCCCGGTCGCCCGTGACGAGGTGGTGGTGCCACGCCGCGACCACCCAGATCACCTGGTCCCACCACTGGTCGTCCGGCTGCACGACGAGCGCGCCGCCGGCGTCGCGCGTGACGACCGACCAGAGGGTCTCGCGCGCGACGTCGGGCGCCAGGAGACTGCCCGCGTTCCACGTGTTGACGGCCGCGTCGCGCGTCCAGGGCTGCTCGTACCCGCCGCCCGCCCGGAAGAAGGTGCCGACGCGCGGGTCCAGCAGGCCGGAACCGCCGTAGACCGCCGGGTCGTACGGCACGGCGTTGGTCTCGAGCAGGTTCGTCAGCGCCCCGGAGTAGGCGGGTGCGAGCAGCGCGTGGACGGCCGGGTCGGCGGCGGTGAGCTCGGGCGTCACGCGGCGTCCTCCCCCACGACCCAGTCCGCGAGCGCCCCGAGCGGCACGAGCAGGTCGTGGCCGGGCGCGCTCGGCGTGCACGCGGCGGCGGGCGGCGCCGGGGGCAGGACCGCGCGGGTGCCGAGGCCGTCGTCCTCGGTGTTCCCCTCTGACATGGGCGTGCCTTCCTCCCGCAGGTGAGCTCGGCGACCGCAGGTTCGGTCCCGACACCGTAGTCCGGACGTGCGAAGAGCACACCGTCTCGCAGAGCTCACTTTTGTTGCCTCGATCAACGACAGGCGTAGGGTGAAAACGAAGGAGGCACTCGTGATCACTCGAACGTCCAGGCCCGTCCGCTCCGGCGCGGCGGCGGCAGCCGCCCTGCTCCTGCTGGCGGGGTGCACAGGCAGTCCCGGCGACGACGCGTCGGGCGGGGCGAGCACCCCGCCGTCGGCCTCGACCTCCGGCTCCCCGTCCGAGGCGTCCGGGCCCGCCGACGCCGAGGCCCCGGACGGGGGAGCCTCCGGCGACCCGTCGACGCCCGCCGCCGCGGACGGCGCCGGCGG
>NZ_JABEMG010000093.1 GCF_013004695.1 Promicromonospora citrea
GGCCCGGCGTCGCGCGGCGCGCGTCCGGGGGGTACCGCCGCTGCCAAGCGCCCGGCGCAGCCACGGCGCCGCTCGACGGCGACCGCGAGCGTGGCCCCGCCGACCCGTCGGCCCCGGTCCGAGCGCAAGCGCGGCAGCTTCGGGTTCGCGCTGCCCGAGGTGCTCACGGTCCGCGCGATGGTGCTGTCGGTCGTCGTGCTGCTCGCGGTCGTCCTCCTGCTGCCGACGGTGCGCGCCGCCGTCACGCAGCAGGCCGAGCTGCGCGAGCTGCGCACCGAGCTCTCCGAGCAGCAGCGCCAGAAGGAGGAGCTGGAGACCGAGCTCGGCCGCTGGGACGACCCGTCGTACATCGTGGAGCAGGCGCGGTCGCGCCTGCGCTTCGTCATGCCGGGCGACAAGGTGTGGCGCCCGCTCGACACCGACGCGGTGCAGGAGGAGGAGCCCGAGCCCGGCGTCGTCGAGCCGTCGCCCGGTGCGTCCGAGGACGCCGACGCCCCCTGGTACTCGACGGTGTGGGACTCGGTGCGTGTCGCGGGCGGCGAGTGACCGCCCCACCGGTGAGGGACAATGGTGCGGTGAGCTCCGTGACCGACAGCGTTTCCGACGAGGACCTGCGCGTGCTGGCCGAGCAGCTCGGCCGGGAGCCGCGCGGCGTCGTGGGCATCGCCGCGCGGTGCGTGTGCGGTCGCCCGACCGTCGTCCGCACCGCGCCGCGCCTGCCCGACGGCACCCCCTTCCCGACCGTCTTCTACCTGACCCACCCGGGCGCGGTCGCCGCCGCCTCGACGCTCGAGGCGAACGGCGTCATGAAGGAGATGACGGCCCGGCTCGCCGAGGACGAGGAGCTCGCCGCCGCCTACCGGACGGCGCACGAGCACTACCTCGCGGAGCGCGAGGCGATCGGCCACGTCGAGGAGATCGACGGCATCTCCGCCGGGGGCATGCCGACCCGCGTCAAGTGCCTGCACGTGCTGTTCGCGCACGCGCTCGCGGCCGGGCCGGGCGTGAACCCGCTGGGCGACGAGGCGCTCGCGATGGTGCGCGACACCTGGCGCCCGGACCGCTGCACCTGCTGATCCGCTGCCCGTGAGCGCGGGCAGGGCGTGACGTTTCTCGCGATCCGGCACGTCCGGCGTCGGGGAGCGGGACCGGCTGCGAGAATCGCTCGCGTGACATCCACACGCGTCGCCGCGATCGACTGCGGCACCAACTCGATCCGTCTGCTCGTCGCGGACGTCGACAGCGCAGGCCGCCTCACCGAGCTCGACCGCCGCATGGAGGTCGTCCGGCTGGGGCAGGGCGTCGACCGCACCGGCGAGCTCGCCCCCGAGGCGCTCGACCGCACGCTCGCCGCCACGCGCCGCTACGCCGAGGCGATCGCGGGGACGGGTGCGGAGCGCGTGCGGTTCGTGGCGACGTCGGCCACGCGGGACGCGCGCAACCGGGCCGCGTTCTTCGACGGCGTGCGGGACCTGCTGGGCGTGGACGTCGAGGTCATCAGCGGCCAGGAGGAGGCGCAGCTGTCGTTCCGCGGGGCGACGGGCGCCGTCGCGGGCGCGCATGCCGGGCCGTACCTCGTGGTGGACCTCGGCGGCGGGTCGACGGAGCTGGTGCTCGGCACGGGCTCGGTCGACGCGAGCTTCTCGATGGATGTGGGCTCGGTGCGGATGACCGAGCGGCACCTGCGCAGCGACCCGCCGTCGGCCGCCGAGGTCGAGGCGGCGCGCGCCGACGTCCGTGCCCACCTCGACGCCGCGGCCGACGTCGTCCCGCTGGGCAGGACGACGACGCTGGTCGGCCTGGCCGGGTCGATCACGACCGTGACCGCGCACGCGCTCGGCCTCACCGAGTACCGGCGGGACCGCGTGGACCAGGCGGAGCTGCCCGTGGAGACGGTGCTCGCCTCGTGCGACGCGCTGGTCGCCGCGCCGCGCGCCGCACGGCTCCGGATGGGCTTCCTCCACCCGGGGCGCGTCGACGTCATCGCCGCGGGCGCGCTCGTCTGGTCGGAGGTGGTGCGGCGCGTGACCGCCGACGTCGCGGCCACCGGCGGCTCGCTGACCAGCGTCGTCACCAGTGAACGGGACATCCTCGACGGGATCGCGCTGTCGATGGCATAAGCCGGAAAAGCGTGGAACTTCCCGGCGGAGCGGTGCGTTGGGGAGGGTGGAGGTAGACGAAGGACTCCGTCAGCGACGACGGCGTGCTGGGCATCACGCGCACGCCGCGCTTTGTCGTGTCAATACGTAGGCGTTGCGCGCGGTACCCTGGGAATCATGCCTCAGAACGACCTGACCTCGGTCAGCCCTGCCCCCGACGCGACGAGCACGCCGCGCCCGCGCAAGGTGCCGCGCATCGTGGTGCTCGGCGGCGGGTCCGTCGGCCTCTACGTGGCGCGGCGCCTGCGTAAGAAGCTGAAGAAGCGGGAGGCGGCGATCGTCGTCGTCGACCCGCGTCCGTACATGACGTACGCGCCGTTCCTGCCCGAGGCCGGTGCGGGGTCCATCGACGCGCGCGACGTCGTCGCACCGCACCGCAAGGCGCTCAAGGGCATCGACGTGCTGCAGGGCAAGGTCACGCAGATCGAGCACGGTCGCAAGGCCGTCACGATCCAGCCCGAGGAGGGCGACGACTACGAGGTGACCTACGACCAGCTGGTCGTCGGCCTCGGTTCGGTGTCGCGCACCCTGCCGATCCCGGGCCTGGCGGACAGCGCGATCGGCTTCAAGAACGTCGAGGAGGCCATCGCGGTCCGCAACCACGTCCTCAACCGGCTGGACGTCGCGTCCTCCACCTGGGACGCCGACCTGCGCAAGCGGATGCTGACGTTCACCTTCGTGGGCGGCGGTTTCGCGGGCATCGAGGCCCTCGCCGAGATCGAGGACATGGCGCGCTACGCGACGCGCCAGTACAACACGATCGAGCCGTCCGACCTGCGCTTCGTCATGATCGAGGGCGCCGGGCGCATCCTGCCCGAGGTCACGGAGCCGATGGGCGAGTACGCCCTCGAGGAGCTCAAGAAGCGCGGCATCGAGTTCCACCTCAACACGTTCCTCTCGTCCTGCGTGGACGGGCACGTCGTGACCTCGACCGGCGTCGAGTTCGACTCCGAGACGATCGTGTGGACCGCCGGCGTCAAGGCGAACCCGGTGATCAAGGAGGCCTCCGACCTCCCGTTCGACAAGATGGGCCGCGTCACCGTGCTTCCGACCCTGCAGGTCGCGGACGAGAACGGCCAGATCATCGAGGGCGCGTGGGCCGCGGGCGACTGCGCCGCTGTGCCCGACGTGCTCAACCCGGGCAAGTTCTGCCCGCCGAACGCGCAGCACGCGATCCGCGAGGCCAAGCGCCTGGCCGACAACATGGTCGCGCTCTACCGGGACCGCCCGACGGTGGACTACAACCACAAGAACCTGGGCGTCGTCGCGTCGCTGGGCCTCTACAAGGGCGTCGCCGAGCTGTTCGGCTTCATCAAGCTGCGCGGCTTCCTGGCCTGGCTGGCGCACCGTGGCTACCACGTCATGGCGATGCCGACCGGCAACCGCAAGATCCGCATCGTCATCGGCTGGATCGGGCAGTTCCTCATGGGCCGTGAGCTCGTGTCGCTCGGCTCGCTGCACGACCCGCGTCAGGAGTTCCGCAACGCGTCCGTGCCGCCGAAGCCCGCAGGCGAGAAGGTGGAGCAGAAGGC
The DNA here is from genome assembly GCF_013004695.1 of Promicromonospora citrea. Taxonomy (GTDB): domain Bacteria; phylum Actinomycetota; class Actinomycetes; order Actinomycetales; family Cellulomonadaceae; genus Promicromonospora; species Promicromonospora citrea. Next base: position 3,692 of record NZ_JABEMG010000093.1, read on the forward strand.
GGAGCCGTCCATCTCGCACGTCGAGGGTGCGAAGCAGGCCTGAGCCCTCTGTGGTGCCGGCGGGCGCGTGGGTCGCTGACCTGCGCGCCCGCCGGTCTTTTCGTCCATCGGGCGCCTGCCCGCCGACCCCGGGGGCGACTACCCTCTGGGGTGCGCCCCCATAGCCCAACTGGCAGAGGCAGCCGGCTTAAACCCGGCCCAGTCCCGGTTCGAACCCGGGTGGGGGCACCGCGGCCGTCGCCGTCAGCTCACGAGCTCGGCGAGGTGCCTGCCCGTGAGCGACGTCTCGTGCCGGACCAGGTCGGCCGGCGTGCCCTCGAAGACGACGCGGCCGCCGTCGTGCCCGCCGCCCGGGCCCATGTCGATGACCCAGTCGGCCCTGGCCACCACGGACAGGTTGTGCTCGACGACGATCACCGACCGCCCCGAGTCGACCAGCCGGTCCAGCAGGCCCGTCAGGTTGTCGACGTCCTGCATGTGCAGGCCGGCCGTCGGCTCGTCGAGCACGAAGACCGGGGTGTCCCCGCCCATCTCGATGGCGAGCTTGAGGCGCTGGCGCTCGCCGCCCGAGAGGGTGTTGAGGTGCTGGCCGAGGGAGATGTAGTGGAGTCCGACGTCCGAGAGCCGCTCGAGCATCGGCAGCACCGCCTTCTCCGTGAAGAACCCGCGGGCCTCCTCGACCGACATCGCCAGCACGTCCGCGATGTTCTTCCCGCGCAGGGTGTACCCGAGCACCTCGTCGGTGAAGCGCCGGCCCTCGCACGCCTCGCACACGCTCGCGACACCCGCCATGAACGCGAGGTCGGTGTAGATGAGGCCGACGCCCTTGCACTCCGGGCACGCGCCGGCCGAGTTCGCGCTGAACAGCGCGGGCTTGACGTCGTTCGCGCGGGCGAACTGCTTGCGAACGGGTTCGAGGATGCCGGTGTACGTCGCGGGGTTGGACCGGCGCGAGCCGCGGATCACCGACTGGTCCACGAAGGTGACGCCGTCGCGCGGCAGGCAGCCGTGGATGAGCGAGCTCTTGCCCGATCCGGCCACGCCCGTGACGGCCACCAGGGCGCCGAGGGGGACGTCGACCGACACGTCCTGGAGGTTGTGCAGCGTCGCGTGCTCGATCCGGAGGGCTCCGGTCGACGTGCGCGGGGTCTGCTTGAGCGTGACCGCCTGGTCGAGGTGCTTGCCCGTCGCGGTGCCGGACGCCCGCAGCCCGGCCAGGTCGCCCTGGTAGACGACGGTGCCGCCGTGGGAGCCCGCGCCCGGCCCCATGTCGACGAGGTGGTCGGCCGCTGCCATGACCTCGGGCTTGTGCTCCACGACGAGCACCGTGTTCCCCTTGTCCCGCAGCCGCCGGAGCAGGGCGTTCATCTGCTGCACGTCGTGCGGGTGCAGGCCGATGGTCGGCTCGTCGAAGACGTAGGTGACGTCCGTGAGCGCTGATCCCATGTGCCGCACCATCTTGGTGCGCTGTGCCTCGCCCCCCGACAGCGACGACGACTCCCGGTCCAGCGAGAGGTAGCCGAGGCCGATCTGTTCGAACGTCGCCAGCAGGTCGCTCAGCCCGTCGAGGATGGGCTGCACCTGCGGGTCGGCCAGGTCGCGGACCAGCTCGGCGAGGTCGGTCAGCTGCATGGCGGCCGCCTCGCCGATGTGCCTGCCCTTGATGCGCGACGACCGCGCGCGCTCGTTGAGCCGGGTGCCGCCGCAGTCGGGGCACGGGGCGAACGTCGCGAGCCGCTCGACCGCCGCGCGCATCGCCCCCTTCATCGACTCGACGTCCTTGACCAGGTAGAGCCGGGTGATCTTGGGGACGAGCGACTCGTAGGTCACGTTGATGCCGCTCGACACGATCTTGCGCTCCGGCCCGTGCATGAGGTCGTGCCACTCGGACTCGGTGTAGTCCTTGAGCGGCTTGTCCGGGTCGAACAGGCCGGAGTCGGCGTAGACCTTCCAGTACCAGGTGCCGACGCCGAAGTTCGGGAAGGTGATCGCCCCCTCGTTGAGGGACCTCGTGCGGTCGACGAGCGCGTCGGTGTCGACGGTCGAGACCCTGCCCAGCCCCTCGCACGCAGGGCACATGCCCTGCGGGTCGTTGAACGAGAACAGGTTCGACCCGCCGACGTGCGGCGTGCCGAGCCGCGACCAGATGACGCGCAGCATCGTCCAGGCGTCGGTCGCGGTACCGACCGTGGACCGCGCGTTGGCCCCCATGGGCTCCTGGTCCACGACGATCGCGGCCGACAGGTTCGACAGCGTGTCGACGTCGGGCCGCGGGCGCGAGGGCATGAACCCCTGGACGAACGCGGAGTAGGTCTCGTCGATCAGGCGGCGCGACTCCGCGGCGACCGTGCCGAAGACGAGGCTGCTCTTGCCGGAGCCGGACACGCCGGTGAACACCGTCAGCTGCCGCTTCGGGATGTCGATCGACACGTCCCGCAGGTTGTTCTCGCGCGCCCCGCGCACCTCGATGGATCCGAACACCGGTGTCCTTTCCTGGTCGGTGCACCCATCGTGCCAGGAGCTACTGACACGCCCGCCGCCGGCTCTCGGTGCCCCCCGCGTTACGCCAGCAGCAGACGCCGGAACGCGGCGCCGTCTCAGTGGGGTTGGGTAGCGTGACGGGTACCGACGGCGGGAGTGGCACATGGCACTGATCTCAACGGGTACGGCGAGTCCTCCGGGGCTCGGTACGGACGAGGGCGGCCCGGGGGCGAGGGCCGGCACGCTGGAGCACACGCGCGAACCGCTGCTGCGCGACCTGGTGGGGGCCATCCTGCGCCGGACCCGCCGTGAGCAGCGTCGCACGCTGGCGGACGTCGCCGCCGTCGCCCGGGTCTCCACGGCCTATCTCTCGGAGGTCGAGCGCGGCCGCAAGGAGGCCTCCTCCGAGGTGCTCGCCGCGGTGTGCGAGGCGCTCGGCATGCGCCTCGTCGACCTCGTCGAGCGGGCCTGGGCCGACCTCGCGATCGCGCTCGCCGAGCAGGAGGAGGGCCGTCGGGCCCGTGTCCTGTCGTCCGCGGCCCGGCGCGCCGCCGGCTTCTCGTCGTCGCGGCACCCGCTGCAGGCGGGGCCCGTGGGCCCGGGGGCGTCGCGGCGCGGCGACGCGGTCCTGCAGGCGGCCTGACCGGTCACTGGGCCGAGCCCCCCCCGGCACGGCAGCCGGGGGTCAGAGCCCGGCGCGCCGCTTGCCGCCCGGGCGCACGTCGTCCGTCCGGTCAACGATCCTGTCGACCATGCCGTAGGCGAGTGCCTGCTCGGCCGTGAACCAGCGGTCGCGCTCGGAGTCGGCGGAGACCGTCTCCACGGACTGGCCCGTGTGCTCGGCCTGCAGCCGCGTCATCACGTCCTTCAGGTGCCGGGCGTGCTCCGCCTGGACCACGACGTCGCTCGTCGCGCCGCCGACGCCGCCGGGCGGCTGGTGCAGCACGACGCGGGCGTGCGGCAGGGCGTAGCGCTTGCCCCGGGTGCCCGCCGTGAGCAGGAACTGTGCGGTACCGCCGGCGAACCCGACGGCGACCGTCGAGACGTCGTTCGGCACGAGCCGCATGGTGTCGAGCACGGCGAGGCCCGCCTCGATCGAGCCGCCGGGGGAGTTGAGGTAGAGGCTGATGTCGGCCGAGGTGTCCTCGGCCGAGAGCAGCAGGAGCTGTGCGGTCACGCGGCTCGCGACGACGTCGTCGATCTCGGCGCCGACCAGCACGATGCGCTGGTGCAGCAGCCTGGCGGCGAGGTGGTCGTCGAAGGGCTGGAGGTGCGTCGTCTCGGTCATGCCTCCACGATCGGGCGCCCGCGCCCCGGGTGACAGCGATCTCTGCCCGCCGCAGATCTGCTCAGGGCAGACGGCGCCGCGGTCACAGCGGGTTGCCGTGCAGGTCGACGGTCGGGAACGCGTCGAAGTGGATCTCGACCGGGACGGTGCCGGCGTCGCCCTCCTGACCGCGCAGCGGGTCCAGGTGCTCGGCGGCGAACTGCTCCCAGGCCTCGACCACCGCCACCATCTGCTCGGGGCTCGCCCAGAGGTTGTTCGTGGTGAACGTGGTCGCGCCCAGCCAGGTACCCAGTGCCTCCTCGTCGGCCTCCTGGGTCGCGCGCAGGAAAGCCATGACCCGCTCGTGACGGAGGCGGAGGAACTCGGAGTTCACGGCCTCGGCGGTCTGCCTGCCCGCGGGGGAGTCCTTGCCCGCGCTCGAGATGCTGAACCCGCCGGGCGTGCGCTCCCACCAGCGTTCGCGGGCCGTGCCCTTGCCCTCCACCTCGCGCACGAGGCCGTGCTTGGCGAGCTGGCGCAGGTGGTAGCTCGTCGAGCCGCTGGACTCGCCGAGGATCTCCCCGAGCCGGCTGGCCGTGAGCGGGCCGTGGCTCGGCAGCAGGTCGAGGATCCGGATGCGCAAGGGGTGCGCCAGCGCGCGCAGGGCCTCCGGGCCCAGCTCGGCCGGACGGCCGTCCGCGACCGCGTCGGGCGCCACCCGCAGGTCGGGCGGTCCCGACGGTACGGGGGTGCCGGGGGAGTCCTTGCGCGCTGTCGCCATGGACAGGACGTTACCCACTCCGCGCGCCGTGCGGCGCAGCGGGTGCTCACCGCAGGGCGAGCGGGTGGCGCGCGGCGAGGTTGTCCCGCACCCGCTCGGCGTAGGCACGCCGTCGCTCGGCGCGCTCGTGCTCGCGGCGACGCTCGGCCCGGTCGGCGGCCTGGTCCGCCGCCCGGTCGGCGGCGCGCCCTGCGCGGGCCGGCGCGGCGGTACCCCGCGTGGCACGGACGGACTGCGCGACGACGGTCGGCGCGGTGGGGGTGAAGAAGGTCATCGCGGTCCTCCTGGTGCGGTGGGGCCGCGCGGGTGCGGCCGGTGACCCTCACTCTAGGAGTACCAACGACTCTTTGCAAGCAAGTGTTTGCAACCTGTTCTTTGGAACCTGTCGCGTCACTCGTCCGTCGCGCGCCGGAACGCGTCGAGGTCCTGGTTCAGTCGTTCGAGCAGCTCGGCGAGGAGGGCGCGCTCGAGCGGGGACCAGTGCGCGAGGACCTCGTCGTACAGCGCGCTGCGCCGCGTGCGCTCGTGCTCGAGCTGGTGCCGCCCCTCGTCCGTCGCCTCGACCTGGACGGCCCGCCCGTCGCGGGGGTCACGGCTGCGGCGTGCGAACCCCGCCTTCTCCAGGCTCACGACCTGACGGGTGACGGTCGACGCGTCGAGTCCCTGCCGCTCCGCCAGCGCGTTGATCCCGAGCGGCCCCTCGGTGCTCAGTGCGAGCAGCAGCAGGTAGCCGGACCGCTCGAGCGCAGGGCTGTGCCCGCTGCGTGCGCCGCGTGCGGCGCTGGTGCGCTCGGCCCGGCGCAGCAGGAGGGCGAGCTGGAGCTCGACGCGGGACAGCGTGTCCTCACCCGAGGGTTTCGTCCTCTTCGACATAGGTGTAGCCTACAGGCAGTTACCTGTGGGATACAGATAAACCGGAGTCGAGCAGCACCCTCGAGGAGGCCGCGTGGCAGCCACGCGCAACGAGCCGAACAAGACCGCCATCTACGCCACGGCGCTCACCGCGTTCTTCGCCATCGCCGGCATCGCGGTGGTGGACCCGATCCTCCCGGTCATCGGGGCCGAGATCGGTGCGACCACCTGGGAGATCGAGCTCCTGTTCACCGCGTACATCGCGGTCATGGCGGTCGGCATGATCCCCGCCGTGATGGCGACCAGCCGGTTCGGCTACAAGAGGATCCTGGCGACCGGCGTCTCGCTCGTCGCCGTCGCCGCGGTGCTCGCCGCGCTCAGCGGGAACATCGTCCAGCTCGCGGTGCTGCGCGGGTTGTGGGGTCTCGGGAACGCCATGTTCTTCGCCACCGCCATGGTGCTGCTCGTCGCGCTCGCCCGGGACCGGGAGTGGGTCGTCGGGCTCTTCGAGACCTGCGTCGGTCTGGGCTTCGCCGTCGGGCCGCTGCTCGGTGGCCTCCTCGGCCACCTGAGCTGGCGCGTGCCGTTCTTCGTGTGCGGTGCGCTCATGGTGGTCGCGCTCGTGGTGTCCGCCACCCGGCTCAAGGATCCGGCGGAGCGGCCCGTGCCGTTGCGGCTCGGGCAGGTGTTCGGGCTGTTCCGCAAGCCGGGCTTCCTGTCGCTCGCCGTCGTCACCGCCGCCTACAACTTCGTCTTCTTCGTCGTGCTCGGCTACGTGCCCGTCTTCCTCGGTCTCGACGTGGTGCCGCTGGGCCTCGTGTTCACCGCGTGGGGCATCGGTGTCGCCGTCGGCATCCTCGGCGTCGGGCACCGTCTCGCGCACGCCATCGGCTTCGTGCAGACGCTCGGCGTCGCCGTCGCGGGCGTGCTGCTGTGCGTCGTGCTGCTCGCGGTTGGCGTGGGCACGGCCGGCTCGATCGCCGTGACCGTCGTGGCCGGTGTGTTCATGGGTGTCGCGAACGCCAACCTGACCGATCTCTCGCTCGCCCTCGGCGACCCCGACCGCCGGGTCACGACGGGGGCGTTCAACCTCGTGCGCTGGGGCTTCGCCGCGCCGGCGCCCGTCGTGGCGGGCTTGCTCTCCGAGACGGTCGGCATGGCCTCGCCCTTCTGGGTCGCGTCCGGGGTGCTGCTCGTGGGCGTGGTCGTGTTCCTCGTGACGGCGCACGTCATGGCGCGCCCGCTGGGCGAGCGCGTGCTGTGGCGGCGCTGGAACCGGAGCGCGCGGCAGGCGGAGGGCACGCCGGAGGAGGCGCTCTCCGAGCTCTGACGCGGGAGCGGGCACAGCGGGCGGCGCGCCGCCCGCCACAGCGCCCGCTTGCCGTCTGTGCGGGGCCCTGCCCTACTCTGGGGACTTCGGTCGTTTTTCACCCGTTGGTCCGGGCCGGCCCGGCTCGGGCGCACGGCGGTCCGTGCCCGAACGTCGCCCGCACCGTGGAGTCCCCGTGTTCCGTCTCGCCCGGCTGTCCCTCGCGAACCGAGCCGTCGTGGCGCTGGTGACGATCGCGGCGTCGGTGTTCGGCGTCCTGAGCATGACGGGGCTCAAGCAGGAGCTCATCCCGTCCCTGCAGCTGCCGACCGGCATCGTGAGCGCGCTGTACCCCGGTTCGTCGCCGGAGGTGGTCGAGGGGCAGGTCACCGACGTCATCGAGGAGGCGATCGCCTCCGTCGACGACGTGGAGTCCGTGCGGTCGACGTCCTCGACCGGCGTCTCGCTGACGACGGTCGAGTTCGTCTACGGCACGGACATGGAGACCGCGACGCAGCGTCTGCAGACCGCCGTGGCGGGCGCGCAGGCCCGGCTCCCGCAGGACGTCAGCCCCCAGGTCACGACCGGGTCGGTGGACGACGTGCCCGTGGTGCAGCTCGCCGTCGCGGGGGACAGGAGCCCCGGCGCGCTCGCCGACACCGTCGAGAACGTCGTCGTCCCGGCGCTCGAGGACGTGGACGGCGTCCGTTCCGTCGCCGTCACCGGACAGCAGGAGACCGAGGTCCGGGTCAGGCCCGACCCGGAGCGGCTCGCGGCGGCGGGCCTCACACCCCAGGACCTGACCACGGTGCTGCAGGACAACGGCGTCGTCGTCCCGGCGGGCGAGATCACCGAGGGCGGGCGGGCCTGGTCCGTCCAGCTCGGTACGCCGGTCGACATGGTCGACCAGCTCAAGCAGCTCCCCGTCGTCCCGGGCGGCGCCGGCGGCGCCGGCGGGGAGGAGGTGGCCGGCGGCGCACCGGACGAGGCCGCCGGCACGCCACCCGCCGCCCCGCCCGACCTCGCGCCCCCCGCCGCCCCTGTGCTCGTCGGCGAGGTCGCGACCGTGAAGCTCGCGCCGGTCGAGGCGACGTCCTACTCCCGGCTCGACGGTGAGGCCTCGCTCGGCCTCGCGGTCACCAAGACGCCGGAGGCCAACACGGTCGATGTCTCGCACGCCGTCGAGGACGCGCTCGCCGTCGCCGAGGTCGCCGACACGCTCGACGAGCGCGGTGTCACCACCGCCGTCGTGTTCGACCAGGCCCCGTTCGTCGAGGACTCGATCCACGGCCTCGCCACCGAGGGCGGGCTCGGCCTGGTCTTCGCCGTCCTGGTCATCCTCGTCTTCCTCGTGTCGCTCCGGTCCACGCTGGTCTCGGCGATCTCCATCCCGCTGTCGCTCGCGGTCACGTTCATCGCGATGCAGGCGGGCGGCTACACCCTCAACATCCTCACGCTCGGCGCGCTCACCATCTCGATCGGGCGGGTGGTCGACGACGCGATCGTCGTCATCGAGAACATCAAGCGCCACATGTCGTACGGCACCGACCGGACCGAGGCGGTCCTCACGGCCGTGCGCGAGGTCGGCGGCGCCATCGCCGCGTCCACGATCTGCACCGTCGCCGTGTTCCTGCCGATCGCGTTCGTCGGCGGCATGGTCGGCGAGCTCTTCCGGCCGTTCGCGCTCACCGTGTCGATCGCGATGCTGGCCTCGCTGCTCGTCGCGCTCACGATCGTGCCCGTCCTGGCGTACTGGTTCATCCGGCCCCCGCGGCCCGCGGGCCGCGCGGCGGCGTCCGTGCGCGAGGCGGCGGAGGACAGGGAGAGCCGCGGCCTGTGGCAGCGGGTCTACGTGCCCACGCTCGACGGCGCGCTCGCCCGGCCGGTCGTCACGATCGTGCTCGCGGTGGTCGTCCTCGGCGGCACCGTGGCGCTGACGCCGCGGCTCGAGACGAGCTTCCTCGGCGACAGCGGCCAGGACACCGTGACCGTCACCCAGCACTACGCGCCGGGCACCTCGCTCGCGGGGCAGGACGAGGCGGCCCGGCAGGTCGAGGAGGCGCTCGCCGCCGTGCCGGCCGTGGAGAGCGTCCAGGCCACCGTCGGCTCGGGCGGCGACCTGTCGATGGCGGCGTTCGGCGGCGCGAGCGCCGACCTCAAGGCGTCGTTCGCCGTCACGCTCGACGAGGACGCCGACGGCGCGGCGGCCGCCGCCGAGATCCGCGCCGCCGTCGGGGGCCTGACCGAGGAGCCGGCGACCGAGGTGTCGGTCGCGGCGGGCGACTCCGTGGGGACCTCCTCGGTCGACCTCGTGGTCCGTGCGCGGGACGTCGCGGCCCTGCGGGAGGCCACCGGCCAGGTGCGCGAGGCGATGGCGGGGGTCGGCGGCGTGGCCGAGGTCGGCGACGACCTGTCGGCGGCGCAGGAGATCGTCGAGGTGACGGTCGACCGCGCCGTCGCGGCCGAGCACGGCCTCACGGAGACCCAGGTCACCGGGGTCGCGTCGGCCGCGATGGCGGGCAGCCAGGACATGGGGGAGCTGCGGACGGACGAGGGCCCGGTCACCGTGACGCTCGTGGCAGGGGAGACCCCGACCACGATGGCGGAGATCGGCGAGATCCCCGTGCCGACGGCGACGGGCGCCGTGCCCCTGAGCGACGTGGCGCGGGTCGAGGTGGCCGAGACCGCGACGTCGATCAGCCGCATCGACGGCGACCGGTCCGCGACCGTGTCGGTGACGCCGGCGGGCGACGACCTCGGCGCCGTCACCGAGGCTGTGAACGCGCGGGTCGCCGCGCTCGACCTGCCCGCCGGTGCGACCGTCACGGTGGGTGGGGCCGCGGCCGACCAGGCGGAGGCGTTCGCCGACCTCGGGCTGGCCCTGCTCGCGGCGGTCGCGCTCGTGTTCATCGTCATGGTGGCGGCGTTCCGCAGCCTCGCGCAGCCGTTCATCCTGCTCGTCTCGGTGCCGTTCGCGGGCGTGGGCGCGCTGGTCGCGCTGGTGGCGACCGGCACGCCGCTGGGCGTCCCCGCGCTGATCGGCACGCTGCTGCTCGTGGGCATCGTGGTGTCGAACGCGATCGTGCTCATCGATCTCATCAACCAGTACCGCCAGGACGGCACGGCGCTCGACGAGGCGGTGCGCGAGGGCGCGCGCAAGCGGCTGCGGCCCATCGTCATGACCGCGCTCGCCACGGTCTTCGCGCTGACGCCGATGGCGGTCGGCGTCACGGGCGGCGGGGCGTTCATCTCGCAGCCGCTCGCCCTCGTGGTCATCGGCGGCCTCGTCTCCTCGACGTTGCTCACGCTGTACGTGGTGCCGGTGATCTACACGCTCTTCGAGCGTCGCGCGGAACGACGCCGGGCCGCGGACGACGCGGCCGGCCGGACCTCTCGCAGGCCGCTGACCGGCGCGTTCCCGAGCGTGGCGACCGGGGCGTTCCAGACGGTCGGGCGGCAGGCTGTCGCCCGGCGCGAGGCCCAGCACCCACCGGGGCACGCCGCCGCGCCCTCCGCGGCCTGGCCGCCCGTGGCGGAGACCGCGGCCGCGGGGCCGGTGCCGCCGACCGCCCGTCAGGACCTCACGAGCGATGGGCTCGGCCAGGGTCTCGGCGCCGGGCCGGACCGGACGAGGCCGGGGCGGCACAGCAAGCCGACGCCCGTCCAGGCGCCGGACGGGCAGGTCGCCCGACGTCCGGCGGGCGTGGTGCCGGGGCGGTCGTCGGGGTGGCCGGAGGCATCCGAGCCGCACACAGTGCGGCCGGAGCGCTACGCGCTTCCCTCGCAGCACCGGCCCGACCAGCAGCGCACGCCGCCACAGGCGGCTCCGCCGCCGAGCACCTGGCCGGTGCAGGACGAGGCCGCCTGGCCGTCCGCCCAGGCCCGGCCGCCGCACGGCACGCCACGGCCGGCTCCGCCCTCGCGCACCTGGCCCGCGGACCGGGCGGTGCCGTACCAGCCGCCGCCTGCCGAGCGGCCGGACCGACACCTGCCGCCGCCCGCGAACGGCCAGGTCCCGAGCGGGCCGGCCCAGAACGGTCAGTTCCTGAACGGCCAGGCCCTGAACGGCCAGGCCCTGAACGGCCAGGCCCAGAACGGCCAGGCCCAGAACGGCCAGGCCCGAGACAGCCGCGCGCCCGAGCACGCCCTGCCCGTGCGCCGGCCGCGGCGCCAGGACCCGCCCCTCTGGCCGCACCCGCTCGACCCGGTCGACTGACCCGCCGCGACCTCGACCCGGCTCCCGAAGGAACCCCCTCAGACGCGTGACGGGGAGCAGACATCGTCTGCTCCCCGTCACGCGAGCCCGCGGCGCGGCCTCCGCAGGACCGCCTACGCGTCCTGCGCCTTGAGCCGGATCGCCCCGGCGATCAGCACGATCGCCGTGTACGCGCCGAGCACGCCGATGCCGACCCACGGGTCCAGCACCTCGGGCACCTGCGCGCCGTTCGGCGTGATCGCCGAGCCCGCGACGCTCGGGAGGAACTTGTTCACGGTCAGCACCCAGTCGAGGCTCGACGCGAACGCCACGACGATCTGGAAGATGAACGGGATCACCAGGAACACCGCGACGACCGTGAAGATCGCCCCCGCCGTGTGGCGCAGCAGCGTGCCGATGCCCAGCGCGAAGAGCGCGACGAGCACCGTGTAGATGACGACGCCGTAGAGCTTGCGCACCGCCTCGCCGTCGGACCAGTCGAGGGTCATGTCGTTGGCGTTCAGGATCGGGTAGCTGACGAGCCAGCCGAGCAGCAGGGAGACCGAGGTCAGCACGGCCGTGACGGCCGCGAGCACGGTCGCCTTCGCCGTGAACGCGCCCAGGCGACCGGGGTTCGCCGCGAACGTCGAGCGGATCATGCCCGTCGAGTACTCACCGGTGATGACCATGGCGCCGAGCACGCCCACCACGAGGGCCGCGAACTCGTAGCCGCCCGCGATGACGGTCGGGGCGCCGAGCACCGCGTCCATCGACGCCTGGTCCTCCGCCGCCATCTCGACGTCGGCCATCTGGTCGTTGAGGAACTGCACGACGACGGCCATCATGAGCGCGAACCCGGCCATGATGACGACGGTGGAGCCGAGCGTCCACCACGTCGAGCGCAGCGTCCACAGCTTGATCCACTCCGAGCGCAGGATGCGCGGGAAGGTGACGTTGCGGACCCGGCTGCGCCTCGCCGGCGCCGGGGCGGACTCGTTGCCGCCCGCCGGGGCGGTGACCGTCGCACTCATGCCTTGTTCCCTTCGAGATCCCCTGCGAGCTGTCCTTCGTCGACGCCGTCCTGTGCCTGGCCGTCGGCGCCCGTGATGTCCTCCGAGCGGTACTCGACCGCGTCGGCCGTCAGCGACATGTAGGCCTCCTCGAGCGTCGAGGCGACCGGGGTGAGCTCGTGCAGCACGATGCGCGACGCCGCGGCGAGCTCGCCGACGGCGACCGCCGTGCTCCCGCGCACCTCGAGCAGGCCGGGCTCGACGCCGTCGACCTCCGCGCCGTTGACCGTGAGGAGCTCGGCCAGCTCCGTGGCCTGCGGCGAACGGACGCGCACGAGCTTGCGCTCGGCGCCGTCGACGATCTCCTGCACGGGTGCGTCGGCGAGGATGCGGCCGCGCCCGATGACGATCACGTGGTCGGCCGTCAGGGCGACCTCGCTCATCAGGTGGCTGGACAGGAAGACGGTGCGGCCCTCCGACGCCAGGTACTTCGCGATGTTGCGTACCCACAGCACGCCCTCGGGGTCGAGGCCGTTGACGGGCTCGTCGAGGATCAGCGTGCGGGGGTCGCCGAGCAGCGCGGCCGCGATCCCGAGCCGCTGGCCCATGCCCAGCGAGAACCCGCCCACGCGCTTGCTCGCGACCGCGTGCAGGCCCGTGAGGTCGATCACCTCGTCGACACGCGTGGTCGGGATCCCGTGCGTCGCGGCCATGGCGAGCAGGTGGTTGCGTGCCGAGCGGCCCGTGTGCACCGCCTTGGCGTCGAGCAGGGCGCCCACCTCGGCGAGCGGACGGCGGTGCGCGGCGTACGGCTTGCCGTTCACCGTGACCCGGCCGGCCGTGGGGCGGTCCAGGCCCACGATCATGCGCATCGTGGTCGACTTGCCCGCGCCGTTCGGGCCCAGGAAGCCTGTCACCTTGCCCGGCTGGACGGTGAAGGTCACACCGTCGACGGCGGTCTTCGCGCCGTACCTCTTCGTCAGGCCTTCGGCCTCGATCATCACTTGCCCTTCCATCTGGCATGCCATCCGGCGGCCGTTCGGCGCCGGTCGGTCGCGACAGGACTGGTCACCCACGAGACTAGGGATCCGGATGCGCACGACGCACGCATATACGGCCCCGGTCATCCCCCGGAGGGACGTACTTCATCCGAAGGGATGACCTGGGAACTCCCAAGGCCTGCCCAGCGTTCCCTAGGATGGTCAGACAGACCAGGAGGAGCAGATGAGCAACCCCGTCTTTTCGAGAAGCGACGTCTTCGGTGAGCCCCGTCGCACCGGTGCGCCCGGTGCGTCACGTGGCGGCACCGCCACCTATCCCACCCAGACTCCCGCATACGGCACGCCGCCGCAGCCCGGGCAGTACGGCCAGTACGGCGCCCAGGGCCAGCAGGCGATGGACGCGGCCGAGCTGGACGCGATGTACCGCTCGCCGTCCGCCACCACGGCGGACACCAAGCGGATGACCTACGACGACGTGATCGTCAAGACCGGTGGGCTGCTCGCCCTCCTGGTCGTCGTCGCCGCCGCGACCTGGACGCTGGTGCCCCGCGAGCTGCTGGGCGGCGTCATGATCGTCGGCCTCATCGGCGGTCTGGTGCTCGGCCTCGTCAACGCGTTCAAGCGGAACCCCAGCCCGGCGCTCATCGTGGCCTACACGGTGTTCGAGGGCGCGTTCCTCGGCGCGATCTCGCTGATGTTCAACACGCTGTACGACGGCGTGGTCCTGCAGGCCGTGCTCGGCACCGTCTCGGTGTTCGCGGTGAGCCTGTTCCTGTTCAAGAGCGGCCGCGTGCGCGTGACCGCGAAGTTCACGCGCTGGCTCATGTTCGCCATGCTCGGCTACGCGCTGTTCTCCCTGGTCAACCTGGTCCTCATGTGGACCGGCGTGCTCGGAGAGTTCGGCATGCGTTCCTGGGGCGGCGGCATCGTCGGCATCGTGGTCGGCCTCGTCGCCGTCGGCCTGGCGGCCGCGTCGCTCATCGTCGACTTCGACTCGATCAAGCGCGGCGTCGAGGCCGGTGCGCCGGCCCGCATGGCGTGGGCCGCGGCCTTCGGCCTGCTGGTGACGCTGGTCTGGCTGTACCTGGAGCTGCTCCGCCTCCTGGCGATCGTCTCCAGCTTCGCGCGCGAGTAACGCGGGTCCGACTCCTCGCGGGTACGACGAAGGCGTGAGCCCTGCACGGGGCTCACGCCTTCGTCGTACCCGGCCTCGTTCCCCGAGCGCGCCGTCTCAGTCGAGGCAGAACTCGTTGCCCTCGACGTCCTGCATCGTCAGGCACGACTCGTTCTCCTCGTCGGCCTCCAGCAGGTACAGCCGGGTGCCGCCCAGGGCCACGAGCCGCGCGCACTCGGCCTCGAGCACGTCGACCCGCTCCTGGCCGGTCAGGCCCGTGCCGGCCCGCACGTCGACGTGCACCCGGTTCTTCACGACCTTGCCCTCGGGCACCTTCTGGAAGTAGAGCCGGGGTCCGGCTCCTGTGGGGTCGACGGCGGCGGCGCCGTCCTCACCCCGCTTCTCCGGCGGGAGGGAGCTCTCGTACTCCTCCCACGAGGCGAACCCGTCGGGCGCGGGCGGGAGCTCGTAGCCGAGCACCTCGCACCAGAACCGGGCGACGCGCCACGGGTCCGCGCAGTCGAACGTGATCTGAACCTGCCTCACTGCTGCCATCCGCCCACCCTAACGGCGGGCACGCTGCAGGACGGCGGCCACCAGCACGCACCCGGCCGCGACGAGGACCCCGTGCGCGATCCGGAGCCCTGGCCCGCCGAAGAACTGCGGGAGCACCAGCACCAGACCGACGGCGAGCGGGACGCCTGCCCAGCGCGCGCCCGGCCCCGCCTGCCACAGCGCCACCGCGAGGAGCACGCCGGCGACCGCGAGCAGCAGCAGCCCGGCGCCGAAGAGCGCGACCGCGCCCGGCTGCAGACGCAGCGCCTCGACGTCGGCGAGCGGGACCGGGTCGCCGTCGCGCAGCGCGGCCTGGGCGAGGGTGCGCAGGCCGAAGATCTCGGCCCCGAAGTAGAGCGCGGCGAACCCGGCACCGGCCCAGGCC
>NZ_JABEMG010000094.1 GCF_013004695.1 Promicromonospora citrea
AGACCGCTCAGGTAGGCGTACGCGGCGCCGCCGAGGGCGAGCACCCCTGCGACGCCCGCGGCGACGGCCGGCTGGACCCGGGGTGTGCGCGCCCTGCCTCGCGGCGCGCGTCCGTGCGCGGCGCTCCCCGCGCCGGCAGACCCGGCCTCCGCCACGCCCGCGTCCCGCGGGATGCCGAGCACCGTCCCGAGGGTGCCCGTGGCGACGGCACCGGCGACGAGGTGCTGGCCGAGGTCGCGGAGCATCCAGGAGACCTCGCGCACGTCCATGAACGCGCGGGTGCAGTCCGCGCAGGAGTCCATGTGGACCTCGAGGCGACGCTGACGGCGAGGTAGCATGCGGCCCTTGAGGTAGTCGTGCATGCCGGCGCGGGTGGTGCGGCACTCGGGCTCGTTGACGGCCCGGGCGTGGGCGGCGGCGAAGGCTCCGGCGAGGCGTTCCTCGGCGCGGCGCAGCCGCATGGTCACCGCGTGGGGGCGCACTCCCAGGCCGTCCGCGATGTCGGTGACGGCCTTGTCGTGCACGTGCCGGTCGAGGAGGATCTCGCGGTCGTCGTCGCTGAGCCCGGCGAGGGCGGTGCGCAGCATCGCGACGTCGGCCTGCCGCTCGGCGTGCAGCTCCGCCCCGGCGACCGGCGGCGCGAGCGCGGCCAGCGCGTCGTCCTCGACGGTGGTGGCGCGCCCGGCCTCGCGGGTCATGGAGATGGCTTCGTTGACCGCGGCGCGCCGCCAGTAGGGGGCGGGGTCGTCGATGGTGCCACCGGCGGTCACGATGCGGACCATCTTCTCCAGCGCCCGGCTGGTGGCCTCCTCGGCGTCCACCCCGGGTACCCGGGCCATGACGGACCGCACCACGTTGGGGCGATGCACCACCCAGTCGTTCACCGGTCCCGGAGCGCTCACGCCCCTCCTTCCTCCGCATCGCAGGTCCATGAAAAGGCACCTACGGTTAATGTCCTTTTTGTGACCATAAAAGGGCGCCGAAAAGGCAGATCGGTGCCGCTGCACAGCATACGGAAAAGCACGCGGTGCCGACCATCACGCACACAGCGCGCGAGCCGATAACTGACCCTAGGCTGCGCATGGCGGTAATGATCAGGATTCATGGAGCCGGCGGGAAGGAATACGACGCGTGGGTCCAGGGAGCGGGCCCTCCGCCGCGGTGCACCCGGTGTCGACGTCCGGGTGGGCGGCCGAGGGCGACGGGGGGCTGGACCGCGTGGTCCACGGCCGGGAGCGCGAGCAGCGCGCCATCAGCGCGTTCGCGACGGGCGTGGACCCCACGACACTCGTCGTGAGCGGTCTCAGCGGTATCGGCAAGAGCGTGACCGTGCTGGCCGCGCTGCGGCGGTTCGAGGCGGAGGGCTGCGTCGTGCGCGTGGTCCGGTCGGGGTCGGCGCGCCCCTCTGCGCAGGGTCCCGCGGGCTTGCGGCACCTCGACCTGTCCGCGTGGACGGCGCCGGCCGGGCCCGACGGCGAGCACCGGATCGACCCGGACGGCCTGATGTCCGCCGTCGCGGCGTTCGGCCACCTGGGGCCGGGCCCGTGCCTGCTGTTCGTCGACGACGTCGACACGCTGACACCCGCCCGTGCGACCTGGCTGCAGCATCTCGCGGACCTGGCCTACGAGCGCGGCTGGCGGGTGATCGCCGCCGCGCGGCACGTCGAGACGCCGGTGCCGGACGACGTCGACCTGCTCGAGCTCGGGCCGATCGACGAGGTGGCGCTCGGCCGGGTCGTCGGTGCCGCGGCGGGCAGCCTCGTGGCCGCGGACGTCGTGACGCGGCTGCACCGCTGGAGCGCCGGGAACGTCCGTGTCGCCCTCGAGCTCGCCGACGGGCTCAGCGTCGCGCAGCTCCGCGGGAGCGCGGAGTGGTCGGGCCCCGACGTCGTCGGGCCGGTGGCACGGCGGGCGTACCGCGGGCTGCTCGACCGGCTCACGCCCGAGGAGACGGCGCGCCTCGCCGCGTGCGCGCCGCCGCGGTCCGGCGTGCGCCGGGGGACCCGGCAGACCGAGCACCCCCTGCTCGCCCTCCTGTGCCGCGAGCGGGTCGGCTCGCCGGCCGACGTCGAGGCGGCGCACGCGGTCGAGTCGGTGCTCGACGGGCTGCACCTCGACGATCTGCCGGGCCTCCCGGAGAGCGAGCACGACCAGCGTGCGATCGCCCGGGCGGTCGGCGTCGTGCTGCTGACGGGGACGACGTGGGCGGGCGCGGCCGACCCGTGGCGGTACGCGGAACGCGTCGCCGACTGGTCCGACCACCTGTGGTGGACGGACGGCGCGGCCGACGACGCACGAGCGGCGGGCGCCCGCGTGGCGGCGGAGCTGGTGACGCTCGAGCGTGTCGGCAGGCTGCCGGACGCCGCTCGCCTGCGCGCCGACCTCGACGTCCTCGCGGCGACGTCGGGCAGGCACTGGGTCAGCCTCTGCATCCAGGTGCGGGCGCACCTGCTGCTGGGCGACGTCGCGGCGGCGCGGCGCCTGCTGGACGGCTCGCGCGTGGTCGAGGGGCGTACCGTCGCGGAGATCGTGGCGCGGGACGTCGCCCAGGCGCGCGTGGCGCTGGTCGAGGGCCGGGCCGTCGACGTGCGCGCGCACCTGGACCACGCCTCGCGGCTGCGGCCCGCCGTCGAGGACTGGCTGCCGGTGCGCGGGCTGCGCGCCGTCGTCGACGCGCTGCTCGACGGTCGCGTGCCCGACGACGTGCCCGCGTGGGCGGGGTCGGCGTCGACGCGGGCGCTGGGGGAGTACGCGGCGGACCTCGGGCTCGCGCACCTCGCCGTCGGGCAGGCCGAGCAGGCCGCCGAGCTGCTCACGATCGGGCTCGAGCGCTGCTCGTGGTCCTACCGCGGGCGGGTGCACGCCCGCGCCGACCTCGTGGAGGCCGTCGTGGCGGCGGGCGGGACGCGTGACGTGGTGCCCGATCGGGTGCGCCGCCTGCTGGACCCGCCGGCCGTCCCGGCCGAGCGCGGGTCGGTCGACGCGGCGGCCGCGTACGTGCGCACCCGCGCGCTGCTGGCGGGGCGGGCCGCGCTCGCGCACGGCGTCGACGGCTGGCTGCCGACCGTGCCGTCGCCCGTGTCGCTGTGGCAGCGCCTCCGCTCGCTCACCGCGTTCGGGCGTGCGTGTGCCGTGCACGGCGAGCGTCTCGCGGCCGAGCCCGTGCTGCGGGAAGCCGGGACGGTCGCCCGGCTGGCCGGTGTGCCGGGCTGGCGGGCCCGGGTCGACGGCGCCGGTGACGACCTGCCGGAGCCCCTCGCCTGGGACCGGCTCGACGACAGCGAGCGCGAGATCGTCCGCCTGGCCCTGGGCGGTGCGACGAACGCGCAGATCGCGTCGGCCGCGTACCTCTCGGTGCGGTCGGTGGCGAACCGGTTGCGGTCGATCTACGCGCACCTCGGGCTGCGCGACCGGCGCGAGCTCGTCGAGCGTGCGCAGGCCGATCCGCCCCGGTGGCTGGACGACTCGCCCTGACGTCTTTTTCACCCATTCCTTTTTCACCTCTTTTCCCGGAAAGAAACGTCTCTCCCGGGCGGCTGACCCGGTCTGGGTGAAATGCCGGGGTGAATTGTCCGTCGTTGCCTCGGTGCACATTTCCGTGCGTCGCCCTGCACTGGTGCAGACGTACCCGCTCCGCGTGGCAGAAGTCCTGGCGCCTGGGTGTTCTGGCCCGGGGCGCGTCCCGACCTGCGGGGCCGCCCTCCGTCCTTTCCGACGCCGCTGTCACAGGGCAGGAACGTGAGGAGTGATCGAGTGATCCCGACGCATGTACCGCATCCGAGAAGGCGGGAGCGACGCCGCGCGACGATGCGCCGCGGGCTCGCCGCGGCGGCTGTCTCGGCAGTCCTGGTGACGACGGCCGGGTTGCCGGCCGTCGCCGTCGACAACTACCCCGACGAGCCTGCCGAGGCGGCCGCGAGCGTGCTCGCGTCCCAGCTGCTGCAGCAGGAGCTGGTGGGCGCCGCCACCTCGGACGCGGGCTCGGTGAGCAACCCCGGGCCGAACACGGAGAACCTGGACGTCGACCTGCTGGGCTCCCAGCTGCTGCAGCTCGGCGACATCGAGATCCCGGTGGACCAGCTCCTCGACTTCGGGCAGATCGGCGTGCTCGCGAGCACGAGCGAGGCCTCGGGCCCCGCCGACGCGCACGCGGTGTCCGGTGCGGTGGGCGCCGACGGCGGCGTCACGCTGGACGGCGCGGAGGACGACTTCGGCACCGCGAGCATCGACGTGCTGTCGCTGGCCCGCCTGGCCGGTGTCGACGGCCTCACCGACGCGGTGGTGGACGAGCTCACGATCGAGCTCGGGGCGCTCGGCGCCGAGGTGATCGCCGAGGACGGCGTGATCCTCGACCCCGACGGCGGGGTCACCGGCCCCGGGCAGTACCGGCTCGGCGACGGCACGCTGCTCGTGCACTCGCCGCTGGTCGAGGACGCCGCGGCCGGGATCTACGACGTCGGCGGGGCGATCGACGCGCAGATCGAGAGCCTCGTCAACGAGACGTTCGACCTCGCGGCGCTCAGGGCGCTGCTGGCGGCGGTGCCGGGCATCCCGGAGCCGACGCTGCGGGTGGACTCGAACCTGCAGGACACCCTGTTCCAGTCCGTGGTGGGGGAGCCGATCACGTCGGCGAACCAGCTCGTCACCCTGGACCTGTCCACGGGCGAGCTCCAGGTGCACCTCGAGCACCTCGTCGAGGGCAACGACCCGTGGGGCGGCGGTGACGACGTCGGCATGAACGGGCTCGCCCCGAACTACGAGGTGCTCGACGACCAGACGTACCCGCAGATCGCCGAGGGCGTGCACGAGATCATGCAGGAGGCGACGCGCATCCTCATCGGCGCGATCGAGGACTCCCTGAACGCCGTGACGCTGACGATCTCCTTCTACGACGAGTCCCCGCTCCTCGGCACGCTCGACGTGTCCTGGACCGTGCCGCTCGCGGACGCCGTGAACGGCAACTTCCCGCCGGTGGTGAACAACAGCACGGGCGCCCAGGCGGTGCTCGGCGGGACGCTCGCCACAGCCATCAACACGCTCGGCGCCACGGCCGCGCCGCTGTTCGGCGCGGTCTACGACCTGGTGATCAGCGACGAGGGCGACCAGATCTTCGAGCTGCTCATCAACGACCTCAAGACCGGCATCACCTCGACGATCGGCGCGGCGCTGTCACCCGTGTTCGACGTGCTGGTGCAGGTCGTCTCGCTGCAGATCAACCACCAGGAGACCGCGACCTGCACCACGGCCGACGGTGAGGAGCGGCTCAACCAGCTCGAGGTCTCGGCGCTGAGCCTGGGCCTGGTCCAGTCCGCCGACACCGGCCGGGTCGGGCTCGGCAACGCGGGTGTGCGCATCGACGCGTGCGGGCTCGCGGCGATCGAGCCCGCGCTGACCGTGGACCCGGACGAGGTGGCGCCGGGCGAGTGCACCGTGGTCTCCGGCACCGGGTACACGCCGGACAGCACCGTGACGGTCCAGCTCACGGACGCCGACGGCAACCCGGTCGGTGAGCCCGTGACCGCCGAGACCGACGCGGACGGCGCGTTCACCGCGGACCTGTGCGTGCCGGAGGACGCCGAGGCCGGTGACTTCACCGTGGTCGGCACGGACGACTCGACGGGCACCCCGGCCGAGGCGCCGCTCGTGGTGGCCCCGGCGGCGGAGATCGACCCGTCGCTGACCGTCGACCCGGCCGAGGTCGTGCCGGGCGGAACGACGACCGTGACAGGCGAGGGCTACACGCCGGACAGCACCGTGACGGTCCAGCTCACGGACGCCGACGGCAACCCGGTGGGCGACCCGGTGACGGTGGACACCGACGAGACGGGCGCGTTCACGACGCCGCTTGTCGTGCCGGAGGACGCCGAGCCCGGTGACTTCACCGTGGTCGGTACCGACGACGCGACCGGCACCCCGGCGGAGGCCCCGCTGACAGTGGTCACGGCCGCCGAGCAGTGCGAGTCGGACCCGGCGCTGACGGTGACGCCGTCGTCGGTCCCGGCGGGCGAGACCGTGACGGTGGTCGGCACCGGCTTCCCGGCCGGGGTCGACGTGGTCGTGCAGCTCACGGACGCCGACGGCAACCCCGTGGGCGAGCCCGTGACGGTCACGCCGGACGAGGCCTGCGGCTTCACCACGGAGTACACGGTGCCGGAGGGCACCGAGCCGGGTGACTACGAGGTCGTGGCCGAGCCCGAGGACGGCGGTGACGGCGCCTCGACGCCGATCACCGTCGAGGGCCCCGCGGACGGCCCCACGATCGTCGTGGACCCGGCCGAGGCGCGGGCGAGCGAGGACGTCACGGTCACCGGGACCGGCTACACGCCGGACTCGACCGTCGACCTGACGATCGTGAACCCCGACGGCGGCGTGCTGTACACCGCCGGGGACATCCCGACGGGCGCGGAGGGGAGCTTCGAGTACGTCGTGACCCTGCCCTCCGACTCCTACCCGCTCGACTACCTGGTCACCGGGACCGACGCCGAGGGCCTGACCGCAGAGACGAGCCTGGTGGTGCTGCCGCTGGAGCCGACCCTGACGGTGGACCCGTCCGAGGCCTACCCGGGCGACGAGGTCACCGTGACGGGGGCCGGCTACACGCCGAGCTCGACCGTCGACCTGACGATCGTGAACGGTGGCGGCGGCGTGCTGTACACCGCGAGCGGGATCCCGACCGACGAGGAGGGCGGCTTCGTGCAGGTCGTGACGCTGCCCGCCGACTCGGCCCCGATCGCCCACGTGGTCACGGGCACGGACGTCTCGACGGACGTGTCCGCCAGCGACGACCTGCTCGTGCTCGACGCCGCGGCGATCGAGCCGGAGGTCGCGGTGGACCCGTCGGAGGTGGTCCCGGGGGCGTGCACGGTGGTCTCGGGGACCGGGTACACCCCGGACGGCACGGTGACGGTGCAGCTGACCGACGCCGACGGCAACCCCGTGGGTGACCCGGTGCAGGCCGAGACCGACGCGTCGGGCGTATTCGAGGTGGAGCTGTGCGTGCCGGAGGACGCCGAGCCCGGTGACTTCACCGTGGTCGGTACCGACGACGCGACCGGCACCCCGGCGGAGGCTCCGCTGACCGTCATCACGGCCGCGGAGCAGTGCGCGTCGGACCCGGCGCTGACGGTGACGCCGTCGTCGGTCCCGGCGGGTGGCACGGTCACCGTGGCGGGCACCGGCTTCCCGGCCGGGGTCGCGGTCACGGTGCAGCTCACCGACGCCGACGGCAACCCTGTGGGCGACCCGGTGACGGTGACCCCCGACGAGGCGTGCGCGTTCACGACCGAGTACACGGTGCCGGAGGGCACCGAGCCGGGTGACTACGAGGTCGTGGCCGAGCCCGAGGACGGCGGTGACGGCGCCTCGACGCCGATCACCGTCGAGGGCGAGGACCTGACGCCGTCGGTGTCCGTCGACCCGAGCGAGGTGCTGCCGGGCGAGTGCACGGCGGTCTCCGGCACCGGCTACACGCCGGCCGCGACGGTGACGGTGCAGCTCACGGACGCCGACGGAAACCCCGTCGGTGACCCCGTGACGGCCGAGACCGACGCCGACGGCGCGTTCACGGCCGAGCTGTGCGTGCCGGACAGCACGTCGCCGGGCGACCTCGTCGTGGTCGCGACGGACGACATCACCGGGACCCCGGCCGAGGCGCCCCTGACCGTGGCCGCCGCCCCGTCGGGCGACGGCGACGGTGACGACCCCGGCGACGACCCGGGGACGGATCCGGGGACCGATCCCTCGACGGATCCGGGGACGGACGCGGGCGACGGTGACGGGCCGGGAGACGGTTCCGGGACGGGCGGCGGCACCGGCGACGGCACCGGTTCCGGGACGGGCGACGGCACGGGCACCGGCTCCGCCCCGGGCGGTCCCCTCGCCTCGACCGGCGCCGAGCTGGCCACGGTCGTCACCGCGACGCTGCTGCTCCTCGGCGTCGGCGCGGTGCTCGTCCGGCGACGCCGCGAGCTCGGCATGGCCCTGCAGACCGCGTTCGGGCGGATGCCCGGCGAGGACTGACCTGCCGTGCGGCGGGTGACCCCCGCCCGCCGCACCGCAGCACCGCAGGTCAGGGAGCTCACCCGGCCCGGCACGACACGTTCGTGCCGGGCCGGGTGCATGTCCGGGTGAAAGGCGGCCCGGGGGTGGGCCCAGGGGCCCACTCGGTGGTTCCGCAGGCCCATGACCTGCGCAAACAGCTCTCTTCCGTATCCCGGACGGTCGGTTCCTGGACAGCTCGGGTTCACCGGCCGGACCTAGCGTGCCGGTCATGGCCGGACGGGATCGCGAGGCGGGGCAGGCGCTGACGGAGTACGTCGCGGTCATCGGCGTGCTGCTGCTCGTGGTCGGCATCGTGTTCGCCGCCGCGACGCCGGTCGGCGCGTCGGTGAGCGAGCAGTGGCTGTGCGCCGTCGACCCGATCATCAAGGAGCCGGGGCAGGAGTGCGGCGGCGAGGACGCGGGCGGCGGAGGCGGCGGCGGTGGTGGGGGCGGCGGGGGAGACTACCGCCCGCCCACCGGTGACTGCGACGAGGACGTCACGTTCGACCACGTCGACCGCGCCGACAAGCCCGAGGACACGGCCGTCGTGCAGATCGGCTGCCTCTGGTACCCCGTGCCGACGTCGTGCGACGAGAAGCGGCCGGACGGGCTCGAGGACGGCACCTACCGGGCCGAGGACCTGCAGGAGTACGTCGACTGCATCCGGGACGGTCGGGGCGGGCCGAAGGAGGACCCGAACGACGAGTCGTGCGCCAACGCGCTGCCGACCAGCGAGGAGATCGACGAGGACGCGCCGCCGCGCGTGCAGGTCGGTTGCCGCGAGTACCCGGTGCCCAAGGGGTGCGAGAAGGAGTGGCAGGCCTACCTCGACGCCGAGCCCGGCAAGGAGCGCGCCGCCCGCTCCGGGGAGCTGGCCAACTGCATCACGACCCGGTACACGACCATGGCGCCGCCCTGCGTGGTCGAGACGACCGGGCACGTGGAGAGCGAGAACGTGCAGTTCCTGTTCTTCCGGTGGGGCAACAGCAACGGCACCCTCATCGAGAAGCTCGGCGACGGCCGGATCCGCATCCACGTGCTGCGCGGCGTCGAGATGGGGGCGGGCGTGAGCGGGAGCGACGTGGGCGGCTCGCCGATCAGCTTCGACGTCGCCGGCATCACGGGCTACTCCAAGGACAAGACCTACGAGTTCACCGACATGCAGGCCGCGCAGAAGTGGATCGACTGGTACAAGAAGTACGACGAGGTCAACGGCAAGCAGAACAGCTGCTCGGGCGCGCGGATCCAGTGGACCGGCGGGTGTGGCAGGAACCCCTACGCCGAGCAGGCCGAGAACCTGCGCGACGAGGAGCCCGACCACCACGAGCTGGCCGAGGCCGACAGCGACATCAAGAAGGTCAAGCTCAAGGGCGGGCTGAAGTGGGGCCCGAAGACCGGCGACGTCGCGCTCAAGGGCATGGTCGAGGGTGGCTACGAGGGCGAGGTGCAGGTCGAGGACCGGCGCTGGTCCGACGGCAGCAGGCAGGCGACGTACACGTCGTCCGACATCGGCGGGTTCCTCATCGGCGCCGAGCTGTCCGGCAAGCAGCCGTTCACCAAGGAGAGCAACGGCGCGGTCAAGGGCAAGGGGCAGGTCGGTGCCGAGTGGCGCGGCACCACCAGCACGTCGGTGCTCTGGAACAAGGACGGCGAGCTGTCCCGCCTCATCATCGCCATGGACGACCAGGTGCTCCGCACGCTCTACAAGGCGGGCGTCGACGTCGACGTCGTGCTGCCGTACGGGTTCAAGGTGACCGGCGGGTACAGCTCGACGGGCGAGTCGGGCACGCTGTCCAAGCGCGAGCTCATCCTCGACTTCAACCAGTACCCCGAGCTGCGCGAGACGCTCGGCCCGACGATCGACGAGCTCTTCCCGCGCGACAAGGAGGGCAACCTCAAGAAGGGCGACGTCGAGATCGACGGCGCGGACCAGGACGGCGGCACGCTGTACGACGCGGCGGAGCAGTACGCGAACGTCCGCGAGCTGACCTACGACGTCGACAAGGTCACCGGCAGCGGCGGCGCCGGCCTCAAGTGGCAGGGTCTGGACCTGTTCAAGGTCGAGTGGACGACCGTCGACGAGAACCGGACCCTGTCGGAGTCGACCTTCGAGGTCACCGACGTCAACGGGGACAGGCAGACCATGTCACCGGCCCCCCAGTGCCGCGCCAAGGACTTCGAGGCACCCCCGGAGTACTACAGCGACGACTTCTCCGACCCGCCCACCAGCAAGCTCGACTCCCGCCACGACGTGGGCACCCAGTACGTCGACAACAAGACCCCGAAGTTCACCGAGGGCACCTACCCCGGCACCGACTACGACGGCGACGTCCCCGGCGACCGGGCCGACCGCGTCAAGTCCCTGCTGGACGAGTACGGCAAGGCCTTCCCCGACAAGAACATCCTGGTCGTGAAGGACTTCGAGAACTTCAACTTCAGCCACCTGTTCGGGTTCGTGCACCTGGCCACCGTCGACGGCATGGACGTCATCGCCCTGACCTCCGGCACCGTCAAGAACAAGGGCGACGGCGGCTGGATCAACTGGGGCTTCAGCGGCAGCTACGACTACGACCCCGACACCAAGATCGTGAAGTTCAGGCAGAAGTGAGCGCGAGCCTGCTGCCCTCCCGCAGCCCCCAGCGCTCGAAGCTCCCGGCCGGCGCCTCGAGCACCTGGGTGACGCCGCGGCGGGGGCGGGTGACCGCCCACGGGCGCAGCACCTGCGTGCCCAGCACCGCCAGGTCGGCCGAGAGCAGCGCGACGTCGAGCGGCACGCGCATGCCGGCGCCGTGCACGGAGGAGCACGGCCGCAGGAGCAGGGCCTCCGGCAGCGCCCGGCGGAACAGCAGGCCGCGGGCGCGGGTCAGGACGGTGTCGGCGACCTCGACGTCGGCCACGGGCCGGTCGTCCACGGCGAGCTGCAACTGTCTCATGCCCTGGATCGTAGCGCGCTCATTTGAGCGGTCATGTACGTAGAATCGCTCAAAAGTGATCTTCACCCGCTGATCGTGTATACGTACATGGGTCAAATCTGTACTGTCCGTGATGCGTGCGTGGTCGTACGCAGGAGGTTTGTGACCGTCGTGAGGGGGCGAGGTGCAGGTCATCGCGATCGGTGGTCCGGTGGGGGTGCACCCCGGCGTGCACCGCGTGGAGCGAGGGCTGGGTGACGTGGTCGACGCCGTGGTGGGGCTGCCCGCCGACGACGTGGTGCTGGCCACGCGGGACGAGCCCGGGCGGCGGGTGGCCCGGGCGGCCCGCCTCGTGCTCGGCCCCGAACGGATCGGCGTGCTGCACGCCGACGTGCCGGTCACGGCGTGGGCGGTCGCGCTGGCGGGCCTCGCCTCGCCGGGCCTCACGGCGTCGTCCGCCCGGGCGGTCGCGGACGAGGTGCTGGCCCGCACGGTGACGCGGGCGCTCGTCTCGAGCGTCGCCTCGCTGCACAGCCCCGCCCCTACCGTCCGCCAGCACGCGGGCAGCTACCTGCCGCGCACGGCGTTCGTCGTCGAGCCGGGCCGGGACGGCGCGGACGGCGTGGTGCGCCGGTACCGCGGCGAGCTCGGCGTGCCCGACGGCGGCGACCTGCTCGTCGTGGCCCGCTCCGGCCGGCCCGTCCTGCGCGACGGCGAGCCGGACCCGCTGCCCCGCACGCCCGACACCGAGCTCGCCGAGGTGGACGCCGCGTGGCCGGCGTCGCGGTGGCTCGAGGCGTCCGCCGTCACGGGCACCCTCGGGGCGGCCGTCGCCGCCGCGCTCGCGCAGTCCTACCGCTGGGGCGCGTGCGACGCGTGCGGGCGGGCCGTGGCCGGCGCGTGCATCTTCTGCGACATCGCCGAGCGCCGGACCGACACCGTCCAGCAGCCCCAGAAGCAGACCCAGACCCAGACCCAGACCCAGCAGGGAGCGATCCGTTGAACCCGCGTCAGCGCAGAGGAGTCTTCTTCCTCGTCGTCACGTCGATCCTCGCGGTCGCCGTCTTCGTCGGCGTCCTGTCCTACGTGCGCAGCGTGAGCTCGCAGGTGGGGCCCATGGTGACCGTGCTCCGGCTGAACCAGTCGGTCGACGCGCTCGAGCCCGTCGACGAGTCGATGCTCGAGCAGGTCCGTGTCCCGGAGCGCTGGGTCCCCGAGACCGCGGTGCGCGACACGGAGGACGCCGCGGGGCTGGTCGCCGCGACCGGCTACGAGGAGGGCTCGCTGCTGCAGAGCGGCATGCTCGTCGAGCGGCCCGGCCTGCAGCCGGGGTTCCGCGAGGTCGCGATCGTGGTCGACGCCGAGACCGGCGTCGCGGGCAAGGTGCAGCCGGGTGACCACGTGGACATCATCGCGACGATGGGCGGCCGCAACGGCGTCAAGCCCGTGTCGCGGGTGTGGGTGTCCAACGTGCTGGTGCTCGAGGTCGGGCTGCCGCACACCGTCGAGGACCCGGACACCCTCGCGACGCGCAGCGGCCTGCCGGTGACGTTCGCGCTGAGCACCGAGGACGCGCTCACGCTCGCGTACGTCGAGTCGTTCTCCGAGAAGATGCGGCTCGCGCTGCGCGGCGCGGGCGACGAGGACATGCTGCCGGAGCAGCAGCGCGTCTACGACGGTGCGATCCCGAAGGCCGAGGGCTGACGACCATGGTGACCAAGGTGCTGCTGGCGACCCCGTCGCACGAGGTGCGTGACCACCTCGGCCACATCTTCGCCGAGTCCGACGGGTTCGAGCTCGCCGCCGCCGTGTCCGACGGCGCGGGCGTGCTCACCGCGCTGGACCGGCAGCCGGACATCGAGATCGTCGTGGTCGACGAGGCCGCCGACGACGGGCGCGGCCACGCCGTGGCCCGGAGCGTGGGGCTCGCCGCGCCGCTGACCGGCATCGTCATGGTCGTCGACTCGCACGGGCCGGCCGAGCTCAGCCAGGCCATGGCGGCCGCGATGGAGGTCGGGGCGCGGTCGGTCATCTCCCGCACCGCCGGCCTCGAGGAGGTGCTCACGCGGCTCGAGGCCGTGGCGTCGTGGTCGCAGGTGGCCCGCGCCTCGATCGCAGCGGAGCGCAACGGCGGCCGCAGCGGCCAGGTGGTGGCGATCGCCGGAGCGAAGGGCGGCGTCGGCACGTCGGTGCTGTCGCTGCTGCTGGCCCGGGCGGGGCGCCCGACCGACACCGTGCTCGTGGACCTCGACCTCGGCGCGGGCGACCTCGCCGCCTACACCGGGGTGCGGACCCGGCGCTCGATCGTCGACCTGGCATCCGTCGAGGGCGAGGTCACCGGCCGCATGCTCCGGGAGACCACCTACGAGGTGCCCGGGGGCCTGCGGCTCCTGCCCGCACCGGCCGAGGGGGAGCGGGCCGAGGCCATGACGCCGGCGGCGACCCGCTCGATCGTCAGCGCGCTGCGGTTCGAGTCCGGCCTCGCCGTGGTCGACGTCGGCGCCCACCTCGACGAGCCGCGCGCCACCGCGCTGGAGTTCGCCGACCGGGTGCTGCTCGTCACGACGCCCGACCTCCCGGCGCTGCGGGCCGCGCGCCGCAGCCTCGCGCAGTGGGAGCGGCTCGCGATCCGCCGTCCCGCGACGGTCGAGCTCGTGCTCAACCGCCGCACGCCGCGCGACGAGGTCACCGCGGCGCTCGTGGAGCGCATCGTCGAGCGCCCGGTCGCGTTCACCGTGCCCGACGGCGGGACGGCCTTCGCCGGGGCGGTCAACACCGCGACGCTGCTCGAGGCGGCCACCCCGGTGCACACCGCCGTGGCGAAGGTGGGCGTCGCCGCGCTGCGGGACGACCCCGCAGGCGGCGGAGCGGCGGCCGACGGGCCGACCGAGGTCGAGGCCCTGGTCACGGGCACGGGGCGGCGCCAGGGCCGCGCGGGTGCGGGCCGTCGGGGCCGAGCCCGGCCCGGCGCCGACCGGGAGGCGGGCCAGGCCACGGTCGAGCTGCCGGTCGTCGTGCTCGTCGCGCTCATGACGATCCTGCTCTGCGTGCAGGCGGTGGGCTGGGCGTCCGGGCTGCTCGCGGCCCGCGCGGCCGCGCAGGAGGGCGCCCGCACGGTCGGCGTCCTTGGCTACTACGACGCGTACGGGCAGCCGCGCGACGACGTCGTCGACCAGGTGCGCGACGACGTGCGCGAGCGCCTGCCCGGCGCCTTCCGGGCGGCCGTCGGCGACTCCGACATCGACGTGTCGTCCGACGCCGTGAGCGTGCGGGTCACCGTCTCGACGATCCTGCCGGGCGTCGACCTGTCCGCGTCGTCGTCCGCCGCCGTGTTCCGGGAGGGCTGAGGCGTGCGGGGAGCAAGGGACAGGTCGCGCCGCGAGCGAGGGCAGGCCGCCGTCGAGCTCGTGGGCCTGGTGTTCGCGATGGTGCTCGTGGGGCTGCTGGCGGTCCAGGGGATCACCGTGGCGCAGACGGCGTCGGTCGCGCAGGAGGCGGCGCGCAACGGCGCCCGCGCCGTGAGCCTCGGCCACGACGGCGCGGCGGCGGTCGAGCACACCGTGCCCGACGGGCTCGACGTGAAGGACGTGGACGTGAGCGTCGGCGACGACGGCGCGGCGCGCGTGCGGGTGACCCTCAGCGCCCCGCTCGGCGTCGCGGGCCTGACGGTGGTGGACGTGGACCTGACCCGGACGGCCTCGTTCGCGGTGCCGGGGAGGGCGCCCGTGGCCGACGTGACCGAGCAGGAGGGGGACTGACGTGGGGCTGCGCGACCGGCTCGCCGCCGACGAGCGGCGCGACGAGGACAACGACCTCGCCAAGGTCTACCGCGAGCGGCTGCTCGAGGAGATCGACGTCGACGAGCTCGCCCGGCTCTCGCCGGCGCAGCGCCGCGTGCGCCTGGAGCGCGTGCTGTCCCGCCTGCTCTCGGTGGACGGCCCGGTGCTGTCCGCACGCGAGCGCAGCGCCCTGGTGCAGCGCATCACCGACGACGCGCTCGGGCTCGGTGTGCTCGAGCCGCTGCTGGCCGACGAGTCGATCACCGAGATCATGGTCAACGGCCCCGACGACGTCTTCGTCGAGCGCTACGGCCGGGTCGAGCGGGTGCCCGCGCGGTTCGCATCGACCGAGCAGCTCTACCAGACCATCGACCGCATCGTGTCGCAGGTGAACCGCCGCGTGGACGAGTCCTCGCCCATGGTGGACGCCCGCCTGCCCACGGGCGAGCGCGTCAACGTGATCATCCCGCCGCTCGCGCTGGACGGACCCACGCTGACGATCCGGCGGTTCCCGACGCCGTTCCGCATGGGCGAGCTGGTCGAGCGCGGCAGCCTCGACGTCGCGACGGCGAGCCTCCTGGGCGCCTGCGTGCGCGCCCGGCTGAACATCGTGGTCTCGGGCGGTACGGGCTCCGGCAAGACGACGTTCCTCAACGCGCTCTCCGGGCTCATCCCCGACCACGAACGCATCGTGACCATCGAGGACGCCGCGGAGCTCTCGCTCCAGCAGGGGCACGTGGTGCGGCTCGAGTCCCGGCCGGCGAACGTCGAGGGCCGCGGCGCCGTCGCGATCCGCGACCTGGTGCGCAACGCGCTGCGCATGCGGCCCGACCGCATCATCGTCGGCGAGGTGCGCGGCGGGGAGACCCTGGACATGCTGCAGGCGATGAATACCGGCCACGACGGGTCGGTCGCCACCGTGCACGCCAACACCGCCCGGGACGCCCTCGGCCGGCTCGAGACGCTCGCCTCGATGAGCGAGCTCGACCTGCCCGCGGCGACGCTGCGGGACCAGATCAACTCGGCCATCGACGTGGTGGTGCACCTCGAGCGCGCGCAGGACGGCTCGCGGCGCGTGGTCGAGGTGCAGGCCGTGACGTCGCAGCGGCGCGAGGAGTACGCGCTCACGCCGCTCCTGCGGTTCGTCGCCGACCCGGTCGGCCCCGACCGCACCGTCACGGGCCGGTTCGTCGCCGAGCCCGTGCCCGCGCACCTGGTGGAGCGGCTGCGCCGGGCGGGCGAGACCGTGGTCACCGCCGCGCCGGAGCACGACGCCGTGGGTGCGGGGGCAGGGGGTGCGGCATGACGCTCCTGCTCGTCGTGGTCGGCCTCGTGGCGACCCTGGTCATGGCCGCCGCCACGGTGGCCACCTTCGTCAACGACGCCGAGACGCAGCGGCGCATGGTCGAGACCGCGGCGCCCGACGACCTCGGCCGCGTCTCGCTGTTCGCCCGGCTCGACGAGCGGCTCGCGCGCCGGCGCCGTGGCCAGCGCCTCGTCGCGCTGCTGGCCGGTGCGGGCCTGCCCACGTGGTCGCCGTCGGCGTTCCTCACGGCCGCCTGCGCGGCCGCCGTGCTCGCGGGCCTCGCGGTGCAGCCGGTGTTCGGCTGGGCGACGGCGGCGATCGCCGTGCTGCTGGTCGTCGTCGGGACGCAACGCTGGCTCGACCGGCGGCGCAAGCAGCGTGTGGACCGGTTCGTCGCCCAGCTGCCCGAGCTGGCCCGTCTGCTGGCGAACGGCGCGTCGGCGGGCCTCGCGGTGCGACGGTCGCTGGAGATGGCCGCGGAGGAGATGGCGGAGCCCGCCGCCTCCGAGGTCGCCCAGGTCGGCGCCGAGATGGCCGTGGGCAGGTCGCTGCGCGACGCGCTCGCGTCCCTGAGCGAGCGGCTGCCGTCCCGGGAGCTGTCGGTGCTGGTGCAGACCCTCACCATCCAGGGCCGGTCCGGCGGTGAGCTCGTCACGGCGCTGGCGGGCATCGGGCAGACGCTCGAGGAGCGGCGGCGGCTGCGCCGCGAGGTCGCGACGTCGACCCTGGGGGCCCAGTTCTCGGGGTACACGGTGATCTTCCTGGCGTTCGGCGCGGTGGCGCTCATGAACGCGTTCAGCCCCGGCGTGGTCGACGTCATGATCACCAACCTGGCCGGCCAGGCGGTGCTGCTCGTGGCCACGGGCCTGTTCGTCGTCGGCTACCTCGTGGTCCGGCGCCTGTCCCGGGTGGAGGTGTGACGTGGAGGGGCTGATCGCCGCGGCTGCGGCCGCGCTGCTCACCGTGCTGGGGATGGTCGCGCTGCGCCTGCTCACCAGCACCGGCCTCGAGGAGGTCGAGGCCGAGTACGCCCCGGAGGCCGAGGCCCGGCCGCGCGGGTTCGTCGCCCTGCTGGACCGCGTGGGCGCCCCGCTGCTGCCCGCCGCCGTGCGCCTGCACGGGCGGGGCCGCCTCCAGCGGCTCGACACCGCGATCCGGCGTGCGGGCCGCCCGGAGGGCGTGACGCTGACGATGTTCGTGCGCCGCGAGGCGGGCCTGGTGCTGCTCGGGGTGCTGTTCGGCACCGCGCTGTCGGTGCAGGGGCTGTGGGTCGTCGGTGTGCCGCTCGCGCTCCTGCTCGGCGCGTGGATGCGCGTCTGGCTGTACACGGAGTCGGCACGCCGGCGCCGGCAGATCGACACCGAGCTGCCCGACTTCCTCGACGTGCTCGCCGTGACCGTGACGGCGGGGCTGGGCTTCCGGCAGGCGCTCGAGCGGGTGTGCGAGTTCCACGGCGGTGCGCTCGCGGCCGAGATGCGCACGGCGCTGGAGGAGATGAACGTGGGCGCCTCGCGGCGGCAGACGTTCGTCGCGCTGCGCGAGCGCAGCAGGTCGCCCGCCGTCGGCACGTTCGTCACCGCGCTGCTGCAGGCCGAGGAGCTCGGCGTGCCGCTGGCCGACGCCCTCACCGGCATCGCGGCGGACGTGCGGCGGGAGCACGCCGAGACCGTGCGCCAGCGGGCCGCCCGCGCCGCGCCGATGGTGTCGCTCGCCGTCACCATGACGATCCTGCCGGGCGCGCTGCTGCTCATCGTGTCCGCCGTGCTCGTGGCCAACGCAGGGGTGCTCGGTGGACTTTTCTGAGCGGCTCGGCCCGCCGCACGCCATGGACGCGCTGACCCAGCGGGCCATCGGGCCCGCCGTGCGCCTGCTGTGCCAGGTGCGGCTCGCCGTGCTCGCCTTCGCGCTCGTGCTGGCGCTGCTCGACGGCGCGGGCTGGCTCGGCGTGTTCCTCGTGGTGCTCGCGGCGCCGTTCTCGTTCGTGCCCGCCCTCAACTGGGACACCCGGGGCCGGGTCTACGCCCGCAACGGCATCCTGCTGGCCGGGGACACGGCGGTCGCCGTCGTGGCGCTGCTGCCGCTGGCCGGGTCCCCGCTCATGGCCGTCTACGCCGCGGCGACCGCGGCGCTGTGGGGCCTGTTCGCGGGCCTGCGGCTCGGGCTCGTCATGGCGACGCCCCTGTGCCTGTACCAGCTCACCGGGTACGAGGGCGGGTGGCGCGGGATCGTGACCGGCGCGGCGGGCGCCGCGCTGACCGTGATCATGACGTGGACCGGCACCCAGCTCGGGCGGCGGCTGCGGCGGCAGGCCGTGCAGTCGGCCGAGCTGGCCGCCGCGCGGGCCGACCAGGCCGCGCTCGCCGAGCGGCTGAGCCTGGCCAGGGACCTGCACGACACCGTGGCGGGCGACCTCGCCGGCCTCTCGCTGGCCGTGCGCGGCCTGGCCGACCGGCTGGACCGCGAGGGGGC
>NZ_JABEMG010000095.1 GCF_013004695.1 Promicromonospora citrea
GCGGGCCCGCCGCCCACCACGGAGCACACCCGGGTACCCACCCCGGCACCTACCTCGCGCCGTCCCTGGCCGGCCGGGCCACGCTGTCCGCCGACTTCCTCGCCGACGGTCCGCCGTCCGGCGCCGACGCCACGCCGGCCAACGGGCGGACGGGCCCGTGGGACGGCCAGGTGATCCCCGGCTTCTCCGCCATGGTCGACAACCACGACGGCACGTTCTGGGCCCAGCCCGACAACGGGTTCGGCGCCCAGGGCAACTCGGCCGACTTCCTGCTGCGCAGCTACCTGGTGCGCCCGCACTGGGACACCGGACGGCGGGGGTCGGGCCGGATCGAGGTGCTCGACCACATCGCGTACAACGACCGCGACCACGTGCTGGACTTCGACATCGTCCACGAGGACACCCCCGACCGCCTGCTGACCGGCGCCGACCTCGACATCGAGTCGCTGGTCCGCGCCCCCGACGGCACGCTCTGGGTCGGCGACGAGTTCGGCCCGTTCCTGCTCCACTTCGCCGCCGACGGCACGCTCCTGGAGAAGCCGTACCCGTTCCCGGACGGCAAGTCTCCGGCCAACCCGTACCTCGAGCCGGGCGAGACCCCCGACGTCGGCAGCAGCCGCGGCTTCGAGGCGATGGCGGGCATCGGGCGCTACCTCTACCCGGTGGTCGAGGGCGCCCTGGCCGACGACGGCGACGCGCGCCGCCGCTGGGTCTACCAGTTCGACACCCGCCGCGGCGAGTACACGGGCCGGCGCTGGGCCTACCAGACCGACCAGGTGGCGAACGTGATCGGGGACGCCTTCGCGACGGGACGCGACTCGATGCTGGTCATCGAGCGCGACGACTTCGAGGGCGACCAGGCCGTCACCAAGCGCGTCTACGAGATCGACCTGAGCGAGCGCGACCGCGACGGCTACGTGCGCAAGGAGCTGGTCCTCGACGCGCTGCGCGTCGCCAACCCGCGCCGCATCGACGCGGGGGAGGGGTACGGGCTGGGCGACACGTTCAGCCTGCCCGTGCAGTCCTTCGAGACCGTGCTCTTCGTCGACCGCGACACCCTGCTCGTCGGCAACGACAACAACTACCCGGGCAACGACGCGCGCGTGCCGGGCACGCCGGACGACACCGAGATGGCCCTGGTCGACCTGCGGCGCACGCGCGTCGCCGACGACGGCGTGACCGTCGTCGGGCACCGCGGGGCCTCGGGCTACCGGCCCGAGCACACGCTGGCCGCCTACGAGACCGCGATCGCGCAGTGCGCGGACTACATCGAGCCCGACGTCGTGTCCACGCAGGACGGCGTGCTCGTGGCCCGGCACGAGAACGAGATCAGCGGCACCACCGACGTCGCCGACCACCCCGAGTTCGCCGACCGCCGCACGACGAAGACGATCGACGGGACGGCGGTCACCGGCTGGTTCACCGAGGACTTCACGCTCGCCGAGCTGCGCACCCTGCGCGCGAAGGAGCGCCTGCCCCAGGTGCGGCCGCAGAACACCGCCTTCGACGGCCTCTACCAGGTGCCGACCCTCGACGAGGTGCTCGACCTGGCGCGCCACAGCCGCACCTGCGACGGCGCGCCCGTCGGCGTCTACCCGGAGACGAAGCACCCGACGTACTTCGACTCGGTCGGACTGTCCCTCGAGGGGCCGCTCGTGCGCGAGCTGCGCCGCAACGGCTTCGACCACCGCCACGCGCCCGTCATCATCCAGTCCTTCGAGGTGGGCAACCTGCGCGAGCTGAACCGGCTCACCGACGTCCCGCTCGCGCAGCTCGTGAGCAGCATCGGCGCGCCCTACGACCTCGAGGCCGCCGGCGACCCGCGCACCTACGCCGACCTGGTCACCCGCGACGGGCTGCGGGAGATCGCCCGGTACGCCGACGGGATCGGTGCCGAGAAGGACGTCCTGATCCCCCGGAACGCCGACGGCACGCTCGGGCGGCCGACCGCGGTGCTCCGGGACGCCCACCGCGTGGGCCTCGACGTGCACGCGTGGACCTTCCGCCGGGAGAACCAGTTCCTGCCCGCCGAGTTCCGCTCGTCGTCCGACCCGGACGAGGTCGGCGACCTCGTGGGCGAGATCCGGGTCTTCCTCGACGCGGGCCTGGACGGCCTCTTCTCGGACAACCCGGACCTCGGGGCGCGCGCCGCCGAGTGAGGGTTCTGTGACATGACGGGCCTGGTGCCGGGGGACGTGCTTATGCTCCGCATGTGCCCCGGCACCTTCGTCACCAGCGCAGTCATCGCGTCGCGCGTGCCGCGGCGCTCGTCGTCGTCGGCGCGCTCGTCCTCGTGGCCGTCGGCGGGACGGCGGCCTACCTCGACCTGAAGGGGCAGATCGGCGTCAGCGACGTGTCCGGACTGGTGCGGGGCGGGCCGACGCCGTCCGCCGACCCCGACGACCCGTTCACCGGCCGCAGCCTCAACATCCTCGTCATGGGGACCGACCTGCGCGGGGGCGAGAACACCGAGATCGCCGGCGCGGGCGACGGCGGCATGCGGTCGGACACCACCATGCTCGTGCACCTCTCGGGGGACCGGACCCGCATGGAGGTCGTCTCGATCCCGCGCGACTCGCTCGTCGACATCCCGTCGTGCGCGCAGGCCGACGGCACCGAGTCCGGCGCCCGGTACGGCATGTTCAACAGCGCGTTCACCATCGGCGGCGGCTCGGGGGAGGACCTCACCTACGCCGCCGCGTGCACCATCTCCACCGTGCAGACCCTGACGGACGTGCCGGTCACGAACCACATGGTCGTGAAGATGGACGGCGTGGTCGACGTCGTGGACGCCCTCGGCGGCGTACGCATGTGCCTGCCCGAGCCGCTCGTCCAGAACCCCGCCTACGGCCGCTTCGAGCTGCCCGCCGGCGAACAGACGCTCGACGGCCGGCAGTCGATCGGCTTCCTGCGCGCCCGCCACGGCACGGGCCTCGGCCTCGAGCAGGGCAGCGACCTCACCCGGATCACGCGGCAGCAGGCCTTCGTCGACGCGCTCGTGCGCCAGGTGCTGGCCCAGAACGTCATCACCGACTCGCCCCGCCTCTACCGCACCGTGCAGGCCGTGCTGGGCGCCATCACGGCGGACCCCGGCCTGGCCGACCCGACGGCGCTCGCGGGCCTGGCCTTCAGCATCCGCGACATGGACCCGGACCGGATCGTGTTCACCGAGCTGCCCGTCGCCACGGCGCCCACGGACGCGAACCGCGTGGTGTGGACGCAGGACGCCGACGCGGTCTGGGAGCGCATCGCGGCCGACGAGCCGCCGCCGGGGCTCCCCGGTGAGGAGCCGAGCGGGTCGCCGTCGAGCGCGTCCCCGACGGCCGGGGCGGGTGAATCCTCCCGCGAGCCCGGCGGCTCCGGCCAGGACGACGGCGCCGGCGCGTCGCCGACGCACCCGCCCAGGTCATCGCCGTCTCCCTCCCTGCTGCCCGGCGTCTGTGCGGACTGACCGGGCGGCGGGACGTGGCCTGGGCGCCACCTGGGAATCGCGGACTTATTTACACGATTGTTGCGTCGAGGCTTTAGTCTCCCGTGCGTGGCGACTGACTTCTGGACGGCGGTCCGACCTGTCGGCGAGGTGCTCAAGGGCGTCCCCCGGCACGCGCGGACCGTCGAGCGCCAGCCCCGGCACGTCCGCAGCTGGCGCAAGACCGCCGTGTTCCGCGGTGTGACGATGAGCCTCGTCGGGGTCATGGCGTTCGGTTCCGCCGCCGTCGCGACGGCGTACCACACCGCCATCTCGCAGATCGAGGTGCAGGACCTCGACGGCCTGGTCACCGAGCAGGTGAAGCCCAAGGACCCGTCCGACCCGTTCAAGGGGACGCCCGTCAACCTGCTGCTCATGGGCACGGACATCCGCGACGGCTCGAACGCGGACATCGGCGGCACGGTCAGCGGCATGCGCTCGGACACGACGATGCTCGTGCACATCTCCGCCGACCGGAAGTGGATCGAGATCGTCTCGATCCCGCGCGACACGTTCGTCGACATCCCGTCGTGCCAGCGGCCCGACGGCAGCCAGACCCAGCCGTACCGCGACAAGTTCAACGCGTCGTTCGAGACCGGCAGCGGCGGCTCGTCGCTCATGCACGCCGCCGCGTGCACGATCAACACGGTCAACGCGATCACCGGCGTCACGGTGACCAACCACGCCGTGGTCAAGATGAACGGCGTCATCGACGTCGTGGACGCCGTCGGCGGCGTGAAGATGTGCCTGCCCGAGCCGCTGCACGGGGACCCGCGGTCGGCCCGCATCGACCTGCCCGCCGGTGAGAACCGGCTCGACGGCAAGACCGCCATCCAGTTCCTGCGCGTGCGCAAGGGCACGGGCATGGGGCTCGAGCTGGGCAGCGACCTGACGCGCATCGAGCGCCAGCAGGCCTTCATCAACGCGACGCTGCGGCAGATCCTCTCGGCGGAGACGCTCGCCGACCCGACCAAGACGTTCCGCCTGATCAACGCGGCCCTGGGCTCGCTGAGCGCCGATCCCGACATCGCGGACCCCGGCAAGGTCGCCGGCCTGGCCTGGTCGCTGCGCGAGATCGAGAAGCGCAACATCATCATGACCAAGGTCCCGGTCTACGACACCACCGAGGGCGCCGCCAGCGGCCTCGGCTGGTCGCCGGAGGCCTCCGAGATCTTCGCCCGGATGGCCGCTGACGAGCCGCCGCCCGAGGTCGTGCTGCCGGACGCCGCGCCGTCGGCCTCGCCCGGTGCGAGCGAGGGAGCGGGCGACGGGTCCGCCGGCGGTCCGGAGGGCGGCTCCGAGTCCGGTGACGCCGGCGGTACCGACGGCGGCGAGGGTGGCGGCGAGGGCGGCTCGGACACGCCGGAGAGCCCCGACGAGACCGGCTCCGCGGGGGAGACGGAGGGCACGCAGCCCGCGTCGCCGACGCCGAGCCCGAGCCCCGAGGTCCTGCTCGAGGGCGTCTGCGCCTGACCGGCCGGGGCCCCGGCGCGGGGACGAGCCGCGCGGGCGTCAGGCGCTCGCGACCAGCGACGCCGCGACCACGACCATCGTGACCGCCACGACACTGTCCAGCACGCGCCACGCGCCGGGCTTTTCGAGCAGCGGGGCGAGGTAGCGCGCGCCGTAGCCGAGCGCGACGAACCAGATGGTGCTGGCCACGCACGCGCCGAGGCCGAACCACCAGCGGTCGTCGCCGTGCGCCGCGGCGAGCCCGCCCACGAGCACCACGGTGTCCAGGTAGACGTGCGGGTTGAGCCAGGTGAGCGCGAGCGTCGTCGCGACGGCGGCGCGCACGGTGCGGTGCGTGACGCTGTGCCGCCCCATGACGACCCGCTGGCCCTTCACCGCCCGGTATCCCGCCATGGCGCCGTAGGCCAGGACGACGACGGCACCCGCCCACCGCGCGATCTCGACGACCAGCGGGGCGCTCTGGATGAGCGACCCCAGCCCGC
Source organism: Promicromonospora citrea (assembly GCF_013004695.1). Classification (GTDB taxonomy): domain Bacteria; phylum Actinomycetota; class Actinomycetes; order Actinomycetales; family Cellulomonadaceae; genus Promicromonospora; species Promicromonospora citrea. The sequence goes on from NZ_JABEMG010000095.1 coordinate 5,425, forward strand.
CCACGCCGGCCGTGATGAGCACGAAGTCGCTGACCACGCAGATGCCCGCGACCAGTCCCACGTGCTCGCGACGCAGGCCCTGCCGGAGCACGAAGATGTTCTGCGCTCCGACGGCGACGATCAGGGACAGGCCGAAAGCCATACCGGCAAGCGCGGAAAGCATGGCTGCACGGTACGAATCTGCCCACGCGATGTCCGGTTCATGATTCGGAAGTGCGGAACGACTGGATCAGGGTTAATGATGGGGTACGTCCAGATTTAACACGGCAGCAGGGAACGTGTTGCTTCTTTTCGCAGCGCCTCGGCGACGCGGTCGAGCACGGCGGAGCGCAGCTTCCACTGCTGCAGGTGCAGCGGTACGTCGACGACGGTCCCCGGCTCGAGCGGGACGATGCCGCCGTCGCCACCGTCGTCGGGCAGGCCGCCGACGGCCGGCTGCTCCAGCAGCATGCCCCAGCCCAGGCCGAGGCGGACCGTCTCCTCGAACTCGGCCGTGCTGGGCACGTGGTGCCGCGGCGGTCGGGCCCGCGGTGCGCGGTCGCGCAGGTAGGAGTCCTGCAGGTCGTCGGTGCGGTCGAAGACGACGACGGGTGCCGCGTCGAGGGCCTGCGGCGTCGCGCCGTGCGGGAACCAGCGGCGCGCGAAGGCGCGTGTGCACGCGGGCCGGTAGCGCATCACGCCCAGCGGCGTGCTCCGGCAGCCCTGCACCGGTGTGGTCTGCGACGTGACGGCGGCCATCACGACGCCCTCGCGCAGGAGGTCGGCGGTCCGGCTGTCGTCGGCGCGGTGCAGGTCGAAGGTGACACCCTCGACCCGGGTCAGGGCGGGCAGCACCCAGGTGGCCAAGGAGTCGGCGCTCACGGCCAGCGGGACCGTGACGAACCCGCCCGACCGCTGCGTCGTGCCGGCGCCCAGCTCGGCCGCCACCTCGGCCCCGAGCAGCTCCGACTGGCGGGCGAGCCGCAGCAGCGTCCGGCCCGGGGCGGTGGCGGCGACCGGCCGGGCGCGCCGGACGAGCACGCTGCCCGCCGCGGTCTCCAGCGCACGGATGCGCTGGCTGACAGCCGACGGCGTCACGTGCAGCACGCGCGCGGCGGCGTCGAACGAGCCCTCGGCGACCACGGCGGCCAGGGCTTCGAGCTGGCGGGAGTCCCATCGCATGGGCCCAGGGTCCCACAGCCTTCAGTTCTGCTCAGGTAGCCGAAGAAACGTGAACTGGTCTTCAGTTCGCCGCCTGCCTAGCGTGAGGGGCATGCTCACGCTGCTCGCCGGACTGGGGTTCGGCCTCTCGCTCATCGTCGCCATCGGTGCCCAGAACGCCTTCGTCCTGCGCCAGGGGCTGCGCCGGGAGCACGTGGGCGTGGTGGCGGCCATCTGCGCGGTCTCCGACCTCGTGCTCTACCTCGCCGGGTCCGCCGGGTTCGGGCCCCTCGTCGAGCGCTGGCCCGCCGCGGTCGAGGTCGTCCGCTGGCTGGGCGCCGCCGTCGTGCTCGGCTACGGGGCGATGGCCGCGTGGCGGGCCGTGCGGGGTACGGCCGCGCTCACCGCGGCCCAGGACGGCGCCCTCGGCGACCGTCCGGGACGCCGCCTCAAGCCGGTGGTCCTCACGGCCCTCGCGCTGACCTGGCTCAACCCCCACGTGTACCTCGACACGGTGGTGCTGCAGGGCTCGGTCGCCGCGACCTACGGGGCGGACCGGTGGTGGTTCACCGCCGGGGCGGTCGTCTCCAGCGTCGCCTGGTTCGCCGCGCTCGCGTACGGTGCACGGCTGCTCGCCCCTGTGCTGCGCCGCCCGTCCGCCTGGCGCGTGCTCGACGGCGTCATCGCGCTGATCATGCTCGCCGTGGCCGTGTCGCTGCTGGCGGGCAGCTGACGGTCAGGCCTCCCGCAGGCCCGCGAGCCGGACCACGGCCTCGCGGAGCACCTCCTCACGCTTGACGAACGTGAACCGCACGTGGGCGGACAGGGCCTGCGCCGTCGCTGAACCGGGGCGGCAGAACGCGGTCGCGGGGATGGCCACGACGCCCGCGAGCTCCGGCAGCCTGCGGCACAGCTCGACACCGTCGCGCAGGCCCAGCCGGGGCAGCAGGTCGGTGGCGTCCGCCATGACGAAGTAGGTGCCCGCCGGCCGGGTGACCCGGAACCCCGCGGCCTCCAGGCCGGAGCACAGCAGGTCGCGGCGCTCGGCCAGCGACGCCGCCAGGGCGCGCGGTGTCTCGTCGTCGTCCAGGGCGCGGGCGATCGCGGGCTGGAACGGGGCGCCCGAGGTGTAGGTGAGGAACTGCTTGACCGTGCGCACGGCCGTGACGAGCTCCGCGGGGCCGTGCAGCCAGCCCACCTTCCAGCCGGTGAACGAGAACGTCTTGCCCGACGACGAGATCGTCAGCGTGCGCTCGGCCATGCCCGGAAGGGTCACGACGGGCACGTGCTCGGCGCCGAACGTCAGGTGCTCGTAGACCTCGTCCGTCACGACGATCGCGTCGCGCTCGCGGGCGACCGCCGCGACGGCCGCGAGCTCGTCCCGGGTGAGCACCGTGCCGGTCGGGTTGTGCGGCGAGTTGAGCACGATCATCCGCAGCCGGGACGAGGCCGCCGCGCGCAGAGCCTCGACGTCGAGCCGGAAGCCGTCCGGGCCGGGCACCAGCGGCGCGGTGACGTGGGTGGCGCCCGACATGCCGATCGCGGCCGCGTGCGAGTCGTAGAAGGGCTCGAGCGTCAGCACCTCGTCGCCCGGGCCGGTCAGCGCGAGGATCGAGGCCGTCAGGGCCTCCGTCGCGCCCGTGGTCACCAGCACCTCGTTGTCCGGGTCGACGGCGAGCGCGTAGTGCCGCTCCTGGTGGGCGGCGACGGCGCGGCGCAGCTCCGGCACCCCGTCGCCCGGCGCGTACTGGTTGCGGCCGTCCTCGATGGCTCGGATCGCGGCCTGTTTCACGAAGTCGGGTCCGTCGACGTCCGGGAAGCCCTGACCCAGGTTGATCGCGCCGGTGCGCACCGCGAGGGCCGACATCTCCGCGAAGATCGTGGCGGCCACGGTGCCGTCGGCGGCCAGGAGACCCGCCGCGCGTGCGGTGGCCTGCCAGCGGTCGGTGCGGTCGGCGGGCAGGGGGGAGGTGCTCATGCCCCGACCTTAGCCACCGTCGGTGACACCGGCTTCGGCGCCGCGACCCGGACAACCCACCTGACCTGCATGTTTGTGGACAAGCCTGTGGATTCACGGACAGACCGCCGCCCCGGCGGAAAGTTATCCACAGGGTGGTCTGCGCGGGTGAAGGTTTGGCTCTAGCGTTTCGGCCATGGGTGAAGAGGGAGCTCGCATCCTCGAGCACGAGGTGCGCGAGCTGGTGCGGCGCAGGGGGCTGGATCCGATCGGTGACCGGGCGGGGTTGTCCGCGCTCGTCACCGACGCGGTGGGTGACTACACGGCGCGGGCGAGCGCCGGGGCCGTGCCCGCGCTCGCCGACCCGGAGGAGGCGGCGCGCGGGGTGATCGACGCGGTCGGTGGGTTCGGGCCGCTGCAGCCCTACCTCGACGACCCCGAGATCGAGGAGATCTGGCTCAACGCCCCGACCCACGTGTACGTGGCGCGGCACGGCGTCGCCGAGCTGACCAGCACGGTGCTCGATCCCGAGCAGGTCCGGGGCCTCGTCGAGCGCATGCTCAAGACGTCCGGCCGCCGGCTCGACCTGTCGAGCCCCTTCGTCGACGCGCGCCTGCCCGGAGGGGAGCGGTTGCACGTCGTGATCCCGGAGATGACCGGCGGCGAGATGGCCGTGAACATCCGCAAGCACGTGGTCCGTGCCCGCTCGCTCGGCGACATGGTGCGGCTCGGCTCGCTGACGACGCACGCGGCGACCTTCCTCGACGCCGCCGTCCGGTCCGGGCTCAACGTGCTCGTGTCCGGCCAGACGCAGGCGGGCAAGACGACGATGCTCAACGCCCTCGCAGGGTCGGTCCCCGGGACGGAGCGGGTCATCTCGGCCGAGGAGGTCTGGGAGCTGCGGCTGCCGGTGCGCGACCACGTCGCGCTGCAGACCCGTCCCGCGAGCCTCGAGGGCACGGGCGAGGTGCCTCTGCGCCGCCTGGTCAAGGAGGCGCTGCGGATGCGGCCCGACCGGATCGTCATCGGCGAGGTGCGCGAGGCCGAGGCGTTCGACCTGCTCATCGCGCTCAACAGCGGCGTGCCCGGCATGTGCACGCTGCACGCCAACACGGCACGCGAGGCGGTCGCGAAGATGACGACGCTGCCCCTGCTCGCGGGCGAGAACGTGTCGGACCGGTTCGTCGTCCCGACCGTCGCCTCGGCCGTCGACCTCGTCGTGCACCTGGCCCTCAGCCGCGGGCACGCCGGCGGGCGCCGTGCGCACCGTCGCGACGACGGGCCGCGTCGTCGCGCAGAAGGACCCGGACTTCCTCGCGCGGACGGCCCGGGCGGCGCGCGCGGCGGGCGCGCCGCTCGCCTTCCGCTGGCTCGGCGACGGCGACCCCGCCCTCGTCCGGCGCCTGACCGACGCCGGGGTCGAGGTCACCGGCTGGCTCGGCGCGGACGAGGTGGTGCGGGAGCTCGCGGCCTGCGACGTCTACCTGCACAGCGCGGTCTACGAGGGCTTCCCGATCGCGGTGCTCGACGCCGCGCGCGTGGGGCTGCCCGTCGTCGTGCGCGCGATCCCCGCGTTCGAGGGGTCCGGGCTGACGGCGGTGGCCACGCCGCAGGAGGCCGCCGCCGCCGTCCGCTCCGCCGCCGAGGACGAGCTGTTCCGGCGGCGGGCGCGCGTGGCGGGCGACCACCTCGTCGGCGAGATGGACGAGGCAGCGCTGCACGACGGCGTCCTGCGGGCGTACCGCACCGCGGCCGGGGCGCTGGTGGCGTGACGGACGTCCGGCTCGCCGGCCCGGCCCGGGCGATCGACGGCGACCGCATCGTCAAGCAGCTCGTCGTCGGGCTGCTCCTGGTCGCGGGCGCGTGCTTCGTGCTGCTCGGCAGCCCCGCCGTGCCGCAGCGGTTCCTGTACGACAGCCGCAAGATCGCGAACATCGCGGGCGGCTACCAGGGCTACGACTCGGACAAGTCCTTCCGCACGGTCGGCTCCGTCTACCGCGAGCTCGGCCTGGCCGACCAGCCGGTCCTGGCGGGCCTGCTCGGGTACCTGCTGTTCGTGGTGGCGCTCGTCGTGGCGCTGCACGGCCGGCTCGCGCACGCGGGCCCGCTGGAGCTCGCGCTCGTCGTCGGCGCGATCGTGCTCGCCACCGTCTACGTGGGCACGTACTCCAAGGACGTCTTCGTGCTGCCGGTCGCGCTCGTGGCCCTGTGGCGCAGGGACGGGTGGTGGCCCGAGGTCGCGCTCGTCGCGGCGATGGCCGTCTACGCCCACGAGTTCCGGGACTACTGGTACCTCGTGATCGGCGGGTACGTCGGGTTCCGGCTGGTCATGGCCCGGCGGTTCTCGGTCGGCCGGATGATCGGCGCGGGGCTCGTCGCGCTCGTGGTGCTCGCGATCGTGTTCCAGAACTACCTCGGCGTGGAGCTGGACTTCTACCGCACCAAGGTGAACGACGCGCGGCTCGGCGACGTCGACACCCGCACCCTCATCGAGCCGTTCGTCGACGTCGACGGCCCGGTCGGCAGCTTCCTCAACTCGGCGATCGTGCTCGCGTCGTTCGCCGTTCCGCTGCCGCTGGTCCTCAAGCTGTCGCCGTACTACCTCGTGGTCGCCGCGTTCCTGGTCGTGCTGTGGGGCCGGCTCGCCCGTGCCGTGCAGCTCTCGGGCGCGACGGCGGGCACCGACCCGCGGTGGGCGCGGCTGCTGGCGCTCGTGCTGGGCCTCACGGTGGTGCAGAGCGTGTTCGAGCCGGACTACGGCTCCTACGTGCGGCACCTGACGCCGCTGCTGCCGGTGGTGCTCGCGGTGATCCTGTGGCGGCCGCGGCCCGCGGCGGACGACCCGGCGGCGGGGCGGTGAGCGCGTGTACTCCGTCGTGATCCCGTGCCGGGACGGCGCGGCGACGCTCGGCAGGCAGCTGCGCGCGCTGACCGCCCAGGACTTCGCGGGTGCCTACGAGGTGGTCGTCGCCGACAACGGGTCGCGCGACGCGAGCCGGGCCGTCGTCTCGGCGGCCGCGGGCACGGACCCGCGCGTCCGCTGCGTGGACGCGGGCGGGCGGCCGGGCATCAACCACGCGCGCAACGTCGGGGTCGCGCACGCCCGGGGTGACTTCGTGCTGCTCTGCGACGCCGACGACGTCGTCACGCCCGGCTGGCTGTCCGCCATGGACCGCGCGCGCCGGGCCGGTGCCGACTGCGTGGGCGGCCCTGTCGAGCGGCGTCTGCCCGACGAGACCGTGGTCGGCACGGACCCCGGCACCACGACGTACCTCTGGCACGTGCCCCGGCCGATCGGCGCCAACTGCGGCTTCGCCCGCGCGGTGCACGACGCCGTCGGCGGGTTCGACGAGACGCTGACCGGTGGCGGTGACGAGTCGGACTTCTTCTACCGTGCGCACCTCGCCGGGTACCGCACCGTGGCGGTGCCGGACGCCGTGGTCGTCTACTACGAGCGGGAGCGCCTGCGGGACCTGGCGCGTCAGCAGTTCCGGTACGGGCGCCAGTCCGTGCGCATCTACCTGCGGTTCCGCGACGCCGGGCTGCCCCGGCAGCCGCTGCGGCGCGTGCCCGGCACGCTGGCGGGAGGCGTGGTGCGGGCGCTCTCGCCCGACCGGCTGACCCGCCGCGCGGGCGTGAAGCGGCTCGCGCTGACGGCGGGCCGGGTCGCGGGGAGCGTGCGGGAGGGGACGCTGTTCGTCTGAACGTCAGCCGGCCGCACCGGTGAGCAGCGCGCCCAGCCGGTCGAGCGCGCCGGGCACCACCGAGTAGTACGCCCACTTGCCGCGCTGCTCGCGCGCCAGGAGACCCGCGTCGACCAGGAGCCTGAGGTGGTGGCTCACCGTCGGCTGCGACAGGCCCACCGGCTCCGTGAGGTCGCAGACGCACGCCTCGCCGCCCTCGTGCGCCGCGATGACCGAGAGCAGGCGCACGCGCGTCGGGTCGCCGAGCGCCTTGAAGACGCGCGCGAGCTCCACGGCGGTCTCCGGGTCGGCGGCCTCGCGCACGAGGGGCGAACAGCACGCACCGGCCTCGTCCGGGCGGGCCGGGGAGACGTCCGTGAGCGGCAGGGTGGTGGCCATGCACCCATCTTGCCACGCATCGAAGGATGTGGATATGTTGACGCATCGAACTTCGTCGATGTGAGGAGCCGGCCATGGAAGAGAACCTGCCCGTCGTCGTGATCGGAGCCGGGCCCGTGGGCCTTGCGGCCGCCGCCCACCTGCGCGAACGTGGTCTGGAGCCGCTCGTCCTCGAGGCGGGTGCCGGACCCGCCGCGGCCGTCGCCGCCTGGGGCCACGTGCGGCTGTTCTCCCCGTGGCGGTACGACGTCGACGCCGCCGCCCGCCGCCTGCTCACCCGCACCGGCTGGGCCGAGCCCGACCCCGACGCCCTGCCCACCGGCGCCGACCTCGTCGACCGGTACCTGGCGCCGCTGGCCGCCGCGCTCGGCGACGCCGTCCGCCACGGCGCCCGCGTGGTCGCCGTCGCCCGGGACGGCGCCGACCGGACCCGCTCGCACGACCGGGCGGACCGCCCCTACCTGGTGCGCTGGACGTCCGGCGGCATGACGCACGAGACGCGGGCCCGCGCGGTGCTCGACGCCTCCGGCACCACCGGCACGCCGAACCCGCTGGGCCGCTCGGGCCTGCCCGCGCTCGGTGAGGAGCGCGTCCGCGAGCACCTCGCCGGGCCGCTGCCCGACGTGCTCGGGGCGGGCCGTGCGCGCTTCGCCGGCCGCACCACCCTCGTGGCCGGCCGGGGGCACTCCGCGGCGAACGCGCTGCTCGGCCTCGTCGAGCTGGCGCGGGACGAGCCCGGCACGCGCGTCCTCTGGGCCATCCGCGGCAGCTCTCCGCGCCGCCTCTACGGCGGCGGGGCGGACGACGAGCTGCCCGCCCGCGGCCTGCTGGGCACCCGCCTGCGCGACGCCGTCGGGTCCGGTGCCGTGGAGCTGCTCACCCGCGTGGTGATCGACCGCCTCGAGCCGGTGCAGGGCGGCGTCCGCGTGCACGGCGCGTCAGCCGCCGGGCCGCTGGACCTGACCGTCGACACCGTCGTGAACGCGACAGGCTTCCGCCCCGACCTCGGCCTCCTGCGCGAGGTCCGGCTCGACCTCGACCCCGTCGTGGAGGCGCCGCGCGCCCTCGCACCGCTCATCGACCCGAACCTGCACTCGTGCGGCACCGTGCCCGCCCACGGGGAGCGCGAGCTCGCCCACCCCGACGACGGCTTCTACCTCGTGGGCGCCAAGGCGTACGGCCGCGCGCCCACGTTCCTGCTCGCCACCGGCTACGAGCAGGTGCGTTCCGTCGCAGCCGCCCTCGCGGGCGACCGGGCCGCTGCCGACGCCGTCGAGCTGGCGCTGCCGGGCACCGGCGTCTGCTCGTCCGACCTGGCGCTCGCCGCCTCCGCCGACGGCACCGTCGCCGCCGCGGAGCGCGCCCTGGCGTTCGCGGACCCCACGGGCGGCGGGTGCTGCGCCGTGCCGTCCGGTCCGCAGCCCGTGACGCTCGGGACCGCGCCCGCGGGGGACCAGCCGCTCACGCCACGGGGTCGACGCCGAGACCGGTGAGCAGCGCCCGGACGCGGCGCTCGATCTCGTCGCGGATCGGGCGCACGGCGTCGAGGTCCTGGCCCGCCGGGTCGTCGAGCTCCCAGTCCTGGTAGTCCTTGCCGGGGTACCACGGGCACGCGTCGCCGCAGCCCATCGTGATCACGGCGTCCGAGGCCCGGACCGCCTCGTCCGTGAGCACGGTCGGCGTGGCGCCGCCCAGGTCGATGCCCCGCTCGCGCATCGCCTCGACGGCGACGGGGTTGACCGCCTCGGCGGGCAGGGTCCCGGCGGAGCGCACCTCGACGGCGCCGCCCGACAGCGCGCGGACGAAGCCCGCCGCCATCTGGGACCGGCCCGCGTTGTGCACACAGACGAACAGGACGGACGGGGGTGCGGTCTCGGCGTCGCTCACGAGGCCATTCAACCGCCGACCGGCGGCGCGCGGCACCCACCGTCTACGGTCGGGCGCATGATGCTGCTGAGGTCCGTCGTCCTGTTCCTGGGTGCCGCGCTGTTCGAGATCGGCGGCGCGTGGCTCGTGTGGCAGGGCGTGCGCGAGCACCGCGGGTGGGTCTGGATCGGTGCGGGCGTGGTCGCGCTCGGGATCTACGGGTTCTTCGCCAGCCTCCAGCCGGACGCGAGCTTCGGCCGGATCCTCGCCGCCTACGGCGGCGTCTTCGTCGCGGGCTCGCTGGCGTGGGGGATGGCTGTCGACGGTTTCCGGCCCGACCGGTGGGACGTGACCGGCGCGCTGATCTGCCTGGCGGGTGTCGCCGTGATCATGTACGCGCCGCGCACCGCCTGAGGCTCAGCGCGTCGCGTCCGGCGAGCGCCACAGCAGGTGCGCGACGCCGCGCCGCACGGTCTGCGGCACGACCTCCGACGGCACGAGCCGCGCGATGCGCCGGGCGGGCGAGGCGGCCACCTTGCGGTGCACGTAGGGGTAGAGCGCGCGCAGCCGGTCGAGCTCGGCGCGGGTGCCCGCGTCGTCGTGGTCGGCGAGGGCGTCGAGGGCGGCCCACAGGTCGTCGGCCAGCGTGCGCAGGGGCGCGGGGACCGGCACGTCGGCCCACGTGGCGCCCACCCGGTGCAGGCTGGGGTCGACGAACGCGTCCACGCGGCGGACCGCTGCGACGTCGGCCGGGTCCACCCCGGGCAGGTCGAGGGCGGCGGCGGCGCGGAAGACGGGCTCGTCCCAGTCACGCAGCAGGTCGGCGTAGCGGATGAACGCGCGCGGGGTGGAGCGTGTCGCGAGCTCCGTCCCGAGCATGAGGTTGATCCACCCGGCCACCCGGTCGACCACGCCGCGGCCCTGGTAGTAGGCGGCCTTGCTGCCCGCGACCTCGGCGGGCGGGCGCAGCATCGTCAGGCACGACGCGCGGGCGCCCGCGTCCGCGGCGGCGTCGAGCCAGAGCTCGAGGAACCAGAGCAGGCGGGGGTCCTTGACCACGAGGTCGCCGTGCGCGGCGAGCTGCGTGCCGAGCCAGACGCGGATCTGGCCGAGCGCGTTGGCCTCGGCGCTCGCCCGGTCCACGAGGTGCCAGGCCAGGGGGCGGGGGTCCGACGTCTGCACGTCGGCCGCCCGCAGGAGCGTGTCGTGGTGGTCCACGACCCAGCGCGGCTCGGAGAAGCCCCGCGGGTTGCTGGCGTCGGCCTCGACCTCGGGCGCCGGCACGTGGAGGCCGAACTCGCGCAGCACGCCGGCGAGCGTGCTCGTGCCGCTGCGGCCCGAGCCCGCGACGTAGACGACGTGCCGCTGCGGGGTCATCGGGCGTCCGCCAGCGTGGGCACCCCGGTCATGGGGTCCCACGGCGCCGCCTCGTCGAGCGAGTCGAGGTCGTAGCCGTGGGCGCGGATGCGGTCGCCGAGGTGCTCGCCGACGACGGTGCGGTACCGCGGCAGCAGGGCGGCGTCGGTGACGTCGCGCAGCAGGTCGGCGCGGGGCGTCCCGTGGCGCGACCCGAGGCGGGACACGTGGTGCCGCACGCGCCCGGCGAGCTCCGCCCGGCCGCCGGTGCGCCACAGCTCTGCGTACCGGTTGCTCCGGCCCGCGTCCACGGCGTCGGTCGCGTCGTCGCCCAGCGTGATGCCGACGAACTCCGCGAGCCGCCCCAGCTCGCCCTCCGGGTCGCGCATCAGGTGCTCGTAGCGCAGCACGAGGAGGTTCTCGATGCGCAGGGCGTCCTCGGCGAAGACGTCGTGCGCGTGCACCCAGTGCTCGACCAGGCGCGGGAAGCCGTACGTGAACCGGCCCCGGGTCCGGGTGGCCCACTTGCGCACGGCGAGGGCCTGCACCACGGGGTGCCGGGTGACGACGACGAACCGCGCGCCCGGGAAGATCTCCTGGAAGTAGCGCATCTTGGTCAGGTTCGGCGGTGACTTCTCGACGAGCACGCGGCGCTCGAGGTCCCAGTACGGCGACCAGGCCGCCCAGAGCCGTTCACCGGCGTCGGGCGTGCGCTGCGCGTCCTCCTCGGTGAGGTGGGCGCGCGGGTGAAAGGACCATTCGGACGTATTTCCCAGACCGCCGACATAGGCGTCCTGAATGTGCTGACCCTCGTCCATCACCGCACCTGTTCCGGTCAATCCGGAAGCATCCGGGCTGGACCCGATGATGCGGGCGATCAGTGTGGTTCCGCTGCGGTGCAGCCCGCCCACGAACACGAGGCGATGCTGCTCCCAGGGCATGGTGCGGGCACTCGTTCCGGACATCGGGAAACCTCGGCAGGTCAGCTGGAAAAGGGAAGAGGCGGTGCTTCGCAAAAATAGGCGATGAATGTGCCGTGTGCGACCCGAATCGTCCGGTCACCACGGATAGTCACCTATTCCGACCTGCATGATCGGATAACTGCGCGCATGATGGGCCCATGCCGATGCTGCGCCCCGAGGACAGCGCCCAGCTCGCGCGCCTGCGTGCGACGACGGCCCGGACGCTCGCGGCCGTGATCCGACCCGGGCCCGTCGCGCTGCTGGACGTCCCGAACCAGCGCAACGTCGGCGACTCCCTCATCTGGGCCGGCACCCTCGCCTACCTGCGGCGGCTCGGCCGCCCGGTCCGGTACGCGGCCGACCTGCGCGGCTACGTCGCCGCCGACCTGCGCGCGGCCGTCCCGTCCGGGACGGTGCTGCTGCGCGGGGGCGGCGACCTCGGTGACCTGTGGCCGGGCCATCAGGACCACAGGGAGCGCGTGGTGCGGGACCTGCCCGACTACCCGGTGGTGCAGCTGCCCCAGTCCGTGTGGTTCGGCTCCGCCGCGCGCGCCGCGCAGGCCGACCGGGTGCTGGGCGCCCACCCGGACCTCACGCTCCTGCTGCGGGACACGCCGTCGCTCGTGCGGGCCGCCGAGCAGCTGCCCGGGGTGCGCACCGCGTTCTGCCCCGACCTCGCGCTGGGGTGGGAGCCGCCCCGCCTCGACGTGCCCGGCGACGCGCGCCGCCTGCTCGTGCTCGCCCGCGACGACAAGGAGCACGCGTCGGGGCTGCGCGCCGTCGACCCGTCGTGGGTGCCGGGCCTGCACGCCGACCGCACCGACTGGCACG
>NZ_JABEMG010000096.1 GCF_013004695.1 Promicromonospora citrea
ACACCGCTATCGCGATCCTGCGCCACGCCGGCTGGGACAACATCGCCCAAGCCCTACGTCATCACGCCAGAGACATCGACCGGCCCATCCACGCACTCCTACAGTCATGACTTTGCCGGGGCCCTGCACAACCCCCGGCCGGAACCGGCGCACGCAGCGACACGCGCACGGCAACCATGCCCAAGACGCGCCAACCACCAAATCGGACGAACCGCTCAGGCCGGGCTACCCACCAAGTGAATGATCGAGGCTAGCCTCGGGGTCAGCCCTACACTCACCGGACTCGAATCCCACTGGGCTGAGCTGACCGAAGCGCGAACCGCATACAACGCGGCGACCCCATAGGTCTCCTCTACGACGCGCCCACCGCAGTAACCCTGACACCTATCCACAGCCAGTCATGCCGATGCTCGTGCCCATCTACCGCTGACGCGGATGGGCGCATCGACGTTTGCCAGACCGACCTGACTCGTGGGCGATTGGGAGTTCGACCCGATGGGTCTCAAGGCGCTTATGTGTCTCTGAAGGCGCTTACGAGTCGGGCGAAGCGAGGACTCCGCGGCGGCGTATCGTCTCGCAGTAACCGGCAATCAGTGCGGTGGTGACTCCGATGCCGATGTCGAACCATGAGGTCATCGCGCCAAGCATCGCCCACCTGTCGAGGAACGCGAATGTCACGGCGAGAAGGACGCCTTGGGCGATCGTCGCGGCCAGAGCAGTGGGCAACGCCCAACGATTGAGTGCGAGCAGGAGCACGGGAGTGGTCAGTCCTGCAAGGACGTTGATCGCCCAGACGGCGCGAAGCAGTGGCGGGTAGTCGGTGAAGTAGTCGATTCCGCCGGCGCCGAACTGATCTCGGATGTAGTGCTGGTCGTGGATCAGGATGAGGACGAAGTCGCGCGCCCCGCCGACGTACAAGGCGAATGTTGCGATCGCCACTATCCACAGATGCCACGGACGTATTCGACCCCGTGATGCCTGCGAGTTCATTGTTCACCGCCTGTTCTGGTCGTGACTGAAAGTCGCACCGTTGAGTTGATGGATGTTGCGGCGGGGAGTCGCTGCGTTGGGGTGCGTCTCGTTGTCGCCTTGACTCGTCAACGAGCCTTCCTCGGTCTGACAGCTTTGGTGTGGAACAGAGGACCGGCAGGATTTACGCGTCCGTGATGGGGGCGGCGGCAGCCTCGGACACGCCTGCAGCCTCCACCACATCGAGTGCTCGTTCAAGGACCTGCAGGTCTTCCATGGTCTCGACGTCGGTGACGCGTCCCCATACCAGGGTCAGGAACTGGAACACGGTGTTCTCATACCGCCCGCCGTCAGGAAGCTCTCCAGAGACGCGAGACCGCACTGCGACACGGGTACGTCACGGCCCGCCCGAGACCAGCACCTCCTGCACGTCGAAGCGCACGCCCGGGAGCAGGCGCGTCGCACGCTCCCACCATCGGATCATCGCGCCCCTGGTGGTCCTGCGACCTCCGAGCGCGTGTTCTCCGTGGAAGCGGTACTCGAACTGCGGTGCCAGGCCATCCACCATCGTCAGATAGTCGCCCTCGTTGATCCGCTCGAACGTGGCGCGGACCTTGCTCCGAACGATGTGGTTGTACATCTCCGCTCTCTCCCTCTCGGCGTCGGAGCGTCAGCATGCCGTGACCGGCGTGGCGTGGTCAGAGTGCTGCCGCTGAGTGCGCCCCTATTCATGTTCTGGTTCTTGGTTCCTCGCGCGTCGTCGAAGTGTCCTGGTTGACCTGCACGGCTCGTGCGCCGTGGCGGCGCAGGTATCCGACTGAGGCTGCGCCGAGCAGTGGTGGCCAGAGGGCGGCGAGCAGATAGCAGCCGGCGCACACCCAGGCCCAGGCGTCGTAGTCCGCGCTCGCGAACGGGTCGACTTTGTCCCATGCGATGACGGACATCGTCACGAGGAGAGCGAGCACGAGGGCACCCGCGATGCCCGTCCCTCCGATGATCGCCGGCACGAGCCGGCGCTGATTAGTGGGCAGCCAGCGCGGGGTCACTTTCCTCGGCTCGATCGTGAGGAAGAACATGCATCCGATGGCGGTGAGTTGCATCGCCGAGAGCAGAAGGAGGTACCACGTGCCGGCGCCAGGGATGCTCTGCTGCTCGCGCCAGAGGTCTGGAGTACCGAGTGTGGCCCCCATCACCAGAGGCAGTCGCCACAGTGCGGTCGGCAGCCCGGCAACCATGCCCGCGTAGGTGCACCACTTCACCAAGTCCAGTGATCTCGACCGTGTACTGCTCATGGTGTCGTCCCGGTGTCCGCATGCCGTTCCTGCACGGGCTGACCGTCGGCTGGCGGCGGAACGGCGGTCCGTTCGGCGAGGCGTTCCAGCCGCAATCTCGGAAGGGTGTCGAGAGCGTGCCCGAGAAGTGCCGCGAGGGGTCCGTGCCGTTCGACGGTGTGTGTGACCCGCGTCTGTTGCCTCACGGGTTGCGGTGATAACTGCCACTGCCCGGTCTCGGAGAGCCCGGGCACCTGCCAGGAGATCGTGATCGTGTCGCTGTCGATGCGGGTGTAGGTGAGGGTTCCGTGGAGACCCCGGATGGCGTCGAGTCGATACTCGACGCCGGTGGTCGCGCGCGCCGGGCCTTCGACCCGTACGAAGGCAGGGTTCCAGTCGGGCAGCTCCGGTGCGTCGAGCAGGATGTCGTGCACACGCGCTACGGGGGAATCGATGATGGCGCTCAGGGATGCGATGGTCATAGCGGATGGTCCTCTCGGGGGAATCACGCGGTGTCTCGATGAGCTGAGCGTGTCGGAGGGAGGTTCATCGGTCGCCCTTCGCGATCCGTCGCGCGGTCGCCAGCAGTTCCCCACGCTCGGCCTGGTCAACGTGGTAGCCGTCGACCATGACCGCATGGATTGACCGGGTGTTGCGGATGTCGCTCATCGGGTCCGCATCCAGGATCACGAGGTCGGCCACGCGGCCCGCCTCGACCGTTCCTGCCCACTGCTCGCGCCCGAGGAACCTGGCCGGTTCCAACGTGGCGCACTGGAGGGCGCGCATCGGGGTCAGGCCCGCTGCAACGAGCTGTTCCAGTTCGACATGCAGGCTGAACCCGGGATAGAGCCCGGGGCCGACCAAGTCGGTCCCGGCGAGCAGCCTGACGCCTGCCTCGTCCATGGCGCCCACGGTCGCCAGGCGCCAATCGTACAATTCGCGGTGCTGCTCGGCTTCCGCCGGGGAACGGTGACCCCCGCAGTAGATCTCCGTCCGAAGAAAGTCCCACGAGTCGGGTGTGCCGGGTGCCATGTACTCCATCCGCTCGTCGTCGAGTCGGATCGACTCGGGGCGGTCGATCACCGCGTGGACCGCGAGGGTCGGCGTGTAGGCGACGTCGGCGGCGACGAGTCGTTCGAAGAGGGACGCCGCCCTCGCGGGGCGGTAGGACGCGACGGCCTCCCATTCGATCCGGCTGACCTGCTTGATCCAACTGCCCAGGTGGAACTCGGGGGCCGTCTGGATCCGAGACATGGCCGCTTCGAGCCGATCCATGTCCGAGGAGGCGGCCGGCCAGATGCCACCGAAGAGGTGCTCGAACGACCGCTGTCCCGACTCGATCTGCTCGGGGAACGGCACATGATCCGACCGATGGCCGGCGACGGTGGTCCCGCGCAGTTGTGCCTCGGCGAGCACGGCCCGGTACGCCTCCGACCCCAGGCGGGAGTACACCTTGATGAAGTCCGCTCCACCGTCGATCGCCTCCGCCACAGCGCGCCGCGCCTGCTCACGTGAGCCCACCGTGACGACCGGGCTGTCCGGGACGTCGGACCACAGGGCGGGACTGCCGTCGAGCAGCGGGCTGGCGATGGTCATGCGAGGCCCGAGCAGTTCGCCGGACTCGATCATCCGACGGATCTGGTGCAGTCGTGGCCGGCCCCACATCTCGCGCACCGCGGTCACGCCGTTCGCGACATACAGGCTGGCGAAGTGACGCGGGTCGTCGGTCTCCGACTCGCTGTGGACGTGCATGTCGGTGAGGCCGGGGATCAGGTACTTGCCACGGACGTCCCGGATCACGGTCTCCGGGGGGAGAGGGATGAGACTCGCCGGACCAACTGCCGTGATCACGCGGTCGATGACGATCACGGTCTGGTCTGGTCGCGGCGGTGCTCCCGTGGCGTCGATGACCGTGGCGCCGACGTAGGCCTGGGCTCGCGGGACTCGGACGCTGTCGTTGCTCATAGAGCCGTTACTCCTCCGTGCTGGTGGACTGTGGGGTCGTCACGGTGCGCAGTGCTAGCCCGGCGCAGATCGCGGCGAGCGCGAGAACGGCTGCTCCGACGACTGCGGCGACGCTGAGGCCGTGCGTGTACGCGTCGAAGGCCTGCCTCAGGAGGAGATCGGCGACCTCCGCCGGGAGTTCCTGGGCGGCGGCCACGGCCGCTCCGACGGTGTCGCCCGCGGCTTCCGCTGCGTTCTCGGCGCCGGGGACCGGGTTGGCCGTCATCGCGCCGCGATAGATCGTTCCCGCGAGCGTGCCGAGGGTGGCGATGCCGAGCGCTCCGCCGAATTCGCTGCTGGTCTCGGCGAGGGCCGAAGCCGCACCGGCCTTCTCCGGTGGGGCGGTGGTGAGCACGAGAGAGGTGACCATGGTCGCCGTCATTCCGACCCCCAGCGTCAGCGTGCTGTAGGCGACGATCAGCAGGCCGACGTGCGAGTCCGCAGTGACCAGGCTCACCCCGGCGAATCCGACCGCGGCGACCAGGAGCCCGGTCGACACCAGGAGCGCCGGGCGGACCGTGCGCGCGAGCAGGGACGCGATCGCGACGCCGAGGAAGCTGCCGGCGACGGTGGGCAGCATCCAGAGCGCGGCGGCGAGCGGCGCGAAACCGAGCACCGTCTGCATGAAGGTGACCGAGAGCAGGCCCATTCCGGCGGTGGCGAAGACGACGATGGCGTTGGCGATGATGGACCCGCTGAAGGCCGGGCGGGCGAAGAGGTGGACGTCGATCATCGGGCTCGGTGTTGTCCGCTGGCGGACGACGAAGAGTGCGGCGAAGATCGCGCCGACGACGATCGCGGCGACGGATGCCCAGCCGGCGCCGTCCTCGGCGGTCTTCTTGATGCCGTAGACGAGCGGCAGGATCGCTGCCAGCGACAGAGCGGCGCCGAGCAGGTCGAACCGGCCCGGGTGGGGGTCGCGGGCCTCGCGGATGACGAGCGGGGCGACGATGAGCAGCAGAGCCATGACGGGGATGTTGATGAGGAACACCGATCCCCAGTGGAAGTGCTCGAGCAGGAGCCCGCCGATGATCGGCCCGATGGCGACACCGCCGGTGAACGCGCCGGTCCAGATGCCGACCGCGGTGCGGCGTTGATTCTCGTCGTGGAACATGCCGCGGATGAGGGAGAGGGTGGAAGGCGCAAGGGTCGCGCCGCCCAGACCGAGAAGTGCGCGAGCCGCGATGAGCATCTCGGCGCTGGACGCGAAAGCCGCCAGCGCCGATGCCGTCCCAAACGCCACGGCGCCGATCAGGAGCAGCTTGCGCCGCCCGATCCGGTCTCCGACGCTGCCCATCGTGATGAGCAGTCCGGCCATCACGAACCCGTAGATGTCCATGATCCACAGGTGCTGACTGGCAGTGGGGGCGAGGTCGGCGCTGATCCACGGGGAGGCCATGAACAACACCGACAGGTCCATCGAGGCCAGGAGCGCGGGGAGGATCAGCACGCTCGTGCCGATCCATTCGCGGGTGGTTGCGCGAGGGGGTGTCGTGAGGGTCATATCATCACCATACACACGTCTAATACGCGCGTACAAGACGGATGTATGGCTTCGGGTTAGGATCGGGAGTATGGGACAGCGTCAGGATCTCCTTGCCGGGGCGAAGCGGTGCATCGCCGAGAAGGGGTATTCGCGTACGACGGCGCGTGATATCACCGCTGCGTCGGGCGCGAATCTCGCCGCGATCGGCTACCACTTCGGCTCGAAGGAGGCACTGCTTAACGCCGCGGTCCTCGAGTCCTTCGATGAGTGGGGCACCGCGATCGAGCAGGCTCGCATCGGTTCGGAGGCGGCCGAGCCGCTCGCGCGCCTAGAGCAGTTCCTCGAGGGCTTCCTCGCCGGATCCGTCGAGCAGCGAGCCACGCTCGTGGCGAGCGTGCAGGCATTCGCCGAAGCGGAGTTCGCGCCCCAGGTACAGGAGCAGCTCGCCGCGACCTATGAGCGCAACCGTCGGAGCATCGCCGCGATGCTGCTCGACATCGAGCCCACCGCCGTCGACGAAGCCGGCCGGCAGCTCGGATCCCTCGTCCTTGCCGTCATCATCGGCACCGCTTTGCAGTGGCTTATCGAGCCAGAGGCCACCCCATCCGCATCCGCCCTCATCGCCGCCGTGAGCGCGCTGGCCATGGCGAACGGGCCCGGCGGCAGCGGTTAGCCGAGGGGAGGTCGTGGAGCGAATCCTCCGCGTGTGCGGACCGGGCCGATGGTTCGCGTGCCCACCGAGCGGTGGGTGGCCGAGCGCGATCACTCGCGTTGCCGCGCGCTGCGCGCATCCAGTCCCGCGAGCGCGGCGAGGTAGTCCCTCGGCCGCTCGTGGTGCACAAGCCGCCCGCCGGAGATCGGCACGAGCTCCGCGTCGGCGAGCCGCTCGAGCGCGCGCATGGCATCGTCGACGTCCGTCGCTGGCTTGAGTACGCCGTTCTCGTCGTAGGAAGTGCCGTGCTTGTCGTGCCACTACCGCGTGTGGATCAGCGTGGTCGGTGCGCGGACAACGGCCAGTGCAGCGTCGGTGTCGAAGCCCTCGTGCCAGCGCCCTGTGTTCCATGAGCTGCCGAATGCGGGGTCATAGGCGACCATTCCCTCGAACCAGACGTCGACCGCCCGCGGCAGGAACTAGATGCGAAGCGGCTCGCCGGGCGTCAGTCGATCCAGCGCAGCGCCCAACGCGTGAGTTGCGGAGCAGCCCTGCCGAAGAACTCGAAGTAGTCGGCCCGCTCCAGGTAGTAGCGCTGGAAGTCCGTGTCCCGCTGGTGGCGCAGGTACTCCGCCGCGACACGGTGCAGCACGGCGCCGGTCGTCTTGTCGCCCCGCGGCGGCACCGACGAGAACAATGACGGGTCTTCCAAGAGAGCGCCCGCACCATCCCCATGTGCTGTGCCGCGATCCGCAGCGTGAGCACGCCACCGGACGAGTGCCCGAGGTAGTTGGACGTGGGTCGAGGTCGCCCGGGGTTAGCGGCGTCGACGCACTCACAGCCCCTGCCCAGCCTGGGCTTCAGCCCTACATTCGCCGGCTCGAAGCCCACTGGGCGGAGCTGGCCGAAGCGCGAACCGCAAGCCGACCTCCATCAGACTCAACCCGTCGGTGTGCAACTCGACGGCTTCGCCGAGGTCGCACTCATTTGAAACCGCGTCTGCGGATCGGGATCGAACGGCGGACCAGATGGGCCGCCGCCGTGCGGCGGTGAACGCTGAACCGCTCGCCCAACTCCACCAGCGTCGCGCCCTCCTGGTAGAGAGCTACCAGCTCGTCTACCTGTGCCGGGCTCAGAAAGGTTTGAGTCATCCCAACTGCACGCACCACCCGACCCCGCTCGTCCACTACAGACGGCTCCAGCGGCCTGCGGTCCCGCTGGTAGACACCCCGCGACCTGCGAGAAGCCACGGTTTTCACAGCCGGGCAGGGGTTCTCGAACTCTCTACGGAGGCGCCGGACGTCGTGCACCAACCGCGTGGCACGGCTTGGCAAGACGTTCTTGACCTATCAGGATGAAGCCGTGACTCCAGGAACACGCTCCGCAGTGCTCGGACGTCGGGGTGGTGTGGACCCGGACGTTGCGGAGCAGCTCGGCTTCACGGTGCACGACGTCGTGCAGGACCTGCGCCGCGACGTCGCCGCCGCGACCCTGCCCCTGCCCATCGAGGGCGCCGAGGAGGCCGAGGCCTCCCGCGAACGCCTGCTCGCGCAGCTCGACGAGCACCTGCTGCCGCGGCTGGGCGAGCTGTCCAGCCCGGCCGTCGTGGTGCTCGCGGGCTCGACCGGCGCCGGCAAGTCCACGCTCTTCAACAGCCTCCTGCGCGAGGAGGTCTCCGAGGCGGGTGTGCTGCGCCCGACCACGCGCGAGCCCGTCGTGGGCGTCCATCCGCGCGACGTCGACACGCTCACCCCCGGCCCGGTCACGGAGCTGGCGCGCCTCGTCAAGCACGAGGGCGTGCCGCGCGGCACCGCGCTGATGGACGCGCCGGACCTCGACTCGTTCCTCTCCGAGAACCGCTCCACGGCCCACCAGCTCCTCGAGGCCGCGGACCTCTGGCTCTTCGTGACGACGGCGGCCCGGTACGGCGACGCGCTGCCGTGGCAGGCGCTCGACCGCGCGAGGGAGCGCGGCGCGAGCGTCGCGATGGTGCTCAACCGGGTGCCGAAGGAGAACCTGACCACGATCCGGGCCGACCTCAACTCGCGGCTCAAGGAGCGCGGCATGAAGGACGTGCCGCTGTTCGTGGTGCCCGACGTCGGACCGCACGAGGGGCTGCTGGAGCCGAAGCTCGTCGAGCCGATCCAGCGCTGGCTGCACCTCATGGCGGGCCCGGAGCGCTCCCGCACGATCATCCTGCGCACCCTCAAGGGCGCGCTGGGCGCGCTGCCCGAGTGGGTGATGGGTCTCGTCTCCGCCGTCGAGCAGCAGGGCACCGCCGCGTTCGACCTGCGCAACGCCGTCGAGGCGGTGGTGCCGGACGCGCAGGTCGCCGCGCGCACGAGCGTGCTGTCCGGTGCGGTCGGCGAGGGCACGGTCGCCACCCGGTTCGCCGAGCTCGCGGGCACCCACCACATCGACCGCGTCACGGTGCGCGACGGGATCGCGCGGACCACCAAGCGTGCCGGCCGGAACCGGGAGACCGCCCTGGCGCGGCTGCGCGAGGAGATCCAGGACGCGGCCGCCCGCGCGTTCGTCGCGGCGGGCGTGCGCACGCAGGAGCAGCTGCAGACGGTGCTCGCCGGGCCGGGCGCGCTGCCGGCCGGCGAGCTGCTCCTGCCGTCCGGCTCCGCGCGCTCCGAGGAGCGGACCGCCCGCGGTCAGGAGGCGGCGGCCGCGTGGTGCCGCCGGGGCGACGAGCTCGTCGGCAGGCTCGCCGACGTCGCGGAGAAGAGCGAGGAGCCCGATGCCGAGGCGCGCGTGGCCGGTGCCCGCAAGGCGTTCGGCGACAGCGGTCTCGCGACGCTCCTGCTCGGCGCGGCGCTCGGCAACGAGGAGTGCGTCCACGTGATCGACCGCGTGCTCGGCGAGATCACCGTCGACCAGATCGAGGAGCTCCAGGACGAGCTGGCCCAGCAGGCAGCGCTAGCGGTTGCGGAAGAGGCCCGTTCTGTCCAGAGTGCCCTTGACGTCCCCGCCCTCGCCGATGACGCGGCCGCACCGCTGCGCGTGCGGCTGGCCGAGCTCAGGAGGCTGACATGACGAGCCAGGATGCGACGCTCGGCGCGCGCACCGAGGACCTCGGGCGCGCGCTGCAGATCGCCGGGTCGCGTCTCGACGACACCGTGTTCGGCACGGTGGCCAGCTCTGTCGCCGGGGTGCGCGAGCGGCTCGCGCTCGGCGTCGACCACACCGTCGTCGCCCTCGCCGGTGGCACCGGCTCGGGCAAGCCGAGCACGTTCAACAAGATCTCGCGCCTCACGTTCGCCGACGTCGGCGTCAAGCGCCCGACCACGGCCAAGGTCACCGCGTGCTCCTGGAGCGACGACGCCTCCGCGCTGCTCGACTGGCTCGGCGTCGAGCGGGAGCGCCGGATCACCCGCGCGGGCGAGCTCGACGCGGCCGACGAGGCGAGCCTGGCCGGCCTCGTGCTGCTGGACCTGCCCGACCACGACTCGGTCGCGCCCGGGCACCGCGAGGTGGTCGACAAGGTGCTGCCGCTGGTCGACCTCCTCGTGTGGGTCGTGGATCCCCAGAAGTACGCCGACGACGCGCTGCACACCGGCTACCTGCGTGACACGCCCGGCATGCAGGCGTCCACGGTGGTGGTGCTCAACCAGATCGATACCGTCCCCGTCGGGCAGCGCGAGAACCTCGTCAACGACGTCAAGCGCCTCCTGCGCGACGACGGCCTCGAGGACGTGCCCGTCGTGGCCGCCTCGACCAAGACCGACGTCGGCATCGCCGAGCTGCGCGGGCTGCTCGAGCAGACCGTCGCGCGCCGCTCCGTCGCGGCCGGCCGGGCGGCCGGCGAGCTCGACGCCGCGGCCGCGCTGCTGCTCAGCCAGACGCCGGCGGAGGTGCCCTGGCACATCGACACCGTGCTGGAGCGTGAGATCGACGCGCTGGCGCGCGCTGCGGGGCTGGAGTCCGTGGCGGCGCAGGTGGGCGCCGCGGTGCGCAACGGCTACGGGTCGCCCGAGTTCCGGCCGCCGGACGCCGATGCGATCGCCCTGTCGCGGTCCCGCTGGCTGACCGGCGCGGGGGAGGCGCTCAAGCCGGGCTGGCAGCGGTCGCTCGCCTCGGGCGTCGCGTCCGCCCAGGAGCTGGCCGGTGCGGTCACGTCCGCCCTGCAGGGCATCTCCCTGGACACCCGCGGTCCGACGACACAGCGCCTCACCCGCCGGCTCGCCCTCGGTGCGGTGGTCGTCGCCGTCGTGCTCGGCCTCCTCACGGTGCTCGCCGCGCTCGACCTGCTGCCGGTCGGCGACACGGCGGCCACCGTGCTCGGCGTCCTGGCCATCGCCGCGGCCGTGACGGCGCTCGTGGCGTTCCTCACCGGGATGCAGGTGCGCAGAGCGCTGGCGGCGCGGCGCACGCAGGGTGTGATCGCCTCCGGCCGTGCCGCGCTCGAGCGGGTGCTGCGCCAGACCATGGGCGTACCGACCCAGAAGCTGCTCGACGAGCACCGCGCGGTGCGCGAGCTCGCACAGAGCGCACGCGACGACGGACCCTCGGAACCGCTGCGCCTGGCCGGGAGCTCGACCACAGGGGCCGCGATGCCGCCTGCGTCCCCAGGTACGGTCCGGCTGAGCGATCTGGGCACGGTCCGCGCCTGATGCTGGGTGCGGGCCGGCCGCTCGGGCCGGCCCGGACACCCAGGAGGGCCCATGAAGGACGTCGTGGTGACGGTGTCGGGCTTCGCGGGCAGCAACCCCGCGCTGCACGTGACCCCGGACAAGGACAAGGAGTGGACGTCGTTCCGCGTGGCGAGCACCCGCCGCTACGTGAACGACGACGGCGAGTGGACCGACGGCAGGACGCTGTGGTTCACCGTCAAGGCGTGGCGGGCGGCCGCGCAGAACGTGGTCCGGTCGGTGCGCAAGGGCGACCCGGTGGTCGTGACCGGCCGGCTCGAGGTCGACGAGTGGACCGGGCCCGACGGTCAGGAGCGCGTCTCGCTCGTGATCGCCGCCTCGGCCGTCGGCATCGACGCGACCCGGGGCAGGGTCGAGTTCTCCCGGCTCGTGCACCACGGCCGGCCTGCCGACGACCCGTTCGCGGTCGTGCCGCCGGACGAGGGCGGTGAGGCACGGCCCGACGCGCCGCTGCCCGACGGCGGGCTCGACGGGGTGCCCGACCTCGACGGCACGGGGCGGCGGGAGCTGGTGACCGCGTAGGCTTGGGGAAGCCGTGCTCCGCGGTCGGCGGGTGCCGGGCACGCCCGGGCGCACGCCGCCGGCACCCGCTCCGCGTGAGCGCACCCCGTCCCGAGCACGGATCCGGGCACGAGTTCCGAGCACGAATCACGAGTACCTACCCCGAACGGTGGATCACAGGCAGTGGCTGAGTTCATCTACTCCATGTACAAGGCGCGCAAGGCGCACGGCGACAAGGTCATCCTCGATGACGTCTCGCTGAACTTCCTGCCCGGCGCCAAGATCGGCGTCGTCGGCCCCAACGGCGCCGGAAAGTCCACGATCCTCAAGATCATGGCCGGGCTGGACACCCCGTCGAACGGCGAGGCGCGCCTCTCGCCGGGCTACACGGTGGGCATCCTGCAGCAGGAGCCGCCGCTGAACGAGGAGAAGACCGTCCTCGGTAACGTCCAGGAGGCCGTCGGCGACATCCTGGCCAAGAAGCAGCGGTTCGACGAGATCTCGGCGCTGATGGCCGAGCCCGACGCCGACTTCGACGCGCTGCTGGCCGAGATGGGCACGCTGCAGGAGGAGATCGACGCGGCCGACGCCTGGGACCTCGACTCCCAGCTCGAGCAGGCGATGGACGCCCTGCGCTGCCCGCCGCCGGACGCGGACGTGACGGTGCTCTCGGGTGGTGAGCGCCGCCGCGTGGCGCTGTGCAAGCTGCTCCTGGAGAAGCCCGACCTGCTGCTGCTCGACGAGCCCACCAACCACCTCGACGCCGAGTCGGTGCTGTGGCTCGAGCAGCACCTGGCCTCCTACCCCGGCGCCGTGCTCGCCGTGACCCACGACCGGTACTTCCTCGACCACGTCGCCGAGTGGATCTGCGAGGTCGACCGCGGCCGTCTCTACCCGTACGAGGGCAACTACTCGACCTACCTCGAGAAGAAGCAGGCCCGCCTGGAGGTCCAGGGCAAGAAGGACGCCAAGCTGTCCAAGCGCCTCAAGGAGGAGCTGGAGTGGGTGCGGTCCAACGCCAAGGGCCGCCAGACCAAGTCGAAGGCGCGCCTCGCCCGGTACGAGGAGATGGCGGCCGAGGCGGAGCGCACCAAGAAGCTCGACTTCGAGGAGATCCAGATCCCCGCGGGCCCGCGCATGGGCTCGCTGGTCCTGGAGGCCACCGACCTCAAGAAGGGCTTCGACGACCGCGTGCTCATCGACGGCCTGTCGTTCACGCTGCCGCGCAACGGCATCGTCGGCGTCATCGGCCCGAACGGCGTCGGCAAGACCACGCTCTTCAAGACCATCGTGGGCCTGGAGCCGCTCGACGGCGGCGAGCTGAAGGTCGGCGAGACGGTCTCGATCTCGTACGTCGACCAGTCGCGCGGCGGCATCGACCCGAAGAAGACCCTGTGGGAGGTCGTGTCCGACGGCCTCGACTTCATCAAGGTCGGCAACGTCGAGATCCCCTCGCGTGCCTACGTCGCGTCCTTCGGGTTCAAGGGCCCGGACCAGCAGAAGCCCGCCGGCGTGCTGTCGGGCGGTGAGCGCAACCGCCTCAACCTCGCGCTCACGCTCAAGCAGGGCGGCAACCTGCTGCTCCTCGACGAGCCCACCAACGACCTCGACGTCGAGACCCTGGGCTCGCTGGAGAACGCCCTGCTGGAGTTCCCGGGCTGCGCCGTCGTGGTCTCCCACGACCGGTGGTTCCTCGACCGCGTGGCGACCCACATCCTGGCCTACGAGGGCACGGAGGAGAACCCGGCGAACTGGTACTGGTTCGAGGGCAACTTCGAGTCGTACGAGGCCAACAAGGTGGAGCGCCTCGGCGCCGACGCCGCGCGGCCGCACCGCGTCACCTA
Organism: Promicromonospora citrea; assembly: GCF_013004695.1. Lineage (GTDB taxonomy): Bacteria > Actinomycetota > Actinomycetes > Actinomycetales > Cellulomonadaceae > Promicromonospora > Promicromonospora citrea. Next base: position 13,386 of record NZ_JABEMG010000096.1, read on the forward strand.
CCGTCGCCTGACGCGCGACTGACGCGCGGACCGGACGGTTGGCACGAGCGCCCGGTCTCCCGGTTCGTCGGGAGGCCGGGCGCTTCGTCGTGATGCCCGGCGTGCCCGACCTGACAAAAGGGGTTAATGCGACAGAGAATCCTTGCCGCACCCTGACATCTCCGACAAGATGCCGCGGTGAGCCCCATGCGACGGCCAGGCTGGAACGACCTTCCACCTGCTCTGCGATCGCGGATCAACCACCTGCTCGGTGCCCGCGTGCTCGCGGCGAGCGTGCCGCGCGACTCCGGGGTCCTGCCCGGGACGCACCTGCAGGTGCAGACGAGCCAGGGCAACGCGTTCCTCAAGGCCGTGGACGCCCAGAACCCCGCGCGACTGGACCTGCTGCGCCAGGAGATCGCGCTCAACCCGCTGCTGCCGCCGGGAACGCCGAGGCCCGAGCTGGAGTGGTCGCTCGACGAGGAGCTGCCCGGGCTGGGTACGTGGGTCGCGGTCGCGTACCGGATGCGCGCGACGCTGCGCCCGGTCGACCTGGACTGGCCGGACGAGGACGTCGCGGGGCTGGTGCGGGCGGTGCGGTCCATCGGCGAGATCGAGGCGCCGGACGACCCGATGTTCGTGCCGGAGGTCAAGGCGTTCCCCACCCAGGCGTGGGAGGTGCTGGCCGACCGGCGCCCGGCCAGGCTCGCGAACCACTCGCCCTGGCTGGCGGGCCGGCTCGAGGGCCTCGCCGAGATCGCGGCGCACGCGCCCGAGGCGATCGCGGGCACGAGCCTGCAGCACGGCATGCTGCGGGTGCAGAACGTGCTGCTCCCGACGGTCCCGGGCCAGGAGCCGCTCGTCACCGACTGGGTCCGCGGGGGCGTCGGCGCCCCGTACCTCGACCTCGTCTCGATGCTGCTGCACGTGCGCGTGCACGGCGGCCCGCCGCCCGAGGCGACCCTGCGCAGGCACGGCCTGCCCGCCGGCACCGACCCGGACGCGGTGACCTGCTGGATCGCCGTCCTGGCCGGGCACTACGTGCACTCGTCGATGGAACCGCCGCCGCCGGACGCACCGGAGCAGCGTGCCGCCGAGCACCGCCTGGCGCGGGCCGCGGTGGCCTGGTTGCAGACCCGCCTGGGGTACTGACCAGGTGCCGGGCGGCGACGAGCCGTCTCGCATACGGTTTGTGGTTTGCGGGTGAAAGCCCAGGCAGGCAAACTCCGGCCATGAGTGCTGTCCGCCGGCCGGCGTGGTCCGACCTCCCCCCGTCCGTCCGGTCCCGGGTGAGCGAGACCCTGGGCGGGCGCGTCATCGGCTCCGCCCCGCTGGCCGGCACCGAGAGCTCCGGCCAGCTCGAGGTGCTCCAGACGGCGTCGAGCCGGTGGATCGTCCGGGCGGTGGGCCCTGAGGCGCCCGTGACGCAGGACCGTCTGGCCGCGGAGGAGGCCTTCCTCGCCCTGCTGCCCGACGACGTGCCGACGCCGCCGCGCGAGTGGTTCGTGGACGAGGTGCTGCCGGGCGCGGGCCGCTGGGTGGCCCTGGGCTACCGCGACGAGCCGGTGCGGCCGCCGCGCGACCCCTGGGACGAGGCGGACCTCGCCGCCGCCGTCGAGCTCGCGATCCAGATCGGCACCCTCGACGCGCCCCCGGAGCTGCCCGACGCCCTCGACGTGATCGACGTCGGCGCCTGGGCCACGCTGGCCGCGACCCGGCCCGCCGGGCTGTCGGCGTTCACGCCCTGGCTCGTCGACAAGGTCGAGCACCTCGCGGACATCGCGGGGCACGCGCCCGAGGCGATGTCGGGCAAGAACCTGGTGCACGGCGCGCTGCGCCGCGAGTCGATCATGATCACGGACCACGGGTGGGACGCCACGAGCGCCCACGCCGTGGACTGGTTCATGCCGTCGCGCGGAGCCGCCTTCCTCGACGTCGTGCTGCTGCTGCCGTACCTGCGGGTCGACGGTGCGCCCCCGCCCGAGGTCGTGCTCGACCGGCACCCGCTGGCCGGCGTCGACCCCGAGGCGCTGACCTGCGCCGTCGCCGCGGTCGCCGGGGCGCTCGTGCTGGGGTCCATGCAGCCGCCCGAGCCGGGCATGCCGCACGAGCGGGCCGTGCAGCGCGAGGCGGCGCACGCGGCGCTCGAGTGGCTGCGCACGCGGCTCGGCAACTGACGCCGCCCCGGGACGCGCCGGCGCGTCTCGGGGGCACGCCCGAGCCTGACCAGGGACTCTGCGGCAGACTGTCGGCATGAGCGATCAGCCCGACGCCGCGCCTCGCCCCGCGCCCGACGACGGCTCCGCGCTGACGGGCGCGCTCGAGGTGCTCCGCGCACGGCTCGGCGCGCTCCGGCTGCCGCTGGAGACGGCGGGCGCCGCCGCGGCACGCACCGAGCTGCGGCGTGCCACCGACCAGCTCGACGACTACCTGCTGCCGCGCCTGCGGGCGCAGAAGGCGCCGCTGCTCGTCGTGGTCGGGGGCTCGACCGGCGCGGGCAAGTCGACGCTCGTCAACTCGCTGCTGGGCGAGCAGGTCACCCAGCCGGGCGTCCTGCGGCCCACCACGAAGGCGCCCGTGCTGGTGCATCACCCGCTCGACGCGCGCTGGTTCTCCACCGACCGGGTGCTGCCCGGCCTCGCCCGCGTGACGGGCGCCGCCGCCGAGCCCGGCCGGTCGCTGCGCCTCGTCGCGAGCGACGCGCTGCCCCACGGGCTCGCGCTGCTCGACGCGCCCGACATCGACTCGGTCGACACCGCGAACCGCGAGCTGGCCGCGCAGCTCCTCGGGGCGGCGGACCTGTGGCTGTTCGTCACGACGTCCGCCCGCTACGCCGACGCCGTGCCCTGGGACCTGCTGCAGCAGGCCGCAGCGCGCAAGGCTCAGGTCGCCATCGTGCTGGACCGGGTGGACCCCGGCGCCGAGGCCACGGCCGACGACCTGCGGGACATGATGGAGGAGCAGGGTCTGGCGCAGAGCCCGCTCTTCGTCGTCGGCGAGGCCGAGCTGACCGACGGGCTGCTGCCGGAGCAGAGCGTCGGCGACGTGTCGCGCTGGCTCACCGGGCTGGGCGGGGACGCCGAGGCCCGCCGGCGGGTCATCTCCGCGACGCGGGACGGCGTGGTCGACGCGCTCGTGCTGCGCGCCGCGGAGCTCGCGGACGCCGTCGACGAGCAGCGCGCCGCCGACGCCCGGCTGCGGCACGCCGTGGAGCGCGCCTACGCGGACGCCGTCACCCAGGTGACCGCCGCGACGTCGGACGGGGCGCTGCTGCGCGGCGAGGTGCTCGCGCGCTGGCAGGACTTCGTCGGGACGGGGGAGTTCTTCCGCGCCGTGGAGCAGGGCATCGGCCGGTTCCGCGACGCGGTGACGGGGTTCTTCCGCGGCACGCCGCGCGAGGCGCCTCAGGTGGAGCAGGCCATCGCGCACGGGCTCGAGTCCGTGGTGCTCGACGCCGCTGAGGAGGCCGCCGAGCGCTCCTACCAGGCGTGGCGCGGCGACGCGGCAGGCGCGGCCCTGCTCGAGGGTCTGGAGCTGCTGCGCACCCCCGCGACGTTGCGGGCCGACGTCGGCGAGCAGATCCGCGCCTGGCAGGGCGACGTGCTGGGGCTCGTGCGCGAGCAGGGCGAGTCCAAGCGGGGCAGGGCCCGCGCACTGTCGTTCGGCGTCAACGGGCTGGGTGTCGCGCTCATGATCTTCGTCTTCGCCTCCACGGGCGGCCTCACCGGCATCGAGGTCGGTATCGCCGGCGGCTCGGCCGTGCTCGCCCAGCGGCTGCTCGAGGCGGTGTTCGGGGAGGACGCCGTCCGCGGGCTGGCCGTGCAGGCCCGCGACCGCCTGCGCGCGCGCATCCAGGCGGTCATGGACGGGCAGGCCGCGCGCTACACCGCGCAGCTCGACGCCCTGGGCGCGGCGGACGCGTCGGGGACCAGCCTGCGCGAGGC
>NZ_JABEMG010000097.1 GCF_013004695.1 Promicromonospora citrea
GACGCGGCCCTGCTCCTCGAGGCGCTGCTCCGGCGGGACGCGACGGGCGGCGTCGCGCACCCGTTCACGCTGCGCGCGCCGTCGGCCCCGGCCGGGTCGTACCTGGCCGCGGCACAGCGCGCCGAGCTGCCCGGCGGGGCGCGCAGGGCCCGGATCGGCGTGACGACGTCGTCGGCCTGGGACGGGTTCTACGACATCCAGGTCTCCGCGGAGGCGCGGGCAGCGCTCGACGCGGGCGTACGCGCGCTCGCCGGGGCCGGGCACGAGATCGAGGAGACCACGCTCGCCCCGGCCCCCGAGTACGCGCCGGCGTTCCGCACCCTGTGGATGGGCGGCGCGTCCGCCGTGCCGATCGACGACCCGGGCACGCTCGACCTGCTGGAGCCCCTCACGCAGTGGCTGATCCGCTCCGGGCGGGCGCTGCCCGCGCGGCAGCTCGCCGAGGCCCTGCGCACGCTCACGGGCTACGAGCGTTCCCTCGTGGCGCAGGTCGGCGCGTACGACGCCGTCGTCACGCCCGCGCTCGCCCTCACGCCCCGCCCGGTCGGGTGGTACGACGCCGAGGACCCCGAGCGGAACTTCGAGCAGCAGTGCCTGTACACCCCGTTCACGTCGATGCTCAACGTGGCGGGGCTGCCCGCGGTGACGGTGCCGACGTCCTGGACCGAGCCGACCACGGACGCACCGGCCGGGCTGCCGATGGGCGTGCAGATCGTCGGGCGGCCGGGCGGCGAGGCGACGCTCCTCGCGCTGGCGGCCCAGGTCGAGGCCGCGCTGCCGCGCCCGCGGGCGTTCCCGCTCTGACCCGACCGCCGATTCGGGTCAGACCGAAAGAGGGTTCCCTCCCGGAGCGCGCGATGGTTTGATACCCCCAAGGGGTATCAACCGACGACGCGAGGAGACGGGACGATGACGGAGACGATCGGGGCCGCTGTCCCGGCCCGGCCGAGACGCTGGACCGGGACGTGGCCCGCCAACACCGCGTGGATCGCGCTCGGCGCGCTCACCGGCTTCGGCCTGCTGGTGGCCGGCGCCGCACCGGCGGGCCGCACGTGGCGCGAGGCGGTCGCGGAGGACCCGTACACGGCCGTGGGCGTCGCGGTGCTGTGCTACCTCACCGCGGCCGTGACGGGCGTGCGGTGGACGGGGTGGCTCGTCGCGCTGCTCGCGTCGGCGGTCTCCGTGGCCTCCGAGCTGCTCGACGTGCCGCGCTGGATCACGTTCGTGCTGGTAGGCGTGGTCCTCGCGGGGATCGGCCTGGCCCGCGGCCGCAGCGCCACGTGGCCGCAGGCGGCCGCGCTGGCCGGCTACCTGGGCGTCGGCACGGTCGCGCTGTTCCTCGAGCCGCGGCTCGGGCTCGCGCTGGCCGGCCTCGCCCTGGCGGCGCACGCCGTCTGGGACGTGGTGCACTACCGGCGTGACGTCGTGGTCAACCGGTCGCTCGCGCTCTGGTGCATCGGCCTCGACGTGGTCATGGGCGGACTCTGCGTGGCGCTCGCCCTCTGAGCGGGCGCCACGCCGGCGTCACACCTCGTCGGGCACGCAGCCGAACGCCTCGTCGAAGCCGAGCGCCGCGGTGGCCAGGAGCCCGGCCAGGCCGGAGCCCTCGGGCACGGGCCGCGGGTCGTCGGTCACGACCCAGAGCCCGTCGACGACGTCGTACCCCGCCTGCGGGCCCTCGACCACCAGGCGCTCGACGGCCGCGACGAGACGCTCGACCTCCTCGCCCGCCGTGCCGACGCCGACCGACGCGCGGACCGCGCCCGCGTCGAAGCCGAGGCGGCCGAGCAGCGGGTGGGCGCAGAACCGCCCGTCGCGGACACCGATGCCGTGCTCGGCGGACAGGTACGCGGCCACCAGTCCGGGGTCGTACCCGGACACCGTGAAGGTCACGACGCCGACGGGGTCCACGGCGTCGGCCCACACGCGCACCACCTCGACGCGGTCGATCGCCTCGAGGCCCTCGACGAGACGCTGCCGCAGCGCGCTCTCGTGGACGACCACCTCCGCCGGGTCGAGCGCGGCGAGCTCCTCGCACGCGGCGGCGAGCGCGACCGCGCCGACCACGTTCGGCGACCCGGCCTCGTGCCGGGCGGGGCCCTCGTGCCAGTCGGTGACGGCGGTGCGCACGCGCCGCACGGCGCCGCCCCCTGCGAGATAGGGCGTCCCCGCGTCGAGCCAGTCGCGGCGCCCCACCAGGGCTCCGGCGCCGAACGGCGCGTAGGTCTTGTGGCCGGAGAAGGCGAGGTAGTCGACCCCGGTCGCCTCGAGCGAGATGCGGCGGTGCGGCACGAGCTGGGCGCCGTCGAGGACGACGCGGGCCCCGTGCTCGTGGGCGAGCGCCACGATCCGGTCGACGGGCAGCGACTCCCCCGTGACGTTGGAGGCGCCGGTGAGCGCCAGGAGCGCGTAGGGGCGGCCGGCCGCCGCGTCGGCGAGCTCGTCGCGGATCTGCGCGAGCGTCTCGGCCACGGTGGGCCCGCCCGTGAGCACGGTCGCGCCCGTGGCGCGCTGCCAGGGCAGCAGGTTGGCGTGGTGCTCGACGTCGAGCACGAGCACGCGGCCCGGCTCGCCGTCGGGCTGGGCGGGCACGCAGCCGGCCAGCAGGTTGAGGGAGTCGGTGGTGTTGCGCGTGATGATCGTGAGGTCGTCCTCGCGGGCGCCCACGAAGGCGCCGACGGTGCGGCGCGCCGTCTCGTAGAGCGCCGTGCTCACCTGGGACAGGTAGCCCGCGCCGCGGTGCACGCTGGCGTACAGGGGCAGCACCTGGGTCACGCGGTCGGCGACGGCCTGCAGCGCCGGGGCCGAGGCCGCGACGTCGAGGTTCGCGTAGCCGACCTCGGTGCCGTCGACGAGCGGCACGCGGGTGTCGCCGCCGACGACCGGGCGCAGCGGGGCGAGGTGGGCGACCCCGGTGGGGCCGCTGGTACGGGTGTCGAGGGTGGGTGCGGACATGGCATCCTCCGGCACGGTCCTGGGGGACGCGCCCCCGCGCTTGCCGCACGCGGGACTGCGCACGGCCAGGTCGTCACCCGGGGCACCCCACCGCGGAGGGAGGGTTGCCGGCCAGCGAGCCGGGGCTTGGCGCTGGCGCTCATGACCTGCCGTCATCCTCAGGCGGGGGTGACGGGCCTGTCAACGCTGGTCTCAGATGCTGGTCCCAGCATCCGGTCGCACTGCCGCCAGGCCGGCGAGGCCCTGTCCGACCGCTTGCCGAGACGGCGTTCCACCTGGCGGACACGTGTCGTAAGGTGGCCTCGACCATCCCGAGCGGCCGAGTGACGTGGCACGTCGACGCCGCAGCAACCCAGCGTCCCGACGGGGACGGACGAGGGTGCTACCGCCACGACCGATGGAGGCCACCATGAGCGATCACGCGCACCCTGACGCCCGGCCCGCCGAGGGCTACTCGGGCGACCTCACGCCGCAGCAGGCCTGGGACCTGCTCGCGGCCGACCCGGACGCCGTGCTCGTCGACGTCCGCACCGACGGCGAGTGGCGCACGATCGGCGTCCCCGACACGTCGTCGCTGGGCAAGCAGCCCGTGTTCAGCGAGTGGGTCCAGGCCGGGGGCCGCCCCAACCCGGACTTCCTCGCCGAGCTGCAGCGCGCCGGTGTGACGCACGGGCCCGTCGTCTTCCTGTGCCGCTCGGGCCAGCGCTCGATCGGCGCGGCGCGCCTCGCGACGGCGTCGGGCATCTCGCCGTCGTACAACGTGCTCGAGGGGTTCGAGGGGGCGCCGGGCGCGGACGGCGTCCGCGACCAGCAGGGCTGGAAGGTCGCGGGCCTGCCGTGGTCGCAGGGCGGTGCCGCGGCGCCGGAGGGTGCCGCGTGACCGTCACGGGTGCCTTCCCGCCCGATGCCGCGCCGGGTGGCTCGGGCCGCAAGCCGCTGCCGCCCACCGTGCGCCCGCAGACGCTCGCGGTGCGCGGCGGCCACCAGCGCAGCGAGTTCCAGGAGACCAGCGAGGCGATGTTCCTCACCCAGGGCTACGTCTACGACTCGGCGGCCGACGCCGAGGCCGCGTTCCGGGGCGACCTCGACCGGTTCGTGTACTCGCGCTACGGCAACCCCACCGTGCACACCTTCGAGGAGCGGCTCCGCCTGCTCGAGGGGGCCGAGGCCTGCTACGCGACGGCGACCGGCATGTCGGCGGTCTTCACGTCGCTGGCCGCGCTCGTGAGCTCCGGCTCGCGCATCGTGGCGGCGCGGGCCCTGTTCGGCTCCACCGTGGTGATCTTCGAGGAGATCCTCAAGAAGTGGGGCGTACGCACCGACTACGTGGACGGGCACGTGCTGTCGCAGTGGGAGGAGGCGCTGTCCACCCCGGCGGACGTCGTGTTCTTCGAGACCCCGTCCAACCCCATGCAGGACATCGTGGACGTGCGCGCCGTCGTCGACCTCGCCCACGCCGCGGGCGCCACCGTCGTGCTCGACAACGTGTTCGCCACGCCCCTTCTGCAGAAGCCGCTCGAGCTCGGCGCCGACGTCGTCGTGTACTCGGCCACCAAGCACATCGACGGGCAGGGCCGCGTGCTCGGCGGAGCGATCCTCGGCTCCACGGACTACGTGACCGGGCCGGTGCAGACCTTCATCCGGAACACCGGCCCGTCGCTGTCGCCGTTCAACGCCTGGACCCTGCTCAAGGGCCTGGAGACGCTGCCCGTGCGGGTCGCCGCGCAGGGCGCCGGTGCGCTCACCGTCGCCCGGGCGCTCGAGGAACTGCCGGGCATCGGTGCCGTGCGGTACCCGTTCCTCGACTCCCACCCGCAGGCCGACCTCGCCCGGTCGCAGATGAGCGGCGGCGGCACGGTCGTCACGTTCGACCTCGCCGTGCCGGAGGGTGCCGACGCCGAGGAGGCGAAGAAGCGCACCTTCGCGTTCCTCGACGCGCTGCGCGTCGTCGACATCTCGAACAACCTCGGCGACGCGAAGTCCCTCGTCACCCACCCGGCCACCACGACGCACCGCAAGCTCGGCGCGGACGGGCGGGCGGCCGTCGGCATCACGGAGACGACGGTCCGCCTGTCGGTGGGCCTGGAGGACCCGCTCGACCTCGTCGACGACCTGGAGCAGGCCCTCGCGGCCGTCATCGCGCGCTGAGCCGCCCGGTTACAGTGAGCCGGTGGACCCCGTCGCCCCCTTCGCCGCGGTGCTGCGCGCCGACAACCCCGGACCGATGACGCTCGACGGGACCCGCTCGTACGTGCTGCGCGCGCCGGGCGCGGCAGGCTGCGTCGTCGTGGACCCCGGGCCCGACCTCCAGCCGCACCTGGCCGCCCTGGCCGACGCCGGCCCGGTCGAGCTGGTGCTCGTCACCCACCGCCACGCCGACCACACGGGCGGGCTGGCGCGGTTCCGCGCGCTCACCGGCGCGCCCTCGCGGGGCGCGTCGCCCGAGTTCTCCGCCGGCGCCCCACCCCTGAGCGACGGCGAGGTGGTCGAGGCGGCCGGCGTGCACATCGAGGTGCTGGCGACACCGGGGCACACCGCCGACTCGGTGTGCCTCGTGGCGACGGCGGGTCAGGAGGCCGCCGTCGTGCTCACGGGCGACACCGTGCTGGGCCGCGGCACCACCGTGCTGGCCGAGCCGGACGGGTCGTTGCGGGACTACCTGGCGTCGCTCGACCGTCTCGCGGCACGCGCCGGGGAGCTCCGCGCCGGGGCGCCCGTCGCCGGGCTGCCGGGGCACGGGCCGGTCGTCCCCGACCTCGGGGCGGTCGTGCAGGCGTACCGCACGCACCGGTCCGAGCGGCTCGACCAGGTGCGTGCGGCCCTGTCCGCGCTCGGGGCGACGCCGCCCGGCGCGGACGAGGCCCTGCCGGACGAGCTCCTGGAGGCCGTCACGGGCGCGGTGTACGCCGACGTCGACCCGTCGGTGCGCGCGGCGGCCCGCTCGTCCGTGCGCGCGCAGCTCGAGTACCTGCGGGGGCGCTGAGGCCGGTCGCCCGCCGGGCGGTGCGGGGTGCGGGCGGGCCGCATCAGGGCCGGCGTCCGCGTCAGAGCGGGCGGCCCAGGAAGAGCAGCAGCGGGTCGTCGGCGTCGGCGTGGGGCGGGTACGGCAGCACCGGCCGGTAGCCCAGCCCGACGTAGAGGCGCAGCGCCTCCGGCTGGCGGATGCCCGTGCCGAGGTACAGCGCTCGGCCGCCGCGCGCCCTGGCCTCGTCCTCGACGCGGCGCACGAGCGCCGTCCCCACGCCCGTGCGCCGGGCCGACGGGTCGACGAACACGCTGCGCATCTCGAACCCGCCGGCGCCGCGGGTCGCGCCGAGGCCCGCGATGCCGTGCAGCGGGTCGGCCGTGAGGTGCTCGGGCCCGGCCTGCGACGGCGCGAGGGTCGCGCACCCGACCGGCCGCCCGTCCGCCGTCGCGACGAACGTGGCCAGCGCGGTGCGCCCGCGCTCGGCGTCGACGGCATCGTGCCCGCCGCGCACCGCGACGTCCGGCACCATCTCGGGGTAGCGCTCCTGGTGGAACGCCCACATCGCGCGGCGCAGGGACGCGGCGTCGGGGTCGTCCCAGGGCACCTCGCGCAGCTCGACGGCCACCCGCGCGACCGGGCGGGCGGCGGGCGCGGGCCGTGCGGGCACCAGCCGCTTGCCGAAGCAGCGCGACCCGGGCTCCGACGACCAGACGCCGAACGACTCGACCGGGTCATAGCCCATGCGCAGGTACAGCCCCACGGACTCGGGCTGCATGAGCCCGGTCTCGAGGATCAGGTGCCGCGCACCGGCCGCGCGGGCGGCGTCCTCGACCGCCTCCATGAGGGTGCGGGCGAGGCCCCGGCCGCGGAAGCTCTCCGCGACGTACACACGCTTGACCTCTGCCGTGGCGTCCGGGTGCGTCCCACCGCGGTAGTCGTCGCGCCCGGACAGGTCCCGGACCGCGGCGTGCGCGGCCGCGACGCCGTCGACCCGCAGCAGGAGCGTGGCGAACACGTTCGACGGGTCCACCTGGTCGCGCGCGTCCGGCACCGGGAGGCCGTCCGGGCCGGTCTCGGGCGGCCGGCCGGGCTGCGCGTACCGCAGGTCGATCTCGTGCTGCTGCTCGGCACGCAGCCGGACGGCGTCGGGGTGGTCCCAGCGGACCGTCTCGATCGCGACGCCCGCGACGAGCTCAGCGGTCATCCGTGGTCACGCGTGGACCAGCGAGGACAGCACCGACGTGAAGAACGTCAGCCCGTCGGTGCCGGCGCGCGGGCCTTCCTGGGACGCCGGCCCGAAGCCCGGCTCGACCGCGTGCTCGGGGTGCGGCATGAGGCCGACCACGTTGCCGCGCTCGTTGGTGATGCCCGCGATGTCGCGCCGGGACCCGTTCGGGTTCCAGCCGTCGTACCGGAAGACGACGCGGCCCTCGCCCTCCAGCTCGTCGAGGGTGCGCTCGTCGGCGACGAACTGGCCGTCCTGGTTCTTGAGCGGCACCGTGATGCGCTGGCCGCGGCGGAACTCGTTCGTCCAGGCCGTGTGCGCGTTCTCCACGACCATCGCCTGCTCGCGGCACACGAAGTGCAGGTGGTCGTTCTTGACCATCGAGCCGGGCAGCAGGTGCGCCTCGGTCAGCACCTGGAAGCCGTTGCAGATGCCGAGCACCGGCATGCCGCCCTTGGCGGCGTCCACCACGGCGGACATCGCGGGCGCGAACCGGCTGATCGCCCCGGCGCGCAGGTAGTCGCCGTACGAGAAGCCGCCGGGCAGCACCACGGCGTCGACGTCGTGCAGCGACTCGTCCCCGTGCCACAGGGACACGGCCTCGGCACCGGCGAGCCGGACGGCGCGCGCGGCGTCCCGGTCGTCCAGCGTGCCGGGGAACGTGATGACGCCGATGCGGGCGCCGGTGATCGGCGCGGCGGCGGTCTCCTGGGCGACCGTCATCAGGCGTTCACCGGCTCGGCGACCTCGGCCGACGCGTCGGTCACCGACACGACGTCCTCGATCACCGGGTTGGACAGGAGAGTGGTGGCGGCCTCGCGGGCGGCCGCGAGGATCTCCGGCGTCACCTCGCCGTCCACCTCGAGCTCGAACCGCTTGCCCTGCCGGACACCGGAGAACTGGGTGAACCCGAGGCGCGGCAGCGCACCGACAACGGCCTTGCCCTGGGGGTCCAGGATCTCGGGCTTGGGCATGACCTCGACGACGACGCGTCCCACGAAGGCTCCTTGCTGATGGGCGGAATGGCGAGGGAGTTTCCCGGCAGCAGTCTACCGGCGTGCCGGGGCGCCTTCCCGTGCGGCGGACGTGACCTGCGCCGCGTCCCGCCGCGGGTCGGGCTACGGGACCGTGACCTCGCCGCGCTCGGCGCGCAGCGCGATGTCCGTGCGGTGCTGGGAGCCCTTGAGCTCGATCCGGGCGACCCCCTCGTAGGCGCGGCGGCGCGCGTCGGCCAGGTCGCTGCCGAGCGCGACGACCGACAGGACGCGGCCCCCGGCGCTGACCAGGTCACCGGTCTCCGACCGCGCCGTGCCCGCGTGCAGCACGTGCACGCCCGGCAGCGCCTCGGCGTCGTCGAGGCCGGTGACCGGGTCGCCGGAGCGCGCGGCGGCGGGATAGCCCTCCGACGCGACCACGACGGTCACCGACGCCTCGGGCCGCCAGCGCAGCGGCTCCAGGCCGGCCAGGGCGCCGCGGGCGGCCGCGTGCATGACCTCGGACAGCGGCGTGGCGAGCCGCGCGAGCACCGACTGCGTCTCCGGGTCCCCGAACCGCGCGTTGAACTCGACCACGCGGGTGCCGCGGCTGGTGAGCGCGAGCCCCACGTACAGGACGCCGGTGAACGGCGTGCCGCGCCGTGCCATCTCGTCGACCGTGGGCTGGGCGATGCGCGCGACGACCTCGTCCACCAGGCCCGACGGGGCCCAGTCGAGCGGCGTGTACGCGCCCATGCCGCCGGTGTTCGGCCCCTCGTCGCCGTCGTGGACGCGCTTGAAGTCCTGCGCGGGCACGAGCGGGACCACGGTCGCGCCGTCGCACACGCAGAACAGCGAGACCTCCGGGCCGTCGAGGTACTCCTCGACGACCACGCGCCCGCCGTCGTGCGCGCCGCCGTTCGCCAGGCACGCCGCGCCGTGCGCCAGCGCCTCGGCGCGGTCCGACGTGACGACGACGCCCTTGCCCGCGGCGAGCCCGTCGTCCTTGACCACGTAGGGGGCGCCGAACGCGTCGAGCGCCGCCTCGAGCTCGTCGGTGTCCGTGCACACGTGCGCCATGGCGGTCGGCACGCCGGCGGCAGCCATGACCTCCTTGGCGAACGCCTTGGAGCCCTCGAGCCGGGCCGCCTCGCCCGACGGTCCGAACACCGGGATGCCCGCGGCACGCACCGCGTCCGCGACACCCGCCACGAGCGGCGCCTCGGGACCGACGACGACGAGCTCCGCGCCGACCTGCTCCGCCAGCGCCGTCACCGCCGCGCCGTCCAGCGGGTCGACGGGGTGCAGCGTGGCCAGGTCGGCGATGCCGGGGTTGCCCGGTGCGGCGTGCAGCTCGTGGGCCGCCGTACCCGCCACGGTCTCCCGGTGCAGGGAGTGGACGATGGCGTGCTCGCGGGCACCGGTACCGATGACGAGGATCTTCACAGCGGGACGGTCCTTCTCAGGTGGGTCGGGGGTGTCTGAGCGGGCGGTGCCTCAGCGGGCGTGGATCAGGTCGTGGACGGGGATGATCTCGTCGCGCTTGGGCCCGACGCCGATCGCCGAGATCCGCGTGCCCGACATCTCCTCGAGCGCCTTGACGTACGCCTGGGCGTTCTTCGGCAGGTCCTCGAACGAGCGCGCCTGGGAGATGTCCTCCCACCAGCCGTCGAGCTCCTCGTAGATCGGCTTCGCGTGGTGGAACGCCGTCTGGTCGGTGGGCATCTCGTCGTGCCGCACGCCGTCGACGTCGTAGGCCACGCAGACCGGGACCTTCTCCATGCCGGTGAGGACGTCGAGCTTGGTGAGCACGATGTCGGTGAGGCCGTTGACGCGGGTCGCGTACCGGGCGATCACGGAGTCGTACCACCCGGTGCGGCGGGCGCGGCCCGTGGTGACGCCGTACTCGCCGCCGGTCTTGCGGAGGAACTCGCCCTTGTCGTCGAACAGCTCGGTGGGGAACGGCCCCTCGCCGACGCGCGTCGTGTACGCCTTGATGACGCCGATGACGGAGTCGACCCGGGTGGGCCCGATGCCCGAGCCGGTCACCGCGCCGCCCGCCGTCGCGCTGGACGAGGTGACGAACGGGTACGTGCCGTGGTCGATGTCGAGCATGGTCGCCTGGCCGGCCTCGAACAGGACGTTCTTGCCGGCGTCGAGCGCCTTGTTCAGCTCGACGGCGGTGTCCGTGACCATGGGGCGCAGCCGCTCCGCGTACCGGAGCAGGTCCTCCAGCGTCTCGTCCACCGTGATCGCGCGCCGGTTGTAGACCTTGACGAGCAGGTGGTTCTTCTGGTCGAGCGAGCCCTCGATCTTGGCGCGCAGGATCTTCTCGTCGAACAGGTCCCACATCCGGATGCCGACGCGGTTGATCTTGTCGGCGTACGCGGGGCCGATCCCGCGGCCCGTCGTGCCGATGCGACGCTTGCCGAGGAACCGCTCGGTCACCTTGTCGATCGTGCGGTGATAGGGCGCGATGACGTGCGCGCTGCCCGAGACGAGCAGGCGCGACACGTCGACGCCGCGCTCGATCAGCGCGTCGAGCTCCTCGAACAGGACCTCGATGTCGACGACGACACCGTTCGCGATCACCGGCACGACACCGGGCGACAGGATGCCGGAGGGCAGCAGGTGCAGCGCATACTTCTCGTCGCCGATGACGACCGTGTGCCCCGCGTTGTTGCCGCCGTTGAACTTCACCACGTAGTCGACGCGGGAGCCCAGGAGGTCCGTCGCCTTTCCCTTGCCCTCATCGCCCCACTGGGCACCGACGAGCACCACGCCTGGCATGGATCTCCACCTTCTCGGATTGCTTGGTCGCTCAGCCGCGTGCGCTCCGATGGCGCCGGCGAGCCGCGCCCGAGTCTACTTCGTGCCGGGCCGCAGGGCGCGGACGTCCTGCGCGGACGTGCCCGAGTCGGCCAGGAACGTGGTGCAGCGCTCGGCCTCCGCGCTCTCGCCGATGCGGTCGGCCGCCTCGGCGAGCGCGAGCAGCGCCCGCAGGAAGCCCTGGTTCGGCACGTGGTCGGCGGGGATCGGCCCCTGACCGCGCCAGCCGGCGCGGCGCAGGGCGTCGAGGCCGCGGTGGTACCCGGTCCGGGCGTAGGCGTAGGCCTCGACGTCGGCGGCGGGCGTGGTCGCCGCGAGCGCCGTCTCGGCCAGGACGGCCCAGACCAGCGACGACGCCGGGGCGGCCGCCGCGACGGCGACCGGGTCGTCGCCCGCGGCCAGCCGCTCGCGGGCCGGGGCGTGGTCGTCGGGCAGGTGGGTCGGCGCGGGTCCGGGCAGGAGGTTCTCGTGGGTGCTCACGGAGGGAATTGTCACACCCGCGCGCCAGAGAGGGACAAAGTCGGACGGACCGGGTTACCGGCGCAGGGCGCGGCGGCGGTGAATTTTGCCTTTCATCCGGTGCGATCGTGCAACAGTCGTTAGGCTCGACACATGATCGAGATCGCGACGTCTCCCACGACGACGACGCTCGTGATCGCCGGCGACCTCGACCTCGCCGAACGAGACCAGTTCCCGGAGATCGCGGCGCGCGTCGTCGGCCTGCGCCGGCAGCTGCTGGTCATCGACATGTGCCGGGTCACCTTCATGGACTCGACCGGCGCCGCGTTCCTCATCTCGCTGGCCGACGCCGGGCGCAAGCGCGGCGGGGCCACCGTCATCCGCGGGGCCGACGAGCGGGACCTGTTCGTGCTCGAGGTGTGCGGCGCGATGGAGCTCTTCCGCGTCGACGACGAGCACGCGTGCGAGCCGTCTGCTCCCGAGTCGGGCTTCGCGGTCGTGACCGGCCGCGACGACGACGGTGCGCCGTTGACGCACCGCGACGCCTCCACGGCGTAAACGTTATCCACCCGTCGCCTTGCCGAGGTAGTCAGTTGGCGAGGTAGTCATGGGGCGAGGTAGTCACGTGGCGAAGTAGTCATGTGGCGAAGTAGTCATGTGGCGAAGTAGTCATCGGGCCGCACAGCCCGGGCTCCCGCGACCAGGTGTCGAAGTGACTACCTCGCCACGTGACTACCTCGCCCCATGACTACCTCGCCAGGTGACTACCTCGGCGGGGGGGGTTACTTGGGTGGGGTCGGCTGGCGGCGGAGCTTGGCCCAGACCAGCTTGCCGCTGCCCGACGGGCGCCAGCCCCACTCCGCGAGCCGGTCCACGATCTGCATGCCGAACCCGCCCAGCCGGTTCGGGTGCCCGTCCGTCGCCACGGGCGGCGCCGGGTTGTTGTCCTCGACCTCGATGCGCAGGCCGTCGCCCGTGTCGTAGAGGCGCAGCGCGATGTGCCCCCAGCCGTGCAGCACGCCGTTGGCCACCAGCTCCGACACCACGAGCTCCGCCTGTGCCGACTCGGCGATGCCCCACGCCTGGCACGTGCGCAGCACGGCGTGCCGCGCACGGCCGATCGAGGACGGCTCGCTCGGCAGCATCCAGCGCCGCCAGCGCGGCGACAGCGCGGTCTCCCCCGCGTCGCCCGTCGGGTCGGGCACACGGACCACGACGATCGCGACGTCGTCCTCCGGGGCGTCCGCGAGGCGCGACAGGAGCTCCTCGCCCACGCCGGCGGCGTCGCGCGCCGTGATGGCGGACGCGGTCTCGAGCAGCGCCTCCAGACCGAGCCGGAGCGACCGGTCGCGCCGCTCGATGAGGCCGTCCGTGTAGAACAGGAGCGTGTCGCCCGGCTCGAGCCGGGCCTCGCCCGTGCTCCGGTCGCGCGAGCCGAAGCCGACCAGCGCGCCGCCGCCGTCGTCGAGCTTGACGACCGTGCCACCACGCAGCAGCAGCGGCGGCAGGTGCCCGGCGCGCGAGTAGCCGACGGTCCAGGTCTCCGGGTCCTCCTCACGCTTCAGCGAGGCGTACACCATGCTCGCCGAGCGCGGGATGCCCATGCCGGCCACGAGCTGGTCGACGCGCTCGAGCACACGGCTCGGCGTCGACAGCTCGAAGGCGTAGGACCGCACGACGGAGCGGAGCTGGCCCATGGTCGCCGCCGCCTCGACGTCGTGCCCCACGACGTCGCCGATGACGATGCCGACGAGCTCGGGCGAGATCTGCAGCACGTCGTACCAGTCGCCGCCCACCTGCGCGTGCTCCGCGTTGGGGGCGTAGTACGTCCAGACGTCGAGGCCCGCGACGTCGGCCTGCTCGGGCAGCATGGCGCGCTGCAGCGTCTCGGCGAGGCGGTGCTCCCGCGCGTACATGCGCGCGTTGTCGATCGCGCTGCCCGCGCGACGGGCGACCACCTCGATGACCGTGCGCAGGGTGTCGGGCTCCTCGAGCTCGACGTAGTCGCCGGACTCGTCCTCGTCGGGCACGATGACGACCAGGCCGAGCACGTCCCGGCGACCGGCCACGGGGTGCACGACGACGGAGTCCGGCGCCTTGCCGAGCTCCTCGGCGAGCCGGAGCGTCAGGTCGCGCTGCAGCCACCCCGAGGCCGAGTGCGGCGCGTGCGGGATGTCGAGGTGGAGCACCACCGGTCCGTCGAGCACGCCGTCCAGCACGTCCTGCACCGAGTCGACGACCTCGAGGATCGGCATGGGGCCCGTCGTCACCGAGTCGCCCAGCGCGTCCGTCTGCGGACGGCGGCGCAACGACTTGTCGGCGACGTTGTCGCCCTCGATGTACCGCGCGTGCCTGCGCCCGCGCCCGCTCGGCGGTGCGGCGACGTCGATGCCCGCCGCGTGCTTGAGCCCGTCGTCGTTCACGTAGAAGCCGGCCCAGGGGACCATCGACTGCAACAGCTCCGCGATGTCCCGCAGCGCGTACGGGTACTCCAGGTCCGTGAGGATCTCGGTGGTCTGCGCGATGAGGTCGAGGTCCTCCCGCTGCTGACGCTCGACCTCGAGGCTCGCGAGCTGCGCCTGGTGGCGCTCCATGTGGTCGGACACGTCCACGCTGAAGCCGACCCAGTGCGTGATGCGGTCGCCGTGGCCCGCGCGCACGGGCGTGAGGGTGAGTTGCGCCCACCCGTGCGTGCCGCCGCGCACGTGCGAGCGCACGGTCGCGTTGACCTCCTGGCCCGCGTTGACCAGCTCGGTCATGCGCTCGAGCTCCCCGGGCTCGACGAGCATCTCGCCGAGCCGGCGGACCGTGAACCCGGCGAAGTCGCTGAACCGCACGCCCGCGTAGCGCTCGAACGCGCCGTTGGCCCACAGCATGGGCATGCCGTCCTCGGTCGGGCCCGTGAGGAACACGGGGATGCCCACGTTGACGGCGGCGCGCAGCACGACGTCGCCGATCGACGGCGGGAGCGTGCGCGGGATGCCCGTGCTGGCCAGGTCCCGGCGCGACGTCACGGGGTGCGTGTGCCGGTGGGACTCCACCGGCTGGGCCCTGTGGGCGCCGGGGCGCGAGCCGTCCTGCCTGCCCGGAGGGGGCGTGTCGGCGGCGGCCGGTGCGGCGGTACGCCCGAAGCGGAAGCCCGTGTCGTCCGGCGGCTCGGAGGAGGCCGCGGGAGGTCTCCCCTGGTTCCCGCCGAGGCCGAACACGGAGAGGCCGGGGTGCCGGAGGTGGGGTGAGGGCGGAGTCAGACCGGAGGAATCGGTCAAAATGCCCTCCCATCCGTGTCTATCGCTCGAGGTGCTGTTCCGACAGGCCATTCAACCGTAGATTGGGACGGTCCGAGATCTGAAGGACAACCTCTATCATCGGACCGACACAGCGCCACCACCATTGCTCCCGGAAGGAGAACCGTGCAGGACGGAACTTACGACCCCCCGCGCGGTCCGCAGGGCGGGAGCCCCCAGGACCCCGGACCACAGAACGCAGAGATCGGGGAGCCCGCGAGCATCCACGTCATCGTGGGCAAGTCCAGGGCACGGATCGTGCTGTCGGGCGAGATCGACGCGGACATCGGCGGTGACCTGCACGAGGCGACGGCGGCCGCGGAGGAGTCGCGTCTGCCGGTGGAGATCGACGCGCACCACGTGACCTTCATGGACTCGTCGGGGGTGGCGTTCCTCGCGCGTCTCGCGAGCCGCAGCCCGCACCGCGTGCGGGTGCTGCGCGCCCCGCCCACCGTCCGCTTCCTGCTGGAGGTGACGCGGATCGGCGACCTGCTCGACATCGTCGACGAGGACCCGGGCTTCGAGCTGGACGACGACGGTCCGGCGGGCCCGCCGCCCGGCGACCACGCGCCGGCCGGCGTCGGCGGTCCGACGACCCCGTAGCGCTCGGCCCGAGCCGCTGCCGAGGTAGTCACGTGGCGAAGTAGTCGTGGGGCGGAGGTGCTGATCAGCGCCTCCGCCCCACGTCCGTCTCGCCAGGTGACTACCTCGCCAGGTGACTACCTCGGCGGGGTAGGGGGCGGGTCAGAGCTTCTGGCCCGCCGAGCGGAGCTGCTCGCACGCCTCGACGATGCGGGCAGCCATGCCGGCCTCGGCCGCCTTGCCCCAGGCGCGCGGGTCGTAGGCCTTCTTGTTGCCCACCTCGCCGTCGATCTTGAGCACGCCGTCGTAGTTCTTGAACATGTGCTCGACCACGGGACGCGTGAACGCGTACTGCGTGTCGGTGTCGATGTTCATCTTGATGACGCCGTTGTCGACGGCCGCGGAGATCTCCTCCGCCGTCGACCCCGAACCGCCGTGGAAGACCAGGTCGAACGGCATCTCCTTGCCGATCTCCGCGCCGACCGCCTTCTGGATGTCCAGCAGGATCTCCGGGCGCAGCTTGACGGCACCCGGCTTGTAGACGCCGTGCACGTTGCCGAAGGTCAGGGCCGTGAGGTAGCGGCCCTTCTCGCCCGAGCCGAGCGCCTTGACCGTGGCGAGGCCGTCCTCGACCGTCGTGTACAGCTTGTCGTTGATCTCGGCGGTGTGGCCGTCCTCCTCGCCACCGACGACGCCGATCTCGATCTCGAGGATCGTGCGGGCCGCCTGCGAGAGCTCGAGCAGCTCCGTGGCGATGGTGAGGTTCTCGTCCAGCGGCACGGTCGAGCCGTCGAACATGTGCGACTGGAACGTCGGCAGGCCGCCGTTCTTCACCTGCTCCGCCTCGATGGCGAGCAGCGGCTTGACCCAGGAGTCCAGCTTGTCCGCGGTGCAGTGGTCCGTGTGGATGGCGATGTTGACGCCGTAGCCCTTGGCCACCTCGTGGGCGTACGCCGCGAGGGCCAGCGAGCCCGAGACCCTGTCCTTGACCGTCGAGCCGGACGCGTACTCGCCGCCACCGACGGAGACCTGGATGATGCCGTCCGACTCCGCCTCGGCAAAGCCCCGCAGGGCAGCGGTGACGGTCTGCGACGAGGTGATGTTGACCGCGGGGTAGGCGAACCTGCCGGCCTTCGCCCGGTCGATCATCTCGGCGTAGACCTCAGGGGTTGCGATGGGCATCTGCGAAACTCCAAACGGATGATGAGGTGGGCGGTCGCACGAGTGTCCAAGGCCGCCCGGGGATGCACCATCGATCTTGCCACGATCCACCACCCGCCGTGTGCGGCCGCTCGACAGCCGAACGGCTGAAACACTGTGCTCTTCGGCTTGTTCGACCGCCGATCACGGCACCGGGGGCGTCCGGCCGTCCTCGATCATGTCCGCGACGCGGGCCTTCGCCTCGCCCTGGCCGACGTCCCACAGCTCCGCCAGCCGCTCGGCGTCGGCGGGGGTGTACCCGGCGTCCCTGAAGGTGTCGAGCTGCTCCGGCGTGGGCCATACGTCCGCGGCCGGAGCCGGCCCGGCCGACCCCGGCGCGACCGGCGGCATCGCGCCGTCGAGGAGCATCTGCCCGGCCCGTGCCTTGGTCTCCAGCGACTCGGTGCCCCACAGCTCGTCCAGCGTCGCGAGGTCCTGAGCCGTGTACCCGGCGCCCCAGAACGCGTCGTGCTGGGCGCGCGTGTACCCGGCGGGCATGGAGGTCCAGTCGACGCCGACGGCCTGCGCCACGCCGTCGACCACGGCGGCGAAGCCGGAGTACGGGTCCGCGGCGGCAGCCGCCGTCGAGCACCCCGCGACCACGACCGACGAGAAGACCCCGGCGAGCGCGATCCGGCCCGCGCGCCGGGCCGGGCGCGTGCCGGGCCGCACGGCCGGGGGCGCGGACGTGGCGTCCC
>NZ_JABEMG010000098.1 GCF_013004695.1 Promicromonospora citrea
GCAGGTCGAGCGCGGCGTCGTCGGCGGCGTCCACGACGAGGGCGTCGTGGGTGCGTCCGGCCGCGGCGAGGCGGGCGGCGAGCTCCGCGGCGTCCGGGCCGGCGGCCTCGACCCGCACCGACCCCGGAAGCAGCGCGGTGAGGTCGCTGCGGTGCACGGGTGTGACGGGGTCGCGGCCCGCGGGGGAGTCGGCGACGGGTGTCCCGTCCACGAGCAGCACGCCGTCGCGCACGGTCCGCCCCAGGGCCGGGTAGCTCGGACAGACGACGGCGAACGCCCCCGGCTGCCGCGTGCGCCACGCGGACAGCGCCCCGGCGACCTGGCCGGCCACGCTGCCGCGCATCGTGGAGTCGATCTTGACGTAGAGCCGAGCGGCCCCCGCGTCGGCCAGCGCCCCGACCGCGCCGGCGGTGGCCCGCGCGGCGTCGTCGTCGGCCAGGGGGCGGGCGTCGGTGACGACGGCCAGCGCAGCGCCGTCGGGGTCGGGCTGCTCGCGGTCGGGCAGCTCGGGGTCGGGCAGCTCGGGGTCGGGCTGCTCGGTACCGAGCACGAGGTGGCCGGGCCACCCGGCGCGCGCGAACTGCACGACGCAGTCGCCCGCCCCCGTGAGGTCGTCGGCGACGACGGCGACGGCGTCGCGGGTCACGCGGCGCCCCGTCCCTCGTCGGCGGCGACCGGCCGGGGCGCGTCGTCGTCGGCGGGCTCGGGGTCCAGGCCGCCCTGGCGGCGCAGCACGAACGTGGCCAGCAGCGGGGCGAGGATCGCGCTGACGAGCACGGCGGAGGCGACCTGCGCGGTCGCGACGGCGACGAACGGCTCGAAGGCGGGGTCGACGCCCGCGATGATGGCGGGCGTGGCGACGGCGTTGCCCGCGGTGGTCGCCGACGCGATCGCGATGCCCGACCGCGCGCCGCGGCGCAGGATGAACCGGTAGCCGGACCAGGTCAGCGCCGCGGTGAGCAGCACGGCGATCACGCCGACGAGGATGCCGCTGGCGCCGCCGGTCACGACGTCGCGCAGGTCGATGCCCGTGCCGAGCGCGAAGGCGAAGAACGGGATCACGATGTTCGGCACGGGGCGCATGACCTCGGTCCAGCGGGGGTCGAGGTTGCCGACGACGAACCCGAGCACGAGCGGCACGACCGCGGCGAGGAAGGCCGTCAGGGGGATGTCCGCCAGGCCGGTCGCGCCGAGGAACAGCATCGAGATGAACGGGCCGTCGTTGAGCGCGGAGGCCATGTAGGCGCCGCGGTCGCGCTCGTCGCCGTACCGGCCGGTGAACGCCAGCCAGAGGCCGCCGTTGCTGTTGTCGATGGTGGCCATGAGGGCGAGGATCGAGACGCCCAGGAATCCCTCGATGCCGAACAGGTGGCCGGCGAGCGCGACGAGGCCCGCGGGGATCAGCGACTTGGTGAGCAGCAGCGTGCCGGTCGTGGCGAGCACGGGGCCGGAGGTGCGGGCCGTGATCTGCATGCCCGTGGCGAAGATGAGCACCGCGATGAGCGGCAGGGCGGAGTCCTTGAACAGGGCCGTGGTGAACGACCCGAGCTCGAGGAAGCCCGGGAAGAACGTGCCCACGACGGACCCGAGGACGAGCGGGACGAGCATGAGCCCGCCCGGGATCCTGTTCATCCCGTCGTAGAGGGGGACGAGTGACTTCGGTGAGCGCCCGGCGTCCATGGCGAACCTCTCGTTCGTACGGCGTGACGTCCTGACAAATGTCATGACAAGAAAGTACGGACGAAGTTACGCCTTCGCGCCGCGGACGGCAAGTACGTACCGTGACCCCCGTGACCGACGTCTGGACCTGGCCCGCCCGCGTGGGCATCCTCCTCGGCAGCGGCCTCTTCCTCGCCCTGCTCGTCCCGATCCTCGTCGTCCAGGTGCGGCGCTACGGCGCCGTCAACCTCGTGCGCCTGCTCGGCGCCGCCGCCCTCGCCGTCTACGGCACCGCGCTGCTCGCCTACACGCTCCTGCCCCTGCCGAGCGGCGACCTCGCCGCCTGGTGCGCCGAGCACGGCTACACCGGCGCCCAGCTGCGGCCCCTGCAGATCCTCGACGACGTGCGCGAGCGCACCGCCGGGGTGCCCCTGACCGCCGCCGTCCGCGACGTCTCCGTGCTCCAGGGTGTGCTCAACGTGGTCCTGTTCGTGCCCTGGGGCGTGCTCGTGCGGCGCTACCTCGGCTGGGGCCTGCTCGCGACGTCGCTCTCGGCGCTCGCGGCGTCGGTGCTCGTCGAGACGGTGCAGTACACCGGGATCCTCGGGATCATCCCGTGCTCCTACCGCCTGGCCGACGTCGACGACCTGCTGACCAACACGCTCGGCGGCGTGCTCGGCGCGCTGGTGGCGCCCTGGGTGCTGCGCTGGATGCCGAGGGCGCGGGCCCTGGCGCAGGAGCGCGGACGCCCGCGCCCGGTGACCGTGTGGCGCCGCTGGCTGGGCATGCTGGTGGACGCCGTGGCGCTCGGCGTGGCCGTCGTCGTGCTGACGACGGTCTGGGGCGTGGCGGGTTACGTCCTCACCGGGCGTGTCCCCGCCGACACCTGGCTGCTGTGGGCGGGCACGAGCGCCCTGGCCTGGGTGCTCGTCTTCGTCCTGCCGCTGGCCGCGGGGGCGGGGGAGTCGCTCGGCCAGCGCGTCGTGTGGCTCGCGCCCACCGCGGCCGACGGCGGACGGCTCACGGCGTCGGCGAGGCTGCGCCGCGGGCTGTCCGGCGGCGCGCTGTGGGGACTGCTGCAGGTGCTCGGCGACGCGGCGGACATGCTCGACGCCGGAGGGCTCGGCTGGGCGCGGGGGCTCGGGTCGCTGCTCGCCCTCGTCGTCGTGGTGGCGGTGCCGCTCACGGCCGACCGGGGCGGGCTGTCGGGCCGCGTGACGCCGTACCGGCTGGTCGACGCGCGGTCGCTCGAGCCGCACCGGTGAGCCCTGCCGATCAGGCCGGTTCCGGCCGGCCGAGCAGGTGGCGCAGCGCGGGCTCGAGCATCGGGTGCCGGAACCGGTGGCCTGCCGCGAGCAGCGCGGCGGGGTAGACACGCTGGCTCGCCTCGGCGACCTCGGTCGCTCCCTCGGCGCCGAGCAGCAACCGCGGGCCGAAGCGCGGCACCGGGACGAGGGCGGGGCGGCGCAGCACGCGGGCGAGCGTGGCGGCGTAGGCGTCGTTGCGGACGGGGTGCGGGGCGACGGCGTTGACCGGGCCCGTGAGCGTCGGGTCGTAGAGGGCACGGTGGTACACGTCGACGAGGTCGTCGATGCCGATCCACGACTGCCACGCCCGCCCGGACCCGAGCCGCCCGCCGAGACCCGCGGCGAACAGCGGCCGGAACAGGCGCAGCGTCCCGCCGCGCGGGGACTGCACCAGGCCGGTGCGCACCGTGACCACCCGCAGCCCGGCGTCGGCGGCGAGGGCGGCGGCGTCCTCCCAGTCGGTGACGACGTCGGCGAGGAAGCCGTCACCGCGCGGGCTGGTCTCGGTGAGCTCCTCGTCGCCGCGCTGCGGTCCGTAGAAGCCGATGGCCGACGCGCTGACGAAGACCCGCGGCCCGTCGGGCGTGCGGCCCGCGAGCTCGGCCAGGGCCCGGGTCGGGCCGGTGCGGGAGTCGCGGACGGCGGCGCGGTGCTCGTCGGTGAACCGGCCCGCGATCGACGCGCCGGCCAGGTGGATCACGGCGTCGACGCCGCGCAGCAGGTCCTCGGCGGGCGCCTGCGGGTCCCAGCGGCGCTCGTCGGGACCGCGCGGGGTGCCGCGCACGAGGCGCACCACGCGGTGCCCGGCCGTCGTGAGGAAGGGTGCCAGCGCGCCGCCGACCAGGCCGCTGCTGCCGGTCATCGCGACCACGAGCGGCCGGTCGCCCGCCGCCCGGGCGGACGCCTGGGTCGCGAGGTCGAGGCAGAGCTGTCGGTGCCGGTAGGCGAACATCTCGCGGACCAGCGCCTCCGGCACGTTCGTGTCGAGGGTGTCGGTGACGCGCGTGCGGTCGCCCTCGTCGTGCAGCTCGTGCGTGTGCCGCCACCGCACGCCCCACCGCAGCGGCGCGGAGACGAGCTCGTCGACGAACCGCTCGGGCGGCGTCGCGCCCGTGTGCCGGGCGACCCAGCGCAGCCCGAGGGGGAAGCCGAGGACGGCCTCGCCGTTGTCGAGGGACGGCGCCTCGCGCCGCACGCGGACGGGCAGCCACGGCGGTGTGAGCCGCTCGACGGCGCCGGGCCGCTCGTGCCAGGCCCAGACGTCGTCGCGCGGGTGGCCGACGACGCCGGTGAAGGTCAGGCGGCTCATGCGAGGACCCCCTCGCGCATCGCGTGCAGGATGAGGATCAGCGTCACGACCGTACCGACCGCGTAGTTGACCCACAGGAAGTGCCGCCAGCCGCCGTTGGCCCGCGCCGAGTCCTCGTCCCGCACCCGGGCGTAGGGCAGCGCGAGTGCGAGGTACGGCAGCACGAGCAGGCCCGCGAAGCCCTCCGGGGCGCCGAGCGTCGCGACCAGGAGCCCGGCGGCGCACCACGCGAGCAGCGCGAACCGGACCGTCCGGGCGGCGCCCAGCGCCGTCGCGACCGAGGCGATGCCCGCGGCCCGGTCGGGCACCACGTCCTGCACCGCGCCGAAGGCGTGGCTCGCCATGCCCCACAGCAGGAACGCGCCCAGCACCGCCCACGTGTCCGCCGACGGCGCGGCCTGCGCGAGCGCGAGCCCGTACACCGCGGGGCTCACGAAGTGCACGCTGGACGTCAGCGAGTCCAGCACGGGCACCTCCTTGAACCGGAACGGCGGTGCGGAGTAGGCCACGAGCGCGAACAGGCTCACGGCCAGCACGGCCCACGACACGGGCGGGCCCAGCACGACGAGCGCGACGACGAACGGCACGCACGTCGCGACCGACGCGACCAGCACGGGCCGGTGCCGCCGCGGCGTGAGCAGCGCGCCCTCCACGCCGCCTTTGCGCGGGTTGGCCAGGTCCGACGCGTAGTCGAAGACGTCGTTCACCCCGTACAGCGCGAGGTTGTAGGGGACGAGGAAGAACACCGTGCCGACCACGAGCGCCACGTCCACCTGCTCGGCCGTCAGCAGGTACGCCGCGGCGAACGGGTAGGCGGTGTTGATCCAGCTCAGCGGGCGCGAGGCCCGGACGAGGTCAGCGAGCACGGTCACCTCCGAGCAGCGACCACAGGGCGGGCAGCAGCAGCACACCGGCCAACGGGTAGGAGAAGTCCTCGACCGGGGCCAGCCCGAGGCGCACGCCCGAGACGTGCGCCCCGGCGTACTCGAACAGGCCGCTCGCGATCATGAGGTTGTCGAACACGGCCGTCAGCACCAGCAGCGCGACCGCCGCGAGCACGACGGGCCGCCAGCCGACGGTGTCGGCGCCCGTCCGGCGGGCCCGGACGGCAGCCCCGACGGCGACCAGCGCCGCCGCGGCGAGGAAGCTCAGGGCGAGCACCACGTACGTCATCGGGCGTCCTCCGGCTGCGCGAGCCGCACCCTGAGGAGCCGCCGGGCGCCCTGCACCAGCACCATCGTCAGCTCGCACAGGAACAGCAGGAACACCAGCTCCTCCAGGGGCAGCTCCGGCGCGAGCAGCACGCCCGTCTGGTACGGGCCGGCGCCGTGCAGGAACACGCCGAGCGCGATGCCCGTGAGGTCCCAGGCGAGGAAGAACGCGGTGCCGAGCGCGAGCACGAGGGCAGCCCGCGCGGGCGAGTGCCAGACGAACAGCCGGAACCGGCGGTCCACGGCGAGCACGCACGCCGCCGAGACGAGCAGGACGGCGAGGTAGACCCAGCTCACTTGCGGCCCTCCGTCCGCCGCGGCAGGGCGCCGTGGCCCAGGGGGCCGCCGCTCGTGTCGCCGCGCAGCCGCTTGAGCACCAGCTCGGCGCTGATCAGGCACATCGGCAGGCCGATGCCCGGGATCGTCGTCGCCCCCGCGTACAGCAAATTGCGCACCCGGGGCGAGGCGTTGGGGCCGCGGAACATCGCGCTCTGCCGCAGCGTGTGCCCGGGTCCGAGCGCGCCGCCGCGCCAGGCCCCGAGGTCGCGCTCGAAGTCCGCCGGCCCGACGGTGCGCCGCAGCACGACCCGCTCGGCGAGGTCCGGCGTGCCCGTCCAGTCCGCGATCTGCGCGATGGCCCGGTCCACGACCCGCTCCACGCCCACGTCGCCGGCACCGTCGACGCCGCCCGCGCCGATCGACGTGTCGGCGGGCGCGGGCACCAGCACGAACAGGTTCTCGTGCCCCGGTGGCGCGACGTCGTCCGTCGCGCTCGGTCGGCACACGTACAGCGACGCCGGCGACGGGACGTGGGGGTCCCGCCCGTAGATGGCCTCGAACCCCTCCTCCCAGTCGCGCGCGAACAACAGCGTGTGGTGCGCCAGGGCGGGCAGCTCGCCGCGCACGCCGAGCAGCGCGAGCACCGCCCCGGGACCCGGGTCGCGCCGCGCCCACCAGCGCCGGCTCCTGCTGCGGTGCCGCGGGTCGAGCAGCCGTTGCTCCGTGACGTGCAGGTCCGCGCTCGACACCACGACGTCGGCGGCCAGGTGGTACGTGCCACCCGTCCCGTCGTCCACCACGACGCCCGACGCGTGCCCGTCCGACACCGTGATGCGCCGCACCCGCCGCCCGGTCAGCAGCTTCGCGCCCTCCCGCTCCGCCAGCCGCGCCACCGCGTCGACGACGGCGGCGAACCCGCCCTTCGGGTACAGCACGCCCTGTGTCACGTCCAGGTGGCTCATCAGGTGGTACATGCTCGGCGCCGCCGTCGGCGACGTGC
This sequence comes from Promicromonospora citrea, assembly GCF_013004695.1. Taxonomy (GTDB): domain Bacteria; phylum Actinomycetota; class Actinomycetes; order Actinomycetales; family Cellulomonadaceae; genus Promicromonospora; species Promicromonospora citrea. The sequence continues at coordinate 6,766 of NZ_JABEMG010000098.1, forward strand.
CGAGGAACACCGCGGGGTAGCCCAGCACCCGGCGCACCCGCTCGTCCGCCGAGTGCCGCCGGATGAAGTGGTCCAGCGGCTCCGTGAGCAGCCGCGCCAGCCGCGGCGCCCGCCGCAGCAGGTCCGCGTCCAGCAGCGGCCGCAGCGACGCGAACGTCCCGTACAGGAACCGCTCCGTCGCGATCCGGTAGGTGTCGCCCGCCGAGTCCAGGTACGCGCCCAGCCGGTCGGCCGCCGACGGGTCGAGGCCCAGCAGCGCCTCGCGCGCCCCCTCGGCCGGCAGGTCGAACGGCTCGGCGTCGCCCTCGAAGAACACCCGGTACGACGGGTCCAGCCGCACCAGGTCCAGCTCCTCGTCCGCCGACGTGCCCAGCAGACGGAAGAAGTGGTCGAACACCTCCGGCATGAGGTACCACGACGGCCCCGTGTCGAACCGGAACCCGCCCTGCTCCCACCGGCCCGCGCGCCCGCCCAGCTCGTCGCGCGCCTCCAGCAGCGTCACCGACGCGCCCTCCCGCGCCAGCAGCGCGGCCGTCGCCAGGCCCGAGATCCCGCCGCCCACCACGACGACGTCGCGCCCCACCACCGGCGTCATGCGCGCGCACCGCCCGCCAGCGTCGTGGCGACGATCCGCAGCTTCACCGCGGCGGGCACCGACACCCGCTGCGCGCGCAGGCCCGCGCACGGCGTGCGCTTCAGCCGCTCGTTCAGCGCCCCGAACAGGCCCGCCGCCAGCGCCGTCGCCCGCCGCGGCCCCGCGGGCAGCAGCGGCAGCACCGCGCGCGCGGCCGCCAGGTCCGCGTCGATCTCCGCCACGACCTGCGCCTTGCGCGCCTCGTCGAACGCGCCGTTCCCGGGGAAGTACGCCCGGCCCAGGCGGCTCTCGTCGTCGCCCAGGTCGCGCAGGAAGTTGATCTTCTGGAACGCCGCCCCCAGCCGGCACGCCCCGTGCTCGAGGCGCTCGCGGACCTCGGGCGTCACCGACGTGCCGTGCAGGAACACGCACAGGCACATGAGCCCGACCACCTCGGCCGAGCCGTGCACGTACGTGCGGTACTCGGCGTCGCTGAGACCGGTCAGGGGCTCGAGGTCGCGGCGCATCGAGGCGAAGAAGGGGTGCACGAGCGGCTCGTCGATGCCGACGGCGCGGGCCGTGTCGGCGAACGCGTGGACCACGACGTTCGCGCTGAACCCGCTGTGCAGGGCCGCGCACGTCTCGGCTTCGAGGGCGTCGAGCGTGGCGCGGCAGCCGTCCGCGGCGAGCCCGGCCTCGTGCGCGGGGCCGTCGACGATCTCGTCGGCGACCCGCACCAGGGCGTAGACGTCCTCGATCATGGAGCGCTGGTCGGGCGGCAGCAGGCGCGTGGCCATGCTGAACGACGTCGAGTACGCGCCCAGCACGTGCGACGCCGCCGCGTGGGCGGTGCGGGAGTACAGGGCCAGGGAGGTCGACGGTCTCATGAGTCACGCTCCGCGAGGCGGTGGGCGAGGGTGATGACGTGGTGCCGCAGCGGCGTCGGCAGCGCCGTCCGGCCGACCAGGTCCGCGATCTCGAGCAGCCGGGACGCGACGAGCTGCTCGGTCGCCTCGCGGGCGCCGCTGGCCTCGAGCGCGGTCCGCAGCGTCGCGGCGTCGTCGTCGGTGAGGTCGGGCGCGCCCCAGAGGTGCCGCACGGCGGTCCACTCGGGGTGCCCCTCGGCGAAGGCGACGAGCAGGGTGCGCTTGCCCTCGCGGAGGTCGCCCGTGACCGACTTGCCCGTGCGGGCCGGGTCGCCGAACACGCCGAGCAGGTCGTCCCGGAGCTGGTACAGCACCCCGAGGGAGGTGCCGACCTGCTCGAGGTCGGCGTCGATGTCGGGTCCCGCGCCCGCGAGCAGGGCGCCGGCGCGCAAGGGGGCGGCGAACGAGTAGCCGCCGGTCTTGTCCTCCATCATCCGCAGCAGGCGCTCGGGGGAGGCGGGTGCGGTGCCCAGCCCGAACGCGACGTCGGCGTGCTCGCCGGCGGCGGCGCGGAAAAGGCACTCGTCGACGAGGTCGGTCAGCGCGGCGCGCGCGGGCGAGGCGACGCGGGCCAGCACGGTCGAGGTGGCGCTGAGCAGCAGGTCGCCCGCGAGGACGCCGGACGACTCGCCCCACGCCGTCGCGGCACGCTGCGGCAGGCCCGCGGCCCGGGCGTCGGCGGCGAACTCGCCGCTCAGGTTCGGCCGGCCGCGGCGGCTCACGTCGCGGTCGATGACGTCGTCGTGCAGCAGCAGGGCGTTGTGCAGCAGCTCGAACGCGGCGGCGGCCAGCGTCGCGTCCCGCGGGTGCGGGTCACCGAACGCACGGTGGGTGTCGAGCACCAGGCGCGGCCGCAGCCGCTTGCCCCCCTCGATCGAGCGGGCGAGGCGCTGCCACAGCAGCGCGTAGTGGTCGGCGTACCGCGACGCGCGGGCGATGCGGTCCTCGAAGAGCTCGGTGAGGACGGCATCGACGGCGTCGACGGCGTCGCGCGCGACGAGCTCGGTCATCGGACCACCTCCGGGGTGTACAGCTCCAGCTGCGGGGCCTGCTCGACGAACCAGGGGGAGAAGGCCCAGGGCGTGGCGCGCAGCGCCGTGCCGAGGGCGGCGGGGTCGACCCAGCGCAGGTCCATGACCTCGTCGGGGTTCGGGCGGGGCTCCTCGTCGGTGACCGCGAGGTAGACGGGGCACACCTCGTTCTCGACGATCCCCGAGGCGTCGGTGGCGCGGTACCGGAAGTCCGGCAGTGCGACGCGCACCTCGCGGACAGTGAGGCCGAGCTCGTCCCGGCCGCGCCGGTCGATCGCCTCCTCGACGGGCTCATCCGGCTGCGGGTGCCCGCAGAACGAGTTGGTCCAGACGCCGGGCCAGGTGAGCTTGCCCAGGGCACGCCGGGTGACGAGCACCTGGCCTGCCGCGTTCAGCACGTGGCACGAGAAGGCCAGGTGCAGCGGTGTGCGGGCGGAGTGCACGAGGTGCTTGGGCTCCGCCCCGATGGGATTGCGGTGCTCGTCCAGCAGGACGGCCCTCTCGGTCGCCACGTGTCCTCCTCGGTCGGTCGGCTAGCGGAGAAAATCGCTAGCCTGGCTACATTTAAGCATGGGAAGCATCTATCCGATTACGTCAGTGGTGCGCAGAACGGGTGATCTCGACCGTACCCAGGGTGTGAGAGAGTCGCCCGGTGACTCGTGACCGCTACCTGCGGCTTGTCGCCGGCCCCCAGGGCACCGTGCTCCGCCGCTGGTAGAAGGCCTGTCGCGGCCCGGCCCGCGTCGGTAGCCTCGCGGGATGGACCAGGCCGAGGCGAACGGGCGGCAGCTGCTGGCGAGCTGGGACGAGCTGAGGGGCGCCTCGGGCGCCGAGGAGGGCGACCGGCAGTTCCGGCACCACCTCATGGAGTACATCCCCGCCGAGCTGGAACGCCTCGGCGGCCCCGCGGACGAACGGCGGCACGCGCACGCGGCGTCCGCGATGGCGCTGGTCGACGTGTGCGAGTCCGCCGGACGGTTCGCCGACGCCCTCACCGTCACCGAGTGGGTCGCCCGCGAGCACGTGTCCCGCGGCGGCGACCTGGGGATCCGCACCGTCTGGGCCTGCGCCGACGCCTGCCAGGTCGCCGCGGCGAGCCCCGCCCTGTTCGACCGCGCCGCCGCGCTCCTCGAGTGGGTCGCCGACGCCGCGCCCGACCGGGCCGACGGCGCACCGGCGCTCGCCGCCTCGCAGGCGCTGCTCGTGCTCGCGGGCCTGCACCAGGCGACGACCGACCGGGAGAACCACTCGGTGCGGGCGCGCGAGGTGGAGCGCGTCCTGAGCCGGGTCGTCGCCGCGTGGGAGGGCAGCACCGAGCCGGTGGTGCGCGCCCAGGTGCACAGCGCACGGCTCAGCCGCGCCCTCGTGCGGATCGAGCTCGCGGACGACGCCGGCGCCCGGGCCGACGTCGGCGCTCTCGCGGACGGGGCGGCCCGGGACGTGCAGGTCCCGGACGTGGACGAGCTGGTCGCCGTCGCCCGGCACGCCGTGCCGGTGCTCGACTGGTGCGCGGGCTACCCCGCACCCGAGCTCGACCTCTCCTACCTCAAGGCCCAGCGGCGCCGCGACCTGCGCGAGGGGCGGCTGCGGACGTTCGCCCGGAACAACCCGGCACGGTACGCGGAGACGGCGCGCGCGGCACACCGCCGGACCGTGCGGATGCTCAGCCGGTCGCTCGTCACGGGGCTGCCGGTGGTGCTGCTGCTGCGGAGCTTCGAGATGGTCGAGACGTCGCACCTCGGGGAGGTGCTGATCTCGGACGCGCCGGGCGGGCAGGAGTTCGTGCGGCGGATCGCGGTGACGCGGGGCGGCCCGCTCGTCGACCGGCTGGGCTCCGCGGTGGACGTCGTGAGCGTGTCCAACGCCGCGGCCGGCGAGCTGGAGCTGGACGCCGTCGGCACGGACTTCGGTCGGCCGACCCTGCGGTGGCCCCTGTATCTCGCGAACGACTCGTGGCTCGACCGGGTCGCCGAGCTGGTCGCCGTGGCGGACGTGATCGTGATGTGGACGTCCCAGAAGTCCGCCGGCGTCGTGCAGGAGCTCGAGGTGATCCAGCGTCTCGGCCGCGCCGGTGACGCCTACGCGCTGCTCGAGCCGCACGTACCCGACGTCGTGTACCCCGCGCTGGTGGGGCAGGGGCCGCCGGCGACCGAGCCGCTGCTGCCGGGCGACCCGCTGCTCGCGGGGTTCCGCCGGGTCGCCACGGTGGGCGACCCCGGGGCCGCCGACTGGGTGGTGGACGAGGTGGTGCGGACGGTCCAGTCGCTGGGCGCCCGCGACCGCCTGGACCGCATCGCGGCCCTGGCGGCGCGGGCGGGGGAGGTGTGGGGCGGCTGAGACCCGGCGCCCGTCAGGCGCGGTGGGCGAACGCCTCCGGGTACAGGGACTCGATGGGCTCGCCCAGGCGGGCGCGCCAGGCGCGGGTCATCTCGTCGCCGTACACCTCGGCGACGCCGGCCTCGACGCCGTCGAGCGCCGCGCCGACGACGTCCTCCGGGCGGGCGAGGTCCCAGCCGTCCTCGGGCTTGGCCCACGCCGACATGTCGGTGTCGACCAGCGCCATGAGCAGGGCCGTGAGCTGCGTGCCCTGCCCGGCCAGCTCGAGCCGGACGCCGTTGGTGAGCTGCCACGCCGCCGCCTTCGACGCGGAGTAGCTGTCGGCGATGCCGAACACGCGGAACGCCATCTGCGACAGCACGTTGAGGATCGCGCCCCCGCCGTTGGCGCCGAGCACCGGTGCGAACGCGCGCACCGTGCGCAGCACGCCCCAGAAGTTGACGTCCATCTCGTGCCGGATGGCGTCGATGTCGCCCTTCACGAACGGCGCCAGGGCGGACACACCGGCGTTGTTGACGAGGAGCGTGACGTCCTGGGCGAGCTCGGCGGCGGCGGTGACCGTCGCGTCGTCGGTCACGTCCAGCCGTACCGGCACGACGCCCGGCACATCGATCGACTCGGGGTTGCGGACGGCCGCGTAGATCTTCGTGACGCCACGGCGCTGCAGCTCGGCGACGAAGTGCTTGCCGAGGCCGCGGCCGGCACCGGTGACGAAAGCTACCTGCTGGGTGATCTCCATGCCTGCGACGCTAGAACCTCACGCCGGCGTCAGGGGCAAGTGTGACGTGGGGCGCTGTCACCGGTCCTTTGTGGCTGGTGCCTCCGCCCGAAGACACCGCGGGCCCGGGTGCAGGGTGCCGACGTCAGGGACGAAAAAGGCCCGGAATCCTGGGGATTCCGGGCCTTGTGGGCTCCCGCGGTTGGACTTGAACCAACGACCGTCCGATTAACAGTCGGATGCTCTGCCAGCTGAGCTACGCGGGATCGCGTTCGCCCCGTCCCGTGCACCGGGTGGGCGACCGGGAAAACTCTAACAGGTTCTGGAGGGTTGTCCTGACACACGGCCGAGGACCTCCGTCACACCTCGCTCAGGCCGGCAACCCCGCCGCGTTCCGGACCCGCGCCTCGGCCTCGTCGATCGCCCCCGCGACCCGCGGGTCGCTGAGGTCGACCTCGCCGCGTCCGATCACCTGGGAGAACAGCGCGCCGTCCACCCGCCGCCGCACGGCGACGCGCGCCGACCCGCCACCCGGCAGGCGCACGGGCTCGGCGAGCACCACCGACCACTGCACCCGCTCCCGCAGCACCTGCGGCAGCACGGACCGCCGGCCGTCGAGCGGGAGCGGTGTCGGCTCGCCGCCGTCGACCCAGTGCACCCGGATCACGTTGGACTCGGTGTCGTACGTCGCCCGGTCCACCTCGGCCCACTCGCGGCGCACCACGTCGACCGCGCTGCCGTCGGTGTCCGGGGCTCCGGGCGCCGAGACCAGGAGCAGCTCGGCGCGTGTCGCGACCACCCACGCCTCGCCCGACGAGGTGACCAGCGGCGCCTGGGCCAGCACCGAGTCCGTGCGGTGGGCGTGTAGCGCGTGCCGCACCGCCGCCGTCGGCCGGCGTGTGAAGAAACCCATACGCCCACGGTAGCGGGCGGGCGCGGCGGGGCACAGTTCACCCGCTCCGGGGTCGGCGTCGCCCCTCCGGGTGCCGTAGGTTCTGGCCATGTGACCTCGACCGAGACCATGCCCGCCGCCGAAGCCTCGACCCCGGGGAAGGGCGGGACGGCCCGGGAACGGCGCGAGGCCAAGGCCCGCCGACGCCGGGTCGCGCGGGCCGTGGTCGTCACCCTGGTCATCACGCTGCTCACGCTCGGCGGGGGAGGCGGCGCCTGGTACGTGCTGGCCACCCAGGCCGACCTCGCCGACAGCGCCGCCGCGGCGCGCCGGCTGCTCGCCGCGTCCGAGGGCAAGGTCGACGACGACGCCACCCGCGCCGCGCTCTCCGCCCAGATCGAGGCCACCGACGCCCTGCTCGACGAACCGCTCCTGACCCGCGTGACGACCGGCACGTCCGAGACCTCCGACGCGCTGGCGGCGGCGTCCGAGAGCGTCCACGCCTCGATGGTCGGGTACGCGCGCGACCAGGTCGCCCAGGCCCGCGCCGGGCTGGACTCGGCCGAGGCGACCGCCCGGAAGTACTACGAGGCGACCGAGGGCCTCGGCGTCGAGGACGGCGTCAGGGCCCAGGTCCAGGAGGCACTCACCACGACGGCGGCCGCCACCGAGGCCGCGGAGGCCGGGCTCGCCGGATCCGACCTCGCCCAGCTCGAGAAGGCCGCCTACGACCTGGCCACGAACCGTTCCGTCATCACGCTGGCGACCGACACCCTCGCCGAGGCGCAGGACGCCGTCACCTGCCCCGAGGACGACCAGACCTGGCACCCCGACAGCGGCAAGGTGCCCGAGGAGGACCTCGCGCCCATCCCGTGGGACCCCGGCTACCGCATCCGCGCCGACGTGCTCGACAGCTTCGTCGCGCTCGACGAGGCCTACCACGCGCACTTCGGCGTCCACCTCACCATCAACTCCGCCTACCGCACCATCGACGAGCAGGCCGAGCTGTACGACCCGTCGTCGCCCATCGCGGCGGCGCCCGGCTGCTCCAACCACGGGCTCGGCCTCGCCGTCGACATCGGCGGAGGCGTCCAGACGTTCGACACCCCGCAGTACACCTGGCTCAAGCAGAACGCCGAGCAGCACGGCTGGACCCACCCCGACTTCGCCGAGCCCGACGGGCGCGTGCCGGAGCCGTGGCACTGGGAGTCCGTGCTCGCCCGCGCCGGCTCGACGGCCCCGTGACGGCGCGGAGGCCCGGAACCCAGCGGGTTCCGGGCCTCTCGTGTGCCCCGTGCAGGACTTGAACCCGCGACCGAGAGATTATGAGTCTCCTGCTCTGACCAGCTGAGCTAACGGGGCCCACGGCAGCGCGCCGCTGGAGGATCTTACTGCGTGCGCAGGCGGATCCCGGCGCGTGACGGGGCCGCGGCGGGCAGGAAATCCGTGGCGCGCCGCCGTCGTCGGCCCGTAGGTTCTGCGAGCCCTCTCCGGAGGGCTGACCACCTTTCCCCCGAACCAGGAGTACTCCCATGTCCTCGACCTACCCGGTCGCCCTCTCGGGTGCCCGGGCCCGGACCCTCATGTGGGCGCACGAGCACGACGTCGAGCCCGCCGCGCTGAACCAGCTGCGGAACATCTCGGCCCTGCCGTGGGTGGAGGGCGTGCGTGTCATGCCCGACGTCCACCTCGGCAAGGGCGCGACCGTCGGCTCGGTCATCGCGATGCGCGACGCCGTGTCGCCGAACGCCGTCGGTGTCGACATCGGCTGCGGCATGATCGGCGTGCGCACCTCGCTCACCGCGAGCGACCTGCCCGACGACCTGTCGCGGCTGCGCTCGCGCCTCGAGGCCGCGATCCCCGTCGGGTTCCATGCGCACGACGAGCCCGTCGACCTGCGGCGCCTGCGCCCGGTCGAGGGGTCGGGCGGCCGGGAGCGGCTGCGCGGCGAGAAGGCGTTCTGGGACAGGTTCGAGACGCTCCACCCCCAGGTGCGGCAGCTGGAGACCCGGGCGCGCAAGCAGCTCGGCTCGCTCGGCGGCGGCAACCACTTCGTCGAGGTCTGCCTGGACTCGTCCGACCAGGTCTGGCTCCAGCTCCACTCCGGGTCCCGCAACATCGGCAAGGAGCTCGCCGAGCACCACGTCCGCATCGCCAAGGATCTCGAGCACAACAAGGGCCTCGTCGACCGCGACCTCGCGGTGTTCCTCGCCGGCACGCCCCAGATGGACGCGTACCTCAACGACCTCTGGTGGGCCCAGGAGTACGCGGCCCGGTCCCGCGCCGTCATGATGGCGCTCGCGGTGCAGGCGGTCCGGGACGAGTTCGGCGACCGGGAGATCACCTTCGACGAGGGCGTGAACGTGCACCACAACTACGTGGCGCGCGAGCAGGTCGACGGCGCGGAGCTGATCGTCACCCGCAAGGGTGCGATCCGGGCAGGCAAGGGTGACCTCGGCCTCGTCCCCGGCTCCATGGGCACGGGCTCGTACGTGGTGCGCGGCCTCGGCAACCCGGAGTCGTACTGGTCCGCGTCGCACGGCGCGGGCCGGCGGATGTCCCGCTCGCGGGCCAGGAAGGAGTTCACGGTCGAGGACCTCGCCGCCCAGACCCAGGGCGTCGAGTGCCGCAAGGACCAGGGGGTGCTGGACGAGATCCCCGGGGCCTACAAGGACCTCGACGCCGTGATCGCCGCGCAGTCCGACCTCGTGGAGGTCGTGGCCCGGCTGCGGACGGTGCTCTGCGTCAAGGGCTGACCGGGTGGATCGGGCGCCCCGGCGTCTGGCACCCTGTGCGCGGTGAGCACTGCGCGCGAGGGGCCGGACGCCGTGGCGCCCGTCTCACCGCGGCGGCGGGTGGCCGTGCTCGCGGTCTGGGCGGTGCTGGCCACGCACCTCGTCGCGACCCTGCTCTGGACGGCGCCCGGCCGGCTCACCGGACAGCCCGACGACGAGCCGCTGTCCGACCAGCCCGTCACCTCCGTCGCCCGTCGCGCGCTGGCCACCTGGATGACGCCGGTCTTCGACCAGGGCTGGTCGCTGTTCGCGCCCGAGCCGCGGCACGTCGACCACGTGCTGCGCGTCCGTGGGGTGTATGCGGGGGAGGACGGCGAGCCCGTGGCCGGGCCGTGGATCGACGCGACGGCGGTCGAGACCCGCGCCCTGACCGGGCACCTGCTCCCCGCCGCGACCGAGCGGCCGGCCCGGCGGCTGGCCGCCGAGGCGCGCTCCGCGTACCTCGAGCTGCCGGGCGACGCGCGGCTGGTCGCGCTGCGGTCGGCGGCCTTCC
>NZ_JABEMG010000099.1 GCF_013004695.1 Promicromonospora citrea
CCTCGACGCCACCACGCTCGCCGGCGCGGCGCGGGATCCACGCGAGCCGCGCGCCCGTCGCCTCGGCGAGGCGCAGGGCCGCCGCGTACGCGCCGGGCGAGCCCGCGAGACGCTCGCCGACGAGGATCACGGCGCCCGGCTGTGCCAGGGCGCTCGCGTCGACGCCGCGCGTCAGGTCGCCGCTCAGGCTGTCCAGCCACTCGGCCTCGGTGCCGGGGGCCGCGGGCAGCAGCGTCCCGTCGAGGCGGATCAGGCCGCGGGTCGCGTACGGCGCGACGGAGAAGACCTGCGTGCCCTTCCGCGCGGCCTTGCGCAGCCGCAGGTAGGTGACGCCCGCCTCCTCCTCGGCCTCGAGGCCGACGAGCAGCACGGCGGGCGCCTTCTCCAGGTCGCCGAACGTGACGCCGACGCCGGTGCCCGCCACGGCGTGGGCCAGGAACGCGGCCTCCTCCGCGGAGTGCACGCGCACGCGCTGGTCGACGTCGTTGGTGCCGAGCACGGCGCGCGCGAAGCGGGACCACGCGAACGCGTCCTCGACCGTGAGCCGGCCGCCGGGCAGCACGCCGACCCCGCCGGCCTGCCGGGCCGCGGTGAGGCCCGCCGCGGCGACCTCGAGCGCCTCGACCCAGGAGGCGGGCCGCAGCTCGCCGCGCGTGCCGTCGGCCGCGCGGTCGCGGACCAGGGGCGTGGTGAGCCGGTCGGGTGCGGTCTGCCAGGTGAACGCGAACCGGTCCTTGTCGGTGATCCACTCCTCGTTGACCACCGGGTCCTCGCCCGACAGCCGGCGCAGCACCTGGCCGCGGCGGTGGTCGATGCGGATCGCGGACCCGCACGCGTCGTGCTCCGCGATGCTCTCGGTGCTCACCAGGTCGAACGGCCGGGACCGGAACCGGTACCCCGCACCCGTCAGCGCGCCGACCGGGCAGATCTGCACCGTGTTGCCCGAGTAGTAGGACGAGAACGGGCGCCCGGAGCTGTCCGTCGCGGCCTCGCCGACGGGGCGGTCCACCGGGCCGGTGCTCGACTCGGCGCCGGCGAAGCCGAGCACGTCCTCGTCGAACCGGCCGATCTGCTGGTGGGCGCCGCGGTCCTGCAGCGCGATGAACGAGTCGCCCGCGATCTCCTCGCTGAACCGGGTGCAGCGCTGGCACAGCACGCAGCGCTCCCGGTCGAGCAGGATCTGCGTGGACAGCGCGATCGGCTTCGGGAAGGTCCGCTTGACGTCGACGAACCGCGAGTCGGTGCGCCCGTTCGACATCGCCTGGTTCTGCAGCGGGCACTCGCCGCCCTTGTCGCACACGGGGCAGTCGAGCGGGTGGTTCATGAGCAGCAGCTCCATGACCCCCTGCTGCGCCTTGTCGGCGACGGCGGAGGTGTGCTGCGTCTTGACCACCATGCCCGGCGCCACCGTCATGGTGCAGGAGGCCTGCGGCTTCGGCATGGGCCGCACGTTGCCCTCGCGGTCCGGCATCGCGACCTCGACGAGGCACTGCCTGCAGGCGCCGGCGGGCGCGAGCAGCGGGTGGTCGCAGAAGCGCGGGATCTGGATGCCCGCCTGCTCGGCCGCGCGGATGATCAGCGTGCCCTTCGGCACGCTCACCTCCGTCCCGTCGATGGTGAAGGTGACCAGCTCGACCGGTGCGGCCTCGGTGCTGGTGTCGTTGGACGTGACGGTCATCGGTGACCTCCCGCCCCGGCGCCAGCGAGGGCTCCGGGGGTCCGTGTCTTGGGGGTGTACGGGAAGAGGGCCGACGCGCTCGGGTCGAACGGGCAGCCGTGCCCGTCGATGTGCGCCTGGTACTCGTCCCGGAAGAGCTGCACGCTGGACGTGATCGGCGAGGTGGCACCGTCGCCGAGGGCGCAGAACGCCTTGCCCAGGATGTTGTCGCACAGGTCGAGCAGCAGCTCGAGGTCGCCGTCGGCGCCCTCGCCCGCCTCGATCCGGTGCAGCACCTGCTTGAGCCAGTAGGTGCCCTCGCGGCACGGCGTGCACTTGCCGCACGACTCGTGCGCGTAGAAGTCGGTCCACCGGGACACGGCGCGCACCACGCAGACGGTCTCGTCGAAGATCTGCAGCGCGCGCGTGCCGAGCATCGACCCGGCCGCGCCGACGGACTCGTAGTCGAGCGGGGTGTCGAGGTGGTCGGCCGTGAAGATCGGCGTCGACGACCCGCCCGGCGTCCAGAACTTCAGCTCGTGCCCGGCGCGGACGCCGCCGGCCAGGTCGAGCAGCTCGCGCAGCGTGATGCCGAGCGGCGCCTCGTACTGGCCGGGGCGCGTCACGTGGCCCGACAGCGAGAACAGGCCGTGGCCCTGCGACTTCTCGGTGCCCATCGAGGCGAACCAGTCGGCCCCGTTCGCGACGATGGCGGGCACCGAGGCGATGGACTCGACGTTGTTCACCACGGTGGGCCGCGCGTACAAGCCCGCGACGGCAGGGAACGGCGGCTTGAGCCGCGGCTGGCCGCGCAGGCCCTCCAGCGAGTCGAGCAGCGCGGTCTCCTCGCCGCAGATGTAGGCGCCGGCGCCCGCGTGCACGGTGATGTCGAGGTCGAAACCGGAGCCCTGGATGTTCTTGCCCAGGTACCCGGCGCGGTACGCCTCCTCGACGGCGTTGAGCAGCCGCCGGTAGACGTGCAGCACCTCGCCGCGTACGTAGATGAACGCGTGGTCGCAGCCGATGGCGTAGCTCGTGATGGCGACACCCTCGATGAGGTGCTGCGGGCTCGCGAGCATGAGCGGGATGTCCTTGCAGGTGCCCGGCTCGGACTCGTCGGCGTTGACGACCAGGTACCGCGGGCCGCCGTCGGGCGGGGGCAGGAAGCCCCACTTCATGCCGGTCGGGAAGCCTGCGCCGCCGCGGCCGCGCAGGCCGGAGTCCTTGACGGCCTGGACGATCTCGCCGGGCTCCATCCGCAGCGCCTTCTTCAGGCCCGCGTAGCCGCCCGCGCGCTCGTAGGTGGCCAGGCGCCAGGAGCGGTCCTTGTCCCAGGTGTCGGTGAGTACCGGTGTGAGAGTCACTTCGCGTCCTCTCCGGACTTCTTGTCCTTGCCGACCGAGGTGTCGGGCGCCGTCGTGGGCGTGCGCTCGGCCGACGAGCCGGGCGTGCCGACGGGCGGGCTGGTCTGGCCGGTGGCGCCGTCGGCGGCGTCGGCGGCCGGGGCCTCCGGCGCGGTCCAGCCGCGCTCGCGCGCGACCGAGAGCCCGGCGAGCGTCGGGGCGCCTGCGCCGACGCCCTCGTCCGCGCGGCCGTCGGGGAACCCGGCGAGCACACGGCTCATCTGCTTGAAGGAGCACACCGACGCGGCGCCGCGGGTCGGGACGACGTCCTCGCCGAGGATGAGCTTGTCCGCGAGGGCCGTGGCCGACTCGGGCGTCTGGTTGTCGAAGAACTCCCAGTTGACCATCACGACGGGCGCGTAGTCGCAGGCGGCGTTGCACTCGACGCGCTCGAGCGTGATGGCGCCGTCGGGCGTGGTCTCGTCGTGGCCGACGCCGAGGTGGTCGCTGAGCTCGTCGAAGATCGCGTCGCCGCCCATGACCGCGCACAGGGTGTTGGTGCACACCCCGACGGTGTAGGTGCCGTTGGGACGGCGCTTGTACTGGGTGTAGAACGTCGCGACGGCGGAGACCTCCGCCGCCGTGATGCCGAGCATCTCCGCGCAGAACAGGATGCCGTCCCTGCTCACGTAGCCGTCGACGGACTGCACGAGGTGGAGCATGGGCAGCAGACCGGACCGGGGGTCCGGGTAGCGGGCCATGATCTGCGTGGCGTCGGCGGTCAGGCTCGCCAGGGTCTCGGCGTCGTAGCGGGTCTTCGTCGTGGGCGTCTCCACGGGCTCTGCCGTCATCGGTCCACACCTCCCAGCACGGGGTCCAGGGACGCGACGGCGACGACGACGTCGGCCACCTGGCCGCCCTCGCACATCACCGACGTGGCCTGGAGGTTGTTGAACGAGGGGTCGCGGAAGTGCGCGCGGTAGGGGCGGGTGCCGCCGTCGGAGACGACGTGCACGCCGAGCTCGCCGCGCGGGTGCTCCACGGTCTGCCAGGCCTGGCCGACGGGGACGCGGAAGCCCTCGGTGACCAGCTTGAAGTGGTGGATCAGGGCCTCCATGGAGGTGCCCATGATCTTCTTGATGTGCTCGAGCGAGTTGCCCTGCCCGTCGGCGCCCACGGCGAGCTGGGCGGGCCAGGCGATCTTCCTGTCGGCGACCATGACGGGCTCGCCCTCGGTGCGGTCGAGCCGGTCGAGGGCCTGCTCGACGATCTTGAGGGACTGGTAGCACTCCTCGATGCGGAGCACGACGCGGTCGTAGCAGTCGGCGCCCTGCGCGGTGGGGACGTCGAAGTCGTAGGTCTCGTAGCCGCAGTACGGGTTGTCCTTGCGGACGTCGTACGGCAGACCCGTGGAGCGCAGCACCGGGCCGGTGACGCCGAGGGCCATGCAGCCGGCGAGGTTGAGCACCCCGACGTCGGTGAGGCGTGCCTTGAAGATCGGGTTGGCGAGCATGAGGTCGGTGAGCTGCTTGAGGTAGCCGCGCACGTTCTTCAGCGCCGCCCGGGCCTGCGTGGTGAAGCCCTCGGGGGTGTCCACCGCGACGCCGCCGGGCCGGATGTACGCGTGGTTCATGCGCAGACCGGTGACGGCCTCGAAGAGGCGCAGGATCTCCTCGCGGGCGGTGAACCCGACGGTCATGACGGTCGTGGCGCCCATCTCGTTGCCGCCGGTGCCGAGGCAGACCAGGTGGGACGAGATGCGGTTGAGCTCCATCATCAGCACGCGGATCACCGAGGCACGCTCGGGGATGTCGTCCGTGATGCCGAGCAGCTTCTCCACGGCGAGGCAGTAGGCGGCCTCCTGGAACAGGGGCGCCACGTAGTCCATGCGGGTGCAGAACGTGGTGCCCTGCGTCCACGTCCGGAACTCCATGTTCTTCTCGATGCCCGTGTGCAGGTAGCCGATGCCCGCGCGCGCCTCGGTGACGGTCTCGCCGTCGATCTCCAGCATGAGGCGCAGCACGCCGTGCGTGGACGGGTGCTGCGGACCCATGTTGACGACGATCCGCTCCTCGCCGATCGCCTCGCGTGCGATGTCGTCCCAGTCGCCGTCGCCGTACGCCTCGAAGGCGCGCACCGTGGACGACATGTCCTCGTTGCCCGCCGGCCGGGTGGCGTGGGGGGCGTGCGACCGGTGGTCTGCGGGAGCGCTCATGAGTAGCTCCTCCTCGTGTCCGGCGGGGGCACCGTGGCCCCCTTGTACTCGACGGGGATGCCGCCGAGCGGGTAGTCCTTGCGCTGCGGGTGGCCCACCCAGTCGTCCGGCATCTCGATGCGGGTCAGGGCGGGGTGGCCGTCGAACACGATCCCGAAGAAGTCGTACGTCTCGCGCTCGTGCCAGTCGTTGGACGGGTACACGGACGTGGTCGACGGGATGTGCGGGTCGTCGTCCGGTGCCGCGACCTCGAGACGCAGGCGGCGCGAGTGCGTCACCGACGTCAGGTGGTACACCGCGTGCAGCTCGCGGCCGGCGTCGTGCGGGTAGTGCACGCCGCTGACGCCGAGCGAGAGCTCGAACCGCAGGTCCTGGTCGTCACGCAGCGCCTGGCAGACGGGCACGAGGTGCTCGCGCGCCACGTACAGCGTGAGCTCGGCCTGCGGCGCCTCGGCGCTCTCGGCGCCGTGCAGGTCGACGACGACCTTCTCGATCGCGTCGTCGAACCCGGGCCCGCCCGAGGCGGTGCCCTCCTCGAGCACCTCGGCGAGGATGTCGACCAC
This sequence comes from Promicromonospora citrea, assembly GCF_013004695.1. Classification (GTDB taxonomy): domain Bacteria; phylum Actinomycetota; class Actinomycetes; order Actinomycetales; family Cellulomonadaceae; genus Promicromonospora; species Promicromonospora citrea. The sequence continues at coordinate 5,779 of NZ_JABEMG010000099.1, forward strand.
CTGGTCGAACCAGCCGCCGTACGGGCGCTGCGACGGCCCCGGCATCGCGACGGGCGTGACGAGCCCGCCGTAGCCGGACGTGTCGCCGGACCCCGTGGCACCGAACATGCCCCGCTTCACCTCGACGACCTCGAGCCGCGTGGCCTCCTCGGGCCGCTCGACGACCGCGTGCTGGTCGCCGCCCGGCGTCACGTCGCTCATCGCAGCAGACCCTTCATCTCGAACGTCGGCGTCGCCTCCAGGGCGGCCGCCTCCGCGGCGCGCGCCGCCTCGAGGCGGTTCACGCCGAGCGGCGAGCTCTGGATGTGGTCGTGCAGGCCGAGGATCGCGTTGATCAGCATCTCCGGGCGCGGCGGGCAGCCGGGCAGGTAGATGTCGACGGGCACGACGTGGTCGACGCCCTGCACGATCGCGTAGTTGTTGAACATGCCGCCCGACGACGCGCACACGCCCATCGACAGCACCCACTTGGGCTCGCTCATCTGGTCGTAGACCTGCCGCACGACCGGCGCCATCTTCTGGCTCACGCGGCCCGCCACGATCATCAGGTCGGCCTGCCGCGGCGACGCGCGGAAGACCTCCATGCCGAACCGCGACAGGTCGAACCGCGACGCGCCCGCCGCCATCATCTCGATGGCGCAGCACGCCAGGCCGAACGTCACCGGCCACAGCGAGGCCTTGCGCAGGTACCCCGCCAGGTCCTCGATCGTCGTCAGCAGGAACCCTGACGGCGCTTCCTCGACACCCATGTCCCCTCCTAGTTGCCGGGCACCGCCCGGCGTCGCTGCACGACGCCGCGGGGCGCCGTGCGTGAAGTCTTCGTCGCCGCCGTCAGACCCAGTCGAAGCCGCCGCGCCGCCACTCGTACACGAACGGCACGGTGATGAGGGCGAGGAACGCCAGCATCGCCACCAGGCCGAACGTCGCGAGCGTCGTGAAGTCGACAGCCCACGGGTAGAGGAAGACGACCTCGATGTCGAAGACGATGAAGGTCATCGCCACCAGGTAGTACTTGATCGGCAGCCGCCCGCCCCCGACGGCGTGCGGCGTCGGCTCGATGCCGCACTCGTACGAGTCGAGCTTGGCGCGGTTGTACCGCTTCGGGCCGATGATCGCGCTCGCGGCGACGCCGCCCAGCGCGAGGACTGCCCCGATCGCCATGAGGATCAGGATCGGAACGTAGGGGTTCATGCTGTGCCCTTCATGAATGTGCCCTTGTGCCCTTCGGATGTCGTGGAGCTCATGCGCGCGGGACCACCCTCGTCAGCCCCGCGATCACGCGGTCGACCCAGTCGCCCCCGCGCGGCTCGTAGCAGTCGGACAGGAGCTTGAGCGTGAACTGCATGACGACGCGGCACGGCAGCCCGTGCCGCACGCACAGGCGCATGATCTCGGGGTGCTCGATGAGCCGCACGAACCAGCGGCCCAGCGTGTAGTAGCCGCCCAGGTCGGCCCGCATCCGGTCGGCGTACGTGGCCAGCGTGGCCTCGCGGGCCGCGTCCGTGGCCTGGTGGCGCGCCTGGCTGATCGCCTCGGCCGCGACCCGCCCGGCCTGCAGGCCGTAGGCGATACCCTCGCCGTTGAACGGGCTGACCATGCCCGCGGCGTCACCCGCCAGCAGCACGCCGTCCGCGTACAGCGGGCCACGGTTGAAGCCCATCGGCAGCGCCGCACCGCGGATCGGGCCGCGCTCGGGGTCGTGCACGAGGTCCCAGCCCTCCGGCGCGCTCTTGGCCAGCCACGTCTCCATCAGGCGGCGGTAGTCGATGCCCGCGGCCGACTGGCGCGCCGGCGTCGACGCCACGCTGCCCAGGCCCACGTTCACGGTGCCGTCGCCGAGCGGGAAGATCCAGCCGTAGCCCGGCAGCAGGTTGCTCCGGCCCGGCTCGCCGTCCCACAGCTCCAGGTGCGACTCCATGAACGGGTCGTCGTGGCGCGGCGTGCGGTAGTAGGCGCGCACGGCGGTGCCCATCGGGCGGTCGTCCCGGCGCTCGCGGCCGACGGCGAGCGCGAGGCGCGAGCTCACGCCGTCGGCGGCCACCACGACCGGGGCACGCAGCTCCTTGGCCGGCCCCTCGGCGCGGCCGCGGGCGTCGAGCGGCTGGACGGTCACACCGGCCACGCGGCCGGCGTCGTCCCGCACGGGGCCCGTGACCTTGGTGCGCTCGAGCAGCTTGGCGCCGCTCGCCTGCGCGTGCTGGGCCAGCGTGTGGTCGAGCGTCATGCGGGCGCGGGCCATGCCGAAGCCGGGGTAGGTCGTGAGGGTGGGCCAGTCGAGCTCGTAGGAACGGCCGCCGCCGTGCACCCGCAGGCCACGGTTGCGGATCCAGCCGTCCTCCTCGCGGGTCGGCACGCCCATGCGGACCAGCTCGGCCACGGCGCGCGGCGTCAGGCCGTCGCCGCAGATCTTGTCGCGGGGGAACTCGCCCTTCTCCAGGAGCAGCACGTCGAGGCCCGCGGCCGCGCACCAGTGCGCGGTGGACGAGCCGGCCGGCCCGGCGCCCACCACGATGACATCCGCGTCGTCGCGTCGCTCTCTTCGCACGTTCACCCCCGTTGGGAACCCGCTGTCGTGGTCGTTGCTGACCTCGTTGCGCGGGGCTCTGAAGGGCCGTGATGACAAGCCCTTGTGAACCCTGTCACAACACCGACACCCTAGCCACACTTAGGGGGGATTGTGTAGGAAGGTTCCCCTTACTTGGCAGAGGGCGGAACGGGGTGCCGCGGGGGGGCGGCGGACGCGTGACGTCAGGACGGCGCGTCGGTGGGGCGCACGGCCCGGTGCAGCGCCACGATCCCCGCCGAGACGTTGCGGTAGGCGACGTGCTCCCACCCGGCCTCGAGCATGAGCCGCGCGAGCTCGACCTGGGTGTGCCAGCCTCGGATCGACTCCGCGAGGTAGTCGTAGGAGCCCTTGTCCCGGGTCACGAGGGTGGCCATGACCGGCAGCGCGCGCATCAGGTACTCCTGGTAGACCGTGCGGAACGGCGCCCACGTGGGCGTCGAGAACTCGCAGATGACGATGCGCCCGCCCGGCCGGACCACGCGCAGCATCTCCCGCAGGGCCGCGGAGGTGTCCACGACGTTGCGCAGGCCGAAGCTGATCGTCACGGCGTCGAACGAGGCGTCGGCGAACGGCAGGCGCGTCGCGTCGCCCGCGACGAACGGCAGGTCGGGCCGCCGTCGCTTGCCGACCTGGAGCATGCCGATCGAGAAGTCGGACGGCACGACGAACGCGCCGTCGGCCGCGAACGGCTCGCTGCTGGTGCCCGTGCCCGCCGCGAGGTCGAGCACGCGCTCGCCCGGCATGGCCGCGACGGCCTCGACCGTGAGCCGGCGCCAGCGCCGGTCCTGGCCCAGGGAGATCAGGTCGTTGGTCAGGTCGTAGCGGGCGGCGATCCCGTCGAACATCGACGCGACCTCGGCCGGCTTCTTCTCCAGGCTTGCGCGGGACATGCGGTCATCGTCCCACGTCGTGCACCGGCCCGTGCGCGCGGCGGCGGCGCCGTGCCGTCGGTGCTGTGACGTCGGCTACGGGCGGGTCGAGGGGCCGTCCGCGGTGCTTATCCTGAGGCCGATGACCGCTTCACCCGCCCCGGGCTCCCCCGGCGCCCCCGCAGCCACCGCCACGTACGATGACGTGTGGGTCACCGAGGCGCCGCCACCGTCCGACGACGCACCGCCCGGCGCACCCGACGGGCCGCGGCTCGTCGTCCGCACCACCGCGGTCGACGACCTGCCGGCCGACGCGAGTGCCCTCATCGACCGCCTGCCCGACAGCGCGGCCCTGGCGTGGGTGCGGCACGGCGACGGCCTGGTGGGCTGGGGCGAGGCCCTCCGGTTCGAGACCTTCGGCCCCGGCCGGTTCGCCGACGCGGACGACAAGTGGCGCCAGGTGCTCGCGCTGGCGGAGGTGCAGGACGAGGTCGGCCTGCCCGGCAGCGGGCTGGTCGCCTTCGGCAGCTTCGCGTTCGACGACGTCTCGCCCGGCGACGAGGAGGAGGACCCGGCCCGGGCCAGCGGCGTGCTCGTCGTGCCGCGCGTCGTGCTCGGGCGCCGGGGCGACCGCGCCTGGCTCACCACGGTCGCGCTCGTGGGCGACCGGTCGGCCCCGGTCGGCGACGAGCTGCTCTCGGCGTACCCGGTGCAGCCGGTCACCGGCCCCGGCCGCGTTGCCCTCACCGACGGCGCGGTGGGTGCGGACGACTGGCCCGCCGTCGTCGCGGAGGGCATCGCCCGGATCCAGGCGGGCGAGCTCGAGAAGGTGGTGCTCGCGCGCGACGTCGTCGCGACGACGGAGCACCCCGTCGACACCCGGCACCTGCTGGGCCGCCTCGCGTCGGCCTACGAGGCGTGCTGGACGTTCAGCGTGGACGGCATGGTCGGTGCCACGCCGGAGCTGCTCGTGCGCAGCGAGAAGGGCCTGGTGGCCTCGCGCGTGCTGGCCGGCACGATCCGCCGCGACCACGGCGGGACGACCCCCGACACGCAGGGCGACGACGCCGACCTCCTGCGCGCGGCCCAGCTCGCGCGGTCCTCCAAGGACCTCGAGGAGCACGAGTTCGCCGTGCGGTCCGTCGCGGCGGCGCTCGAGCCCTACTGCTCGTCGATGAACGTGCCGGAGGTGCCGTTCGTGCTGCACCTGCCGAACGTCATGCACCTGGCGACGGACGTCACGGGCGTGCTCGCGGGCCAGGACGCCGGGGCGGCCGCGCGGCCGTCGTCGCTCTCGCTCGCGGCCGCTCTGCACCCGAGCGCCGCCGTGTGCGGCACCCCGACCACCGCGGCGCGCGACCTGATCCGCGAGATCGAGGGCCTGGACCGCGCCCGGTACGCCGGGCCGGTGGGCTGGGTCGGCGCCGACGGCGACGGCGAGTGGGGCATCGCGCTGCGCTCGGCCGAGATCTCGCCGAAGAACCGCCGGACGATCCGCCTGTTCGCCGGGTGCGGCATCGTCTCGGCCTCCGACCCGGCCGCGGAGCTGGCGGAGTCGGAGGCCAAGCTGGAACCGATGCGCTACGCCCTCCGCACGAGGTAGACACCTGGCGAGGTAGTCACTTGGCGAAGTAGTCACTTGGCGGAGTGAGCGTGTCTACCTCGCCAGGTGTCTACCTCGCCCAGTGACTACCTCGGGGGGTTCGGGGGGCCGGTCAGGGGGTGCCGGCGGTGGGGCCCTTGCCGATCGGGTCGGTCGGGTCGCCCCAGACCTGCTCGCGGAAGGTGTCCCACACCTGCGTCTGCGACGTCGCGCCGAGGAAGCCCATCCGGGCGTCCGTCGCCGTGAGCAGCAGCTCGATGAGCGAGGCGCCCTCGAGGACCTTGGTCGCGACCTCCAGGAGGTCCTGGCCGTCCGGCAGGTTCGCGTGGATCGACGACACGTACATGTGCGCGTCGCCCTCGAGGGAGACGGAGCTCGCGCGCGTGTCCGTGCCCGCCACCGTGCCGTGGTCGTACGCGTAGGACTTGAGCCAGAACCCGTCGACGACGACCTTGTCCGCGGAGATCTTGATCGCGTCCCTGCGGCCACCGCCGTCGCCCTTGACCGGGACGTTGGCCAGCCCGATGCCGTTGATGCCGGTCAGCGGGATCGTCAGGTCGCGGCTCTCCAGGTCTGCGGGCAGCGAGAAGACGTTGCCGTCCTCCCTCGTCCCGCACTGGCCCGGCAGCTGGACGTTGAGGTCGAACTTCCCGCCGAAGGTCACCTTGACGCACGTGCCGAGCTCGGTCTGCAGCGCCTCCTCGAGCACCTTCTGCGGGTCGATCTCACCGCACGGGTCCGACGGCGCGACGTCCGCCTCCTCCGGGGGCACCTCGCCCTCCTGGGTCGGCTCCTTGCACTCGGGCTCCTCGGCGTCCTCGCCGTCCTGGCCGGCACCCGCACCCGGGTCCGCTGCCTCGTCACCGCCGGCCGCGCCGTCCCCGGCACCGGCGTCACCGCCCGCGCCGTCCCCGGCGCCGTCCTCGGCACCGTCGCCCGGGTCCGCCGTACCCTCGCCCGGGTCCTCGCCGGCGCCGGGATCGGTCGCGCCCTCCGACGGCGACGCCGACGGCTCCGGCTCGCCCGAGTCGTCGCAGATCCGGAAGACGGTGCACCAGAAGGAGTCGTCGGAGGACGTCGTGGCCTGCTGGGAGCTGTCGGCCGAGGCGGGCATCGAGGCCGACGCCGGCAGGCTCGCGCCGCCCAGCGCCATCGCGCCCGCGACCACCACCGCGGCGGACTTCTGCGACAGCGCGCGCAGCGCGCCGCTGAGCGAGTCCTTGGCGGATCCGCCGCCCTCGGCCGCGGGCCCGGGCGCACCGGCCGCTGCACGCGGCCCGTCGCCCTCGGCGGCAGCCTCGTCCTCGGCAGGGGCCTCGCCCTGCGCGGCGGCCTCGCCCTCCGCGGAGGCGTCGCCCGTCGCGTCCTCACCGGCCGGCGTGCCGGGGGCGGCCTCGCCGGACGTGTCGTCCGCCGTCGACTCCCCTGCGGTCTCCGCCACGGCGGGCGGGGGCGCCCACGACACGACGACGACGCCGCCGACGACGCCGAGCAGGAACCCGACGACCCAGCCGCCGAGGTTCACGCCCGCGATCGAGTACACGGAGATCGCCAGCGCGATGACGCCGTAGAAGACCCGGTGCACCGGCTGCGCGATCGACAGGATGCCGAGCAGCGTCAGCGCCAGCGGCAGGATCGTCGCCTGTGCCCCCTCGACACCGAACTGCAGCACGATGTTCATGCCGAGCTGGTCGAGCTTGATCGGGCCGGACAGGAGCATCTCCAGGCCAGCGAGCGCTACCAGCACACCCCCGACGAACGGCCGCTGCCTGCGCCAGGGGCGGAAGTCCCTGCGCCAGTCGGCGAACCGTGCACGCAGCCCGGGGCGGCCGGCAGACGCCTGGCCGTCACCCGGACTCAGAAGCACTCGGTGCCGTCCGTGATCTTGAGGCTGAGGTCCGTCAGCTGGAAGACGGCGGCCTGCGTGCTCCAGGACACCTGCTCCAGGTTCGAGATGTCGACCGAGTCGGAGTCCATCGCGAAGTCGCCGGCGTCGCCCTTCTTGGCCGTGTTCACGGTCGAGGCGTCCACGCCGATGCGGATGTTCTTGAAGATCGCGGTACCCGACAGGTCGTTCATGCCGATCTGGAGGTCGGTGGCCTTGGCGGGCTCCTTGCCCGTGCCCGCGGAGATCAGCAGGCCGACCTTGCCCAGCGGCGTGTCCTGCACGACCGACTGGCACAGGTTGTAGAGCTTGGCGTCCTTGATGTTCGCGATCGCGGCCGGGTGCTGCGTGCCGTCCGACGACGTGGCGACGCCCGCGTACTGGGAGAAGCCGGTGCCCTCGAGCTGGTCCGCGCCGATCTTGAACTGGCTGCCCGAGATGGCGAACGAGACGGGCACGGCGCCCTGTGCGACCCCGCCGAGGAGGAAGCCGGCGGCGATGGTGACCGGGATGACGGCGAGAGCCACGCGACCCTTGCGCGACCCCGTGATCTTGCTGAGCTTCATTGGTGTTCCCCTCGATGCCAATGTGAGCGACCGCGTCGTCGCCCCGGGCGACGTTAGCGTGATTACTGAGTTACCGTCAATTGTGGCTGCGACGGCGGCGCAAAGCCTGCCCGATATGCTCGACACATGGCAACAGCCCGACGTACGCGCCTGCGCCCCGAGGAACGCCGCAACCAGCTCGTGGCCCTCGGGGTCGCCACGCTCGCGGACCGCCCGCTGGCCGAGGTGACCGTCGAGGAGATCGCCGCCGAAGCCGGTGTCTCGACAGGTCTCGTCTACTACTACTTCGGCTCGAAGAACGGCCTGCACCACGAGATCGTGCGTCGTGCCAGGGACTCGATGCTCCACGCGTCCGAGCCCCAGCCCGAGCTCCCGCCGGCCGAGCGCCTCGCGAGCACGCTCACCCGCCTCGTCGCCTACGTCCGCGAGCACGGCCCCACGTTCTACTCCCTCGTCCGCGGCGCCGCCAGCGGCGACGAGGAGGTGCGCGCCGTCATCGAGGACGCGCGCAGGGAGCAGACCGAGCGGGCGCTGGCCGTGCTGCTCGAGCTCGGCGTGCCGGACACCGAGCTGCTGCGCATCGCCGTGCGGTCCTGGGTCGCGCTCGCCGAGCAGGCCCTCGTCGACGGCGGCATCAACTCCGACCTCGCCGCCGAGGAGCTCGTCGGGTACCTCGAGCGCAGCCTGGCCGGCGTCGTCTCCGCCGTCGTGCCAGGGGCCGCCGAGGCGCTCGCCGCCGCGCCGTCGCTGTCCTGACCTGCGCCCGACCCGTTCTCCGGCCGCAGGTCAGAGCGGCTTGACCATGAGCAGGCACGGGTCGCCCGCCCACAGGTCGGGGAACTCCTCGACGGGGTGGAAGCCGCACGCGCTGTAGAAGGCGCGGGTCTGGTCGAAGCCCGGGTCGCCCGACGACGGGCCGAGCGTCTTGACGCTCAGGACGCGGACGCCCTGGGCGCGCAGGTCGTCCTCGACCCGGCGCAGGAGGGACCGGCCGATGCCCGTGCGGTGGTGCTTGCGCCGGACGGCGAGCAGGTGCACCTCGGCCGACGTCGGGAAGCGCTGGTCGAGCAGGAGCACGCCGAGCACCTCGGCGACCGGGACGACGGTGCCGTCCGCTCCGGGCCCCGCGGGGTCGGCGCCGGGTGCACCGTCGGGCACGGCGACCGCCACGTAGTTGGGGAACCGGGCGGCCGCCTCGACGTACTCGGTCGTGAACCGGTCGATGCCGAACCACTCGGGGAGCTCCTCGAGGATCTCGTGCGCCGCATCCGACCGGCCGAGGGTCCTGACCACGGTGAACGTCCCTGACACGGCGCCCAACCTAGCCCCGTGGCACAGACTTCACCCCCCGGCGCGTGAATACCACCGGAGGGCGGATCCTGGTATGGGACCCGCCCTCCGGCGGCAGGCGCGTCGCGGGCCGCGGGGCCCGGTCGGCCCAGGCCTCAGCGCTGCTCGAAGAACTCCTGCAGCCAGTCCGGGATGTTGTTCGGGCTGCTCTGGTCGGAGCCACCCTGCGAGCCCTGCCCCGAGCCCTGGCCCGAGTCCTGACCCTGCGGGGTGCTCGAGTCCTCGCGGACCGCGAGGTTCACGGTGACCTCCTGCGTCCGTCCGTCGCGGACCACGGTGAGCACCGCCTCGTCCCCCGCCGCCTTCTCCCGCACGAACGCGGTGAGCGACGCGGAGCCGTTGACGGGCTCGCCGTCGATCGCGACGATCACGTCGCCGCGCTGGATGTCGGACTCGCCGGCCGGCGAGTCCGGCACGACCTCCTGGACACCGGCGCCGCGGCGCGTCACGCCGTCGGCGGTCGCCTCGGCGTCCGCCAGCGTGACCCCGAGGAACGCGTGCTCGGCCGAGCCGTCCTCCCGGAGCTGGTCACCGATCTGCGAGGCCAGGTTGGACGGGATCGCGAAGCCCAGGCCGATCGAGCCCGAGCTGTTCGACGAGCCGGACAGCGTGGCGATCGACGACGTGATGCCGATGACCTCGCCCGACGCGTTGAACAGCGGGCCGCCCGAGTTGCCGGGGTTGACCGCGGCGTCGATCTGGATCGCGTTGGTCACGACCTGGTCCGAGCCGTCCTCCGCGCTCGCGGTGACCGGGCGGTCCAGGGCCGAGACGATGCCCGTCGTGGCGGTGTTGGCCAGGCCGAGCGGGTTGCCGAGCGCCAGGACCGGCTCGCCCACCGCGACGTCGTCGGAGTCGGCGAACGTCGCGGGCGAGAGGTCCGACGGCGGGTCCTGGAGCTGGACGACGGCGAGGTCCGTGGTCGGGTCGGTGCCGACGATGTCCGCGTCGTAGACCCGGCCGTCGCTGAGGGTGACCTGCACCGTCTGTGCGCCGGACACGACGTGGTTGTTGGTCAGCACGTGGCCCTCGGAGTCGAGCACGACGCCGGAGCCCTCCGCGCCGCCCCGCTGGCCCGCGACCTGGATCGCGACGACGGACTCCTGGACCGCCGCGGTGACCTCGGTCCAGTTCGGGTTCTCGACGCTCGAGCTGTTGACGGGCACGCTGCGGTTGTTCGACTGGCCGACGTCGGCGAGCGACGCGGCGCCGGAACCGTCGTCGGAGACCGCGATCACCCCGGCCGTGCCGAGGCTCGCGAGCAGTGCCGCGGCGGCCGCCGCGCTGACGACCGGGACCCAGGTCCGGTTGCGCGGGGACCTCGGCGCGGCGTCGGTGGTCGTGGCGGGCACGGCGTAGGGGTTGGTGTAGCCCGAGCCCCCGCCGGGGGCGGACGCCGTGCCGACGGGGATCGAGGCGGGAGCCGGGCTCCGGTGCTGCTCGGCGGGGTGGTGCTCGGCGGGGTGGTGCTCGGCGGGGTGCTGCTGGGCGGGGTGCTGCTGGGCTGCCGGGGCCTGCGCCGCCGGGGCGTGCGGCGC